>JAUVWV010000176.1 GCA_030603925.1 Thauera sp. | reverse complement strand
GCGCGCGGCGCTTCACCCATGACCTGCTCGGGGTAGAGCTGGCGCTCATACACCGGCAGCGCGGAGCGCGCCTTCAGCGCATCGTCCGCGGCGCTGTAGGAGCCGGCGGCCTCATGCACGCCGGCGCGCTGGAACACCCAGCCCGGCAGCGGCGTACTGGCCATTGCGCGCCCGGCGTCGATGTCCGCGCGCACCATTTCGGCCACCTCGCGCCAGCCGGCGGCCTGCCAGGTCTCGAACGGCCCCTGCGCCCAGCCGAAGCCCCAGCGCATGGCCAGATCGAGGTCGCGGGCGTTGTCGGCGATCGCCCCCAGGTGCACCGCGCAGTAGTGGAACACGTCGCGGAAGATGGACCACAGGAACTGCGCCTGCGGATGCGGACTGGCGGCCAGGCGGGCGAACTTCTCCTGCGGATCGCGCAGCTTGAGGATCTCATCCACCTCGGCGGCCACCTCGCCGCCGCTCGGCCGGTAGTCCTGCTTCGCCAGATCGAGCACCATGATCTGCTTGCCTTCCTTGCGGAAGATGCCGGCGCGGGTCTTCTGCCCCAGCGCACCCTTGGCGATCAGCGCCTGCAGCCACGCGGGGCTTGCGAAATGGGCATGCCAGGGATCGTCCGGCAGGGTGGCCTGCATGGTGCCGACCACGTGCGCCAGGGTGTCCAGGCCGACCACGTCGGCGGTGCGGTAGGTGGCGCTCTTGGGGCGGCCGATGCGCGGCCCGGTGAGCGCATCGACCTCGTCAAAGCCCAGCCCGAGGCGGGCGGTGTGGTGCATCACCGCGAGGATGGAGAACACGCCGACGCGGTTGGCGACGAAGTTGGGGGTGTCCTTGGCGCGCACGATGCCCTTGCCCAGGCGGCTGGTGAGCCAGGTCTCCAGCGCATCGAGCATGGCCGCATCGGTGTCGCGGGTGGCGATCAGTTCCACCAGCGGCATGTAGCGCGGCGGGTTGAAGAAGTGGATGCCGCAGAAGCGCCCGCGCAGTGCGGCCGGCATGCCTTCGGCGAGCGCGTTGATCGACAGCCCCGAGGTGTTGGAGGCGAAGATCGCATCCGCACGGAGGTAGGGCGCGACCTTGGCGTAGAGGTCGAGCTTCCACTCCATCTTCTCGGCGATCGCCTCGATGATCAGGTCGCAGTCGCGCAACTGTTCGAGGTCGCTGCCGTAGTTGGCCGCGTCGATGAAGGCCAGCCGGTCCTTGCTGGCCAGCGGCGCCGGGTCGAGCTTCTTCAGCGCGGCCAGGGCCTTGTCGACCACGGCATTGGGCTTGCCCTCCTTCGCCGGCAGATCGAAGAGCACCACCGGCACGTCGGCACTGGCGCAATGGGCGGCGATCTGCGCGCCCATCACGCCGGCGCCGAGCACGGCCACCTTGCGGATCTTGAGTCTGTTCACTGCGTTCTCCTCCTGTTTCGTTCTTGCTGTGCCTTGCGCCCGGCCGGGCGCGCCGCACCGGTCATTCGGGTGGAATCGGGCGCTTGCGGCCCTTGTCATCCACCGCCACATAAGTCAGCCGCGCCTCGGTGACCTTCACCACCACCGGGTTCTCCGGATCGCGCTCGGCGAACACCTCGACATCCACCGTCACCGAGGTACGCCCCACCGAGCTCACTTCCGCATAGAAGCTCACCAGGTCGCCCACCGACACCGGCTGCTTGAAGAGGAAGGAATTCACCGCGATGGTGGCCACCCGGCACTTGCTGCGGCGCCGCGCGGGAATCGCCCCGGCGATGTCCACCATCGCCATGATCCAGCCGCCGAACACGTCGCCGGCCGGGTTGAGGTCGGCCGGCATGGGCATCACGCGCAGCGCGGGCTGCTTGCCGTCGGGCAGGCAGACGGGGGTTTCGGGGGTCTGGGGGGTGTCGGGCATGGGAATCTCCGTGCGGCGGGTCAGTGGGTGGCCGCGGCCGCCACTGCGGCCGGCGCCGCCGCCCCGCCGCGCCGGCCGAAGCCGCCCTGGCGCAGGAAATTCAGCGGCCCGCCGGTGAACGGTGCGAAGCCTGTACCGAATATAACCCCGGCGTCGGCCAGTTCGGCGTCGCTCACCACACCCTGGTCCACGCAGCGCTGGGCGGCGCGCAGCAAAGGCGTGAGGATGCGCTCGGCCAGCCCGTCGGGCACGCTGCCGGCGGCGCCCTTCACCGCCTTCCCGCCTTCCCAACGGTAGTAGCCCTGCCCGCTCTTCTTGCCCAGGCGGCCGGCGGCCACCAGCTCGAGCAGGCGCTGCGGCGCCTCGGCGGCGGCATCGCCAGCGAGCGCCTTGCCGGCCGCCACGGCGATGTCCAGCCCCACGGTGTCGACCAGTTCGACCGGCCCCATCGGCATACCGAAGGCCAGCAGGGCCTCGTCCACCACCTCGGGGGCGATGCCTTCTTCCACACAGCGCAGCGCTTCAAGCATGTAGGGGCCGCGCACCGCGTTGACCAGGAAGCCCGGCGCCGACTTCACCGGCTGCGGCAGCTTGTCGATGGCACGCACGAAGGCGGCGGCCCTCTTGAGCGCCTGCGGGTCGGCGCCGGCGCCCTCCACCACCTCGACCAGCGGCATCATCGCCACCGGATTGAAGAAGTGGATGCCGACCAAGCGCGCCGGGTTGTCCAGCGCACCGGCAATGTCTTCCAGGCGCAGGCTGGAGGTGTTGGTAGCGAGCACCGCATCCGGCCTGGCGCGCGCCTCCAGGCTGCGGAACAGTTCGCGCTTGGCCTCCAGGTTCTCGAAGATGGCCTCAATGATCACGTCGGCGTGCGCCGCGCCGTGGCCTTGCGGGTCGGCGATCAGGCGGTCGAGGGTGAAGCGCGCCTGCTTTGCATCGCCGCGAAACTTCTTGTCGTACAGCTTCGCCGCCCGGGCGATGGCCGGCGCAATGCGCTCCACCGACTGATCCTGCAGGGTCACCGTCATGCCGCGCAGGGCGCACCACGCGGCGATGTCGCCGCCCATCACGCCGGCGCCCACCACGTGCACGCGGCGCGGCACGCCGTCGCCGTCCTTGCCGAAGCCCTTCAGGCGCTCCTGCAGGAAGAACACGCGCACCAGATTCTTCGCCGTCTGCGAGCCGAAGATGCCCGCCATCTCACGCTCGGCGGCGAGCGCATTGCCGTCGTGGCGCGCCCAGATGTCGATGATGGCGAAGGGCGCCGGGTAGTGCTGCGGGCGCACCCGGGAGGCGGCCTGCTTGCGCGCCTTGCCGGCGACCACCGCCTTCAGCGGGCCGTTCAGCAGACGCTGCATGAAGGGCAGGCGGCGCGGCGCCCGGCCGGACACCACCAGCATGCGTGCGGCATTCTCCATGACCCGCGGCGGCACGCATTCGTCGGCCAGGCCGATGCGCCGGGCGCGCCGCGCATCCACGCCCTTGCCGGTGAGCATCAGGTCCAGCGCGAGCGCCGGACCGATCAGCGCCGGCAGGCGCTGCATGCCGCCCCAGCCGGGCACGATGCCCAGCATCACCTCGGGCAGGGCCAGGCGGGTGCCCGGCTCATCCACCACCACGCGGTAGCGGCAGGCCAGCGCCAGCTCCAGGCCGCCGCCCAGGCAATGGCCGCGCACCAGCGCGAGGGTCGGATAACGCGCGGCCGCCAGGCGGTTGAAGGTGCGCCAGCCGCGCTCGATCAGCGCGCGTGCCGCCTCCGGATTGTCCAGCGCGGTGAACTCGTGGATGTCGGCCCCGGCGATGAAGCCCGCCGGTTTCGCCGAGCCGATCACCAGGCCTTTCGGCGGGGCGCCGTCGAAGGCCTGCAGGATGCGCTCCAGCTCTTCCAGCGCTTCGCCCGACAGCGTGTTGGTGGCCGCCTCGCAGCGGTCGAACCACAGCCAGGCCAAGCCTTCCGCGTCGCGCTCGATGCGCCAGTTCTTGTAGCTCACAGTCATTCTTCTGCTCCAGCGGCAGCGTCTTGCCGCATTCATGAGAATTGGTGCCGGGTGGCGGCGAAGGCCACGCTCAGGCTGCCGACCCCGACGTTGATCGCGCCGGTCTTGCTCATCTGGCTGACCAGCAGGGTCACGCCCTGGGTCTGCAGCGCCGCGCGGAACTCGGCAAAACCGCCCAGGCGCTCCAGACGCGCCAGGTCGCCGGCGTAGCTCAGGCAGACGCAGGGCAGTTCCAGTCCGGCCGCGCACTGCGCCAACAGGTTGTCGAACAAACGCCGCGCGCCGGCCTCGAAGCCGCGCGCCTTGGCCACCGGCCCGGTGGTGTCGCGGTGGCAGTGCAGGATGGGTTTCACGTCGAGCAGGTTGCCCAGCGCGTAGCTCGCCCAGTTCACGCTGCGGTCGCCCTTGCGCGCGGCGCGGTGCAGGACGAAGTACAGGTCATCGGCCACCAGATAGGTATGGATGTGCTCGGCCAGGCTGCGCAGGCGCAGTTCGAGTTCCCCCAGGCTTACGCCTGCGGCGCGCAGGCGCGCGGCCTCCCAGGCGAGCACGCCCTGCCCGGCGAACATCGAGCGGCTGTTCACCACCGTGGCACCCCAGCGCAGCGGCAGGCCGGCCGCGCGGCGTGCCTCGCGCGCCCGCGTGCCGACGGTGAGCACCGCACGGGTGGCGTGCGCGTAGATCGGGCTGCGCCCGGCGGTGATGGTCATGCACAGCAGGTGGTCGTAGCGCGTGGCCCAGCGTTCGAGGATCGCCGTTTCGATTCCGACCGCGTCGAGCGGACGCGACTCGGCATGCAGCTCGGTGCGGCGATCCGGGCGCTCGCGATAGAAGGCCGCGGTACGCTCCGGGTCGCGCACGTCTTCCAGCAGGCGCTCGCCCAGGCGGATGCCGATCGGCAAGACCTCGACCCCGTGTTCCGCCAGGAAGGCGGGCGGCAGGTCGCAGGCAGCGTCAACCACCAGTCCGATCTCCATGTGTCCTCGCGTCGTCGCCCGTGGCGACCTTGTCCTTTGGTGTGCGGATACGTCCATGCCCGGCCCCGGATGAGGTGCAGGGGGCCCCAGACGGGGCCGGACAGGAACGTAAGCGTTGCGGCGGGCACCATCTGACGGGTGCCTCACCCGGTTGCGCCGTGTTTCAGCCGATGCGTTCGACCAGCATCGCACCGCCCTGGCCGCCGCCGATGCAGATCGAGGCCATGCCGCGCCGCGCGCCGTCGCGTTGCAGGCGGGCGAGCAGGTGCAGCACGATGCGCGCGCCGCTTGCCCCCACCGGATGGCCCTGCGCCACGGCACCGCCGTCGGCGTTGAGCAGGGCCTCGTCGATCGCGCCGGGCGCGCCGGGCAGGCCCAGTTCGCTGCGGCAGTAGTCGATGTCGGCCAGCGCGCGCTGGCAGGCGATGACCTGCGCGGCAAAGGCCTCGTTGATCTCCCAGGCATCGAGCTGGTTGGGTGCGAGGCCGTGGCGCTGCAGGATGGGTACGGCGGCATGCACCGGACCCAGGCCCATCTGCGCCGGGTCGAGGCCCGCCCACTGGCTGTCCACGATGCGTCCGAGCGGCGTCAGGCCATGGCGCGCCACTGCTTCCTCGGAAGCCAGCACCAGCCAGGCAGCGCCGTCGGTGATCTGCGAGCTGTTGCCGGCGGTGACCCGCCCGTACGTGCGGTCGAAGAAGGGCCTGAGCTTCGCCAGCCCTTCCATCGAGGCGTCCCGCCGAACACCGTCGTCATGGCGCCAGACCGTGCCGTCGCGGTCGATCAGCGGGACGATCTCGCCATCGAAGTAGCCGGCATCCTGCGCCGCCACCACGCGCTGATGGCTGCGCACCGCGTAGCTGTCCATCTCCTCGCGGCTGATGTGGAAGCGGTGGGCGAGGTTCTCCGCGGTCTGCCCCATCAGCTGGCCAACGATGGGATCGGTGAGCCCTTTCATGATGCCGATCACTGGCGCCAGATGCCCCAGCCTGAAGCTGCGCAGCGCGGCGAGCTTCTGCCCGGTGGTCTTCGCGGCGTACCAGCCCGACAGCCAGCGCACCATGGTGTCGGAGAACAGCAGCGGGGCGCGCGACAGCGCATCCACCCCGCCGGCCAGCACCAGTTGCGCACGTCCGGCCTGGATGTTGGCGATCGCCGAATCGAGCGCCTGCATGCCGCTGGCGCAGTTCCTCATCACCGTCCAGCCCGGCACCTTCTGCCCGCAGCCCATGCGCAGCGCCACCACCCGGCCGATATTGACCTCGTCCGGCGAGGGGCTGGCACACCCCAGGATGACCTCGTCGAGCTGGTCGGGGGCGAAACGCTGGCGCGCCAGCAGGGCGCTGCCCGCCGCGGTGGCCAGATCGGCCGCGGCGAAAGGCCCGGGCGCGTTGCGCGCCTTCAGGAAGGGCGTGCGCGCGCCATCGACGATGTAGACGCTGCGGCTCATGCAGCCACCTTCTCCACCGCGGCGGTGGCCGGCTTGCCGGCCTCCGCGGGCAGCTCGGCCAGCGCGGCGCGCAGGTCGAAATCGTAGGGGAAATCGTCCACCCGGATGACCTTGTCGCGCAGGCGGTTGCGCCGCTCGACCACTTCATACTCCGCAGCGCTGATGACGCCGGCCTCCAGCGCCTTGCGCCACACCACATCCACCCCGCCGCCGACCAGCAGGCCGGGTTTGAAGCGGCCATCCTTCTGCGCCTTCTTCAGCTTGGCCTCGATCGGTTCGGCTTCCACGGTGGCGAGCAGCGCCGCCTCCAGCGCACCCACCGGTTCCTCGACGTCGGTAGGCAGATAGACGTCGGCGGTGAGGCGGTCGCGGGTGGCGCCCGGTTCGATCAGCAGGCGGGCAACCTCGTGGCCGAGACGGTCGGAGGGCACCACATAGGGCCGTCCGAGCGGGAACACCACCAGGCGGCGCAGGATCATCGCGAAGAAGCGGTTGGGGAAATTGGCGATCACCCCCTCGAAGGCGTTCTGCGCCTTGAACATGCAGTCCCAGATCGCCCAGTGCATCAGCGGCGCATCCGCCGCCTGGCGGCCTTCCGCCTCGTAGCGGCGCAGCGTGGCGCTGGCCAGGTACATCAGCGAGAGGATGTCGCCCAGGCGGGCAGAGAGCTTCTCCTTGCGCTTCAGCGCGCCGCCCATGGTGCCCATGGAGATGTCGGCGAGGAAGGCGAAGGCCGCCGAGAAGCGGGTGAGCTGCTGGTAGTAGCGCCGCGTCTCGGGCGCCACGTCGGCCGGCACCTTGACGAAGTGCGAGCCGGTCAGCCCCATCGCCACCGCACGCGCGGCATTGGACACCGTGAAGCCGTCGTGGCCCCACAGCGCCTTGTCGAAAGCCTATAGGTCGTTCTTCTGCGCCGAGTGCATCTC
>JAUVWV010000032.1 GCA_030603925.1 Thauera sp. | reverse complement strand
GACGGCCCCTGCGTGCTGGTGGCCAACCACGCCAGCTACCTCGACGGCCTGGTGCTCGCCGCGGCGCTGCCGGCGCCGGTACGCTTCGTCGCCAAGGGCGAACTGGCCGGCCATCGCCTGCTCGGCCCCCTGTTGTCGCGCCTCGGTGCGCGCTTCGTGGACCGCCTGGATGCCCGCCGCAGCGTGGCCGACGCGCGCGAACTGGCCGAGGCGGCACGCCACGGCCCTCCCCTGCTTTTTTTCGCGGAAGGCACTTTCCAGCGCGCGCCCGGCCTGCTGCCCTTCCGCCTGGGCGCCTTCCAGACCGCCGCGGTGGCCGGCATACCGGTGCTGCCGGTGGCGCTCGCCGGCACCCGCAGCCTGCTGCCCGACGGCGACTGGCTGCCGCATCCGGCGGCGCTGCAGGTCACGCTGTGCGCCCCGCTGCAGGCCGCTGGCACGGGCTGGCACGACCTGATCGGCCTGCGCGACGCCACCCATGCCGCAGTGCTGGCGCACTGCGGCGAGCCGGCGCTGCCGGGCTGAGCGGCGGCGCCGGCTAAGGCTCAGGCTGCCAGCGGCAGCGCCTCGCTGCGTGCAACGAACAGCCGCGCCAGCGGGCTGGCCGGACGCAGGTCGATGCGCTCGGCCGCCAGGGCCGCCGCCAACGCGCTCTCGCCGCCACGCAAGGCCGCTTCGAGCAGGGTGAGATCGATCAGGTCGCGCTGCGCGTGACTGCCGCCGAAGCGGTGCGCGATCGAACGGATCGGGCGCAGCAGCGCCACCACCGCACCGTAGTCGCCGTCGCCGAAAGCCACCAGGGCGCGGCACAGCGGATGCCCCACCTCGCGCACGAAGGCGGCATTGTCGTCGTCGCGCAGCATCGCCTCCTGCTGCGCCGCCAGCACCGCGGCGGCATCCGCCCGCCGTCCGGCCCCGACAAAGGCCATCACCGCGTGCGCATCGTTGAAGGCATAGTTGCCCGCCCGCGCGAGCGGCGCCCAGCCGTCGGCCACCGCTGCCCAGCGCGCGCCGAGCGGCGCGCCGCGCAGGTGCAGACGCCACAGCAGGGCCGCGGCATCGACCAGGTCCAGCGCCATCGCCGAGGGACTGCCGAAGATCTCGTGGTCGAAACGCTCGAGCACGGCATCGAGTTCGCCGCGGTCGTAGTGGAACACCGCCAGGTGCCACCAGTTGTGCACCCTGAAGAAGTTGTCCTCGGCCCACGCGGCAGTATCGCTGCGCAGCCAGGCGATGCCCTCGGCGGTACGGTTCTGCATCTCCATCACATGGGCCACCGCGTGCCAGGCCCAGGCGTCGCGCCGCTCGAGTTCCACCGCGCGGCGCCCGGCGCGCGCCGCACGCGCGTAGTCGGCGCTTTCCTCCAGTCCGAAGGCGTGCATGCCGAGCACGGCGTGGTAGCCCGGCACCGAGTCGTTCCACGCCGGCAAGGCGCGCGCAATGCGGTCGCGCAGCATGCGCGAGTGGCCGACGTAGAAGTCGATCAGATGCCCGGCGAGCAGCCCCAGGGCGTCGCGCGGCGCATCGATGGTGACATCCTCCAGCACCCGCGCCGCGCGGTGCCAGTGCCCGTCGAGCAGATGGCCGATGGCCGCCGCATGGCCGCGTTCGCGCCCGTTCGCCGCGTGGCGCGCGGCCTGCTCGTGCGCGGCGCGCGCCACCGGCAGGCCGTCCGGCTCGGTGCCCAGCAGGTGCAGCCAGGCGCGCAGGACATGGGCCATGGCGAACCCCGGGGCGAGTTCCAGCGCGCGGTCCACGCTGGCTAGCGGATCGGCCCGGTAGCACTGCAGTTCGGCCACCGCCTGCTCGTAGTACGGCAGGGCTTCGGCAGTGGCGCCGCTCACGGCAAGGCCGCGGATGTCTCGGTATTGCATGGATCTGTCTCCTTGGATGGGGTGGGTCGATCGGCCGGTACGGCGTGTGCCGTGCCGACACCCTGCAAGGCGTGAGTTCGCGCCTCACGGTGTGAGGCGCGGCAGCGGACTACAATGAAGCTCGGGCCCGCCGCCCCATGTGCGGCGGGCGCGGGAGACGCCCATGACCCACGGCCCCACGCTCGCCGTGCTGCCCTTCCGTACGCCCACGCCGGACGACGCCGATGCGCTGCTCGCCCAGGGCCTGCTGGAAGACATCTGCGGCGAGTTGACACGCTTCCCCACCCTGCAGGTCATCTCCTGGATGTCCGCACGGGAGGTGGCCAACCTGCCGGACCCCGAGGTCGGCCGGCAACTGGCGGCCACCCACCTGCTGCGCGGCCGGCTGCGCCGCGTCGGGCCGAAGCTGCGCGTCACCGCGAGCCTGGTCGAAGCGGGCAGCGGCACCCAGGTGTGGGCCGAGCAGTTCGAAACGCCGCGTGAGGCGCTCTTCGAACTGCAGGACGAGATCGTCGCGCGCATCGCCGCCACGCTGGTGGCGCGCCTCGAGGAACGCACCCTGACCGGCGCACAGCGTAAGCCGCCCGAGGCCCTGGAAGCCTACGAGGCCACCCTGCGCGGCATGCTGCTGTTGCGCCAGGGCACGCAGGAGGCCGACACGGCGGCACGCACCCTGTTCATGCACGCGCTGGAACTCGATCCGCACTACGCGCGGGCGCACGGCGGGCTGTCGCTGTCGTGGTTCAACGAATGGAGCTGCCAGTTCTGGGACTGCTACGAGAAGAACGCGCGCAAGGCCTACGCCCATGCGCACCGCGCGCTGGATCTGGACGACCGCGATCCGCTGCTGCATCTGGTGATCGGCCGCATCCAGCTCTACCGGCGCAACTTCGACCTGGCCGCGTGGTACTTCGACCGCGCCCTGGCGCTGTGCCCGAACGACGCCGACACGCTGATCCAGCTCTCGCTGTGCGAGGTCTTCCTCGGCCGTCCCGAGGTCGGCGTGGCCCACGCGCAGAAGGCGATGCGGCTCAACCCCTACCACCCCAACATCTACCACGCCTATGCGGCGATGGCCTACTTCTCCGCCCAGCGCCTGGAAGAGGCGGTGGCCTCGGCGCGCCAGGTGGCCCACCTGCCCATCGTCGATACCGCCGCCTACATCGCCGTGGCGCTCGCCTACCTGGGCCGCGTGGACGAAGCGCGCCCCTACCTCGCCGCCTTCCAGGCCGCCTTCCGCCAGCGCATCCTGCACGGCCGCGAACCGGCGCGCGGCGACGCCTTCCGCTGGATCCTCGCGGTCAATCCCTACCGGCGCGAAGCCGACCAGGCCTATCTGCGCGAGGGCTTCCGCCTGCTCGGCGAGGACATCGACAGCGCCGACGAGCGGCCCGGCCCCGCCGCAGACCCGGACAGCGCAGCGGCACCGGCGCAGGCCGAACTCTTCGCGCGGCGCGGCGACGCCTGGCTGCTGCGCTTTCGCGGGCGCGAATCCATCGTCGCCGACATGAAGGGCCTGCACGACATCCGCCGCCTGCTGGAACGCCCCGGCGACGAACTGCACTGCCTCGACCTCGCCGACCGCGCCGAAGAGGCCTACGCCGGCGACAAGCTGCTCGACACCACCGCCCGGCGCAGCGTGCAGGCGCGCATCCGCGAACTGCAGGACGAGCTGACCGAAGCCGAGGAGTACAACGACCTCGGCCGCGCCGAACGCCTGCGCGCCGAGCTCGACGAACTGCTCGCGGCCCTGTCGCGCGCCCTCGGCCTGGGCAGCCGCACCCGCCGCCTGGGCAGCCTGTCGGAGCGCGCACGCAGCACCGTGACCTGGCGCATCCGCCACGCGGTACGCAAGCTGCACGAGGTGCACGAGCCGCTCGGCCGCCACCTGGAAAACAGCCTGCGCACCGGCACCTTCTGCAGCTACCGGCCCGAGCAGCCGGTGAGCTGGCGCTTCGACGCGGCGCACTGAGTAGCGCAGCAGCGACCCTCAGGCGGGCGTTGCGGCTGCATGCGCGGCGATTTCGCCCCGTGCCTGACGCACCACGCTGAGCCCGGCCGACAGCGCCAGCCCGGCGATCGCCCCGGCCACCAGCAGGTCCGGCCAGGCCGTGCCGGTTCCCAGCACGCCGAGCGCCGCCATGCCCACCGCCACGTTGGCGATCGCGTCGTTGCGGCTGCACAGCCACACCGAGCGCATGTTGGCGTCACCCTCGCGGAAGGCGTAGAGCAAGGCCGCAACCGACAGGTTGGCCACCAGCGCCAGCAAGGCGATCGCACCCATCGTCAGCGGCTCGGGCGGCACGCCATGCAGCGCCGCCCAGCCGGTCTTGCCCATCACGAACACCCCGTAGGCCGCCATCGTCAGCCCCTTCACCAGGGCCGCGCGCGCACGCCACAGCAGGCCCATCGACAACACCGCGAGCGAGAGCCCGTAGTTCGCCGCATCGCCGGCAAAATCGACCGCATCGGCGAGCAGCGACACCGAGCCCGAACGCAGTCCACCGACGATTTCCACCCCGAACATCGCCGCATTGACCACCAGCGCACTCCACAAGGCGCGCCGATAGCGCGCACTGACAACAGGCTGGGGCGCCGCGCAGCCCCCCGAGCAGCATGCCGACATGAGCCGCTTCCCCCAGACATGATTCGATGGCAGCATTTGAAACCCTGGAGCCGCTCCAGGGTCAAGCACACTACGCCAGCCGTCACGAAGGAGCAGCCCCATGCGCATCGGCGACCTGTCCCGCGCCACCGGCGTAGACGTCGACACCATCCGCTACTACGAAAAGGCCGGCCTGTTGCCGCCCCCGGCGCGCGCACCGAACGGCTACCGCGCCTACGGCACGGCCCAGCTCGAACGCCTGGCCTTCATCCGCCACTGCCGCGCGCTCGACATGCCGCTCGCCGAGATCGCCCGCCTGCTCGACTTCGCCGCCCGTCCGCAGGCCGACTGCGGCGACATCAACCAGCTGATCGACGCCCAGCTCGCCCGCGTGCGCGCCCGCCTGCAGTCGCTGCACGCGCTGGAGAAGCAACTCGCCGCGTTGCGCGCACGCTGCGACACCGGACAGATCGCGGCCGACTGCGGCATCCTGCAGGAACTCGTGGCCGCCGCGCACGGCGAAGCCTGTGCGTGCCACACAGCGAAGGACGGCAAGGCGGCAGACCTGCGGCAGGCCTGGACGTAAGAAGGGCCCGGATCACAGGACCCGGGCCTTGTTCACGGCCCGATCAGCCCTCCACGGCGCGTTCGCGCAAGGCCTCGTACAGCTTCCCCGGCCCCATCAGAATGGCCTTGATCTCCGCACGGATGCGTTCCGACTCCAGCGCCTGCTTGCTCATGTGGGTGAAGGACGCCAGCGCGTCCATCACCGCGTCAAGGATGCGCGCATCCAGATCCGGCGAATAGGCGAACTGCTCCTTGGTGTTGTTCACCGCCTGCTCCACCAGGGTCTCGCATTCGAGCAGCTTGCCCTTGATGGCGTTGTTCACGTAGACCAGCTTGTCGCCCGGCGTGAGGTCGCCCTCGAAGAGCTGGTTCACCCGCGCGATGATCTCGTCTAGCAGCGCCTTCTCCTTGTCCTGCACCTTGCCGCTGCCGCTCTCGCCGGTGGGCTGGATGCGGTAGTCGCTGTCCGCCGAATCCGACGCGGCCAGCCCATGCCTGCGGGTGCCCAGATCCTTCAGGGTGTAGTGCGTCAGCGCCAGCAACGACAGATCCACCCCCTCGTGCTCGCGGCCGAAGTCGAGCAGGCGGTGCAGCAGCTTGTAGAAGATCGCCCGCTTCTCGATGTCGGTGTTGCCGTAGTCGATCATCTGGCTGAGAAAGGCATACAGGCGCGTGTAGGTGCCGATGTCGCGCTTGAAGAGCTGCAGCGCGTCCATCTCGTCCTTGGCGTCCTGCGCCGCCCGCGAGCCTTCCTCCGCTTCGCGGAACGCCGCCAGCGCGTGCTTGAAGCTCGTCAGCAGCCGGTTGGCGACCGGGGCGATGGCCGCGTCCAGCTCCGACTGCTTGCCACCCGCCAGCGCCACCCGGGTCACGCGATCGACCTCGAAGCTGTCGTACAGCCCCTGGCCGTCGAGTTTGGCGCGCAGGTCGAGAATGATGGCCGGATCGGTCACCCCGGCCAGCTCGGCGGTGGCGTGGTACTGGCGGAAGGCGGTGAGGATGTCGTCCGGGTCATTGACGAAATCCACCACGTAGGTGTCCTTCTTGCCCGGAAAGGCCCGGTTCAGGCGCGACAGGGTCTGTACCGCCTGAACCCCGCCCAGCCGCCGGTCCACATACATGCCGCACAACAGCGGCTCGTCGAAACCGGTCTGGAATTTGTTGGCCACCAGCAGGATTCCGTAGTCGCCCTCCTTGAAGGCGTTGCGGATGTCCCGCCCGCCCAGGTTCGGGTTCAGTTCCTTGCTGAACTCGCTGACCGGCTCCGGGAAGCTGTCGCTATCCAGCACCTCGCCGGAGAAGGCCACCAACGTGTTCAGGCGGTAGCCCTGCTCGGCGATGTAGCGCCGCATCGCCATCTGCCAGCGCACCGCCTCCTTGCGGCTGGCGGTCACCACCATCGCGCGCGCCCTGCCGCCCAGCAGCGGCGCGACGTGCTTGCGGAAGTGCTCGACCACGATGCGCACGCGCTGGGCGATGTTGTATTCATGCAGCCGCACCCAGCCCATGATGCCCTTGAGCGCCGCGCCGCGATCCACCTCGGCGACCACCTTGCCCTCATGCACCAGGTTGAAGGCCATCTTGTAGCTGGTGTAGTTGCGCAGCACGTCAAGGATGAACTCCTCCTCGATCGCCTGGCGCATCGAATACACGTGGAAGGGCGCCGGCAGGTTGTCGCCGGCCGCCGGGCGGCCCGGGTCGGGCCGGGTACCGAAGAGCTGCAGCGTCTTGTCCTTGGGCGTCGCAGTGAAGGCCACGTAGGTGATGCCGCTGGCGGCGTTGGCCTTGGCCGCCATCTGCGCGGCCAGCAGGTCTTCGGTGTCGTACTCGCCGCCGTCGGCCAAGTCCGCCTGTTCCTCGGCCGACAGCACCAGCTTGAGCTGCGCCGCGGTCTCGTTGGTCTGCGAGGAATGGGCCTCGTCCGCGATCACCGCAAAGCGCTTGCCCTGCGTGGCCGCCAGCTCGCGCACCTTGTCCAGCGCAAACGGAAAGGTCTGGATCGTACACACCACGATCTTCTTGCCGCCGGCCAGCGCCTCGGCCAGTTCCTGGCTCTTCGAGGCGCCTTCGCCCTTGATGACCGCCACCACGCCCTTGGTGCGCTCGAAGGCCTCGATGGCTTCCTGCAACTGCGCGTCGAGCACGTTGCGGTCGGACACCACCACCACCGAATGGAAGACCTTGGCGTTGTCGGCGTCGTGCAGATCGGCGAGAAAGTGCGCCGTCCAGGCAATCGAGTTGGTCTTGCCGGAGCCGGCCGAATGCTGGATCAAATACTTGCCGCCCGGCCCCTCGCTGCGCACCGCGGCGACGATGGCGCGCGTGCCGTCGAGCTGGTGGTAGCGCGGGAAGATCCAGCCGGTGGTCTGATGCTTCTTGTTCTTCACCGCCACGATGTAGCGGCCGAGGATTTCCAGCCACGAGTCGCGCTGCCACACCTCGCGCCACAGGTAGTCGGTGGCGTAGCCCGCCGGGTTGGGCGGGTTGCCCGCGCCGCCGTTGCAACCCTTGTCGAAAGGCAGGAACACCGACTGCAAGCCGTCGAGCCGGGTGCACATCTTCACGGCTGAGTTCGACAGCGCGAAATGCACCAGCGCCCCGCCCGGAAAGGCCAGCAGGGGTTCCGCCGCGTTCCTGCCCGGCACGCGCGGCAGGCGGTCGGTCTTGTACTGGTAGACCGCGTTCTCTACCGCCTGGGTGTAGTCAGTCTTGATCTCGACGGTCGCCACCGGCAGGCCGTTCACCGCCAGCACCAGGTCGATGCGGTTCTCGCTGTGCTGCGAGTAGCGCACCTGCTGGATCACGCGCAGCCGGTTGGCAGCGTAGCGCGCCTGCAGTTCGGCGTTCATCGCCAGCGCGGGGCGGAACTGCGCCAGCGCAATCGGCGCTCGCAGGCCGACCATCTCGAAGCCCTCGCGCAGCACGTGCAGCGTGCCGTGCGCATCCAGCGTCTTGCGCAGGCGCGCGGCCAGCTCGCCGGCGGTCCGGCTGCCGTAGTTCTTCTGCAGCTGCTCCCACACCTTGGGCTGCGAGGCCGCTATCCATTCCGCCAGGTCGCCGGGATGGAGGGCGTTGGCGCGGTCCCAGCCCGCGTCGTTGGCGTCGTGCAGCCAGCCGGCGGCGGCCAGGTCGGCACAGATTTCGGTTTCAAAGGCGGCTTCGGTGTGGATCTGTGGCATGGGTTCAGTCAGTCTCGGGCAGCGCGCCGAGAAGGGAAGGCAGCGCGTCTCGTACGGTCTTCCAGACAACCGGCAGATCGATCTCGAAGTAGGCGTGCGCGATGCGGTTGCGCATCCCACGCATGCTGCGCCAAGGCACTTCCGGGTGGCGCGCGACGAAGTCGGGGTGGGCATCCATGATGCGGGTCGCGGCCTCGCCGATGATGATGAGATTCATCACGACCGCCTGCTGGGTACGTCTATCGCCAGCGAATGCCGCCTCGGTCATGCCCTCGGTAAACGCCAGTGCGTCGCTTGCGGCCTGGCGGATGTGCTGCAGGTAGTCACCGAGGCGGGGGCGGCTCATATCGGGCGCGCCTCGGCAAGCACGGTTGAGCGAAAGCTGACGGGCAGGTCGCCCGGCGTCTTCACATCCACCGGAACGCCGAGCAGTTCCTCCAACTCGTCCTGCAGCCCGCCGAGATCGAAAAGCGTCGTTTCGGGCAAGGGATCAACCAGCAGGTCCAGGTCGCTGCCGTCGCTGTCAGTGCCATGCACCACTGAGCCGAATACCCGCGCATTGCGGGCGCGGTGCAACGCTACGGCCTGGCGAATGGCGTCGCGATGTTGCTGCAGGGTTTCGGATGGTTTCATGGTTTTCGGGGCCTTCATGGGCGCTTTTCGGTGGAGATCGCATGGGCATTTTTGTGCAGTTGCCGGGCGAGGTCAATTTGCGGCCGTGGCCGCGCGCGGCGCGGGACTTGGTTTCAGGCGGCTCGCGCTAATCTTCGCTGGCGGGATTGCTGCGCTTCAGTTCGTCCAGCGTCACGCCCTTGGCGTTCCTCCACTCCCGCCAGCCGTTCGATGCGCCCCCGCACACCACCGACGACGCTCCACTGGGTGACATGAACAGCACGTCGTCCTTGAACACCAAGGCGCCGTCCTCGGCCTGCAGCTTGCCTTGTTCGATCAGGCTCGCGCGGACCTTTGAGAATGCGTGGCCCTCGAATGCGCTCAGCGGCTGCAGCCGGGCGCGCGAACCTTTCAACACCACGAAGCCCTCGGAGGTGTACTCGCCCCGGGCGTCGGTGCCGCCGCGCTTGCAGTAGAACAACTCCGAGGCGTCCGCCTGGCCGACCGGCTTGGCCACGGATTCGAACAGCGGGTAGCCGAGCGTGGCGAGCAGGGTGCGGCCGGTGTCGAAGATTTCCATGCAGTCGGCTTCGAGCGGGGCGGGGGTGTGCGGCTTGCTGCCGTCGTTACCGTTTTCGGCGGTGTAACGGCCGGCCTTCTTGGCTTCCTGAATGCACAGCCATTCCAGAAACAGCGCATGCGTCTGCGTGAGGCTGTTGGTGCGCGAGATCAGCACCAGCGCGCGCTGCCAGAAGTCCTTTTCCTTGTTGTGCTTGGCCAGCCGCTTGCGCAGATCGCCGGTCTGGCCGATGTACACCGTTGGCGTTGCGCCGTCCTCGCCTTGGCCGAACAGGTAATACACCGCCACCTGATCGCTCTCGGGCATGGCAATGAAGTCCGTCAGCGTCGTCCGCGGCACCTCGATCACCTGCACGATGCGGGTGGTGATCTCCGCCACGCGGATGCCGCGCGGGTCGCCGAAAGGCAGGAAGATCTGGATGGTTTGCGGGCGGGGCGTGGGTGCGCTCATGCGGCGGCTTCCTCCATGCGGGCAACGACGTTGCGCACGTCGATCTTGCCGGTAACGGCGGCGGAGATCAGGGCGGTGCGGCGTTCCTGGAGCAGAGTGATGGTGGATTCGGCTTCGGCTACTAGGTCGTCGATCTTGCCTGTTTCGGTATCAATAAACGCAACGATATCCAATTGTTCTTGAAGCGGAGGAAGGACAATCATTGTCTCGCGCACATTCTCTAAACTGAGCCCCTGCTTGAGACCGTACTGCGACAGTTCAAACTGAACTTGTCCCACTCGACTCTTGAGTTGCGCTGCGAGAAAACCAGAGCAAGCTATCTTGCGGGGCCGAATCAGGCACAAGTGCTGATTTACGTATGCGGGCTCTGGAATTTTGTCGCATACCGCGACGTTTCCGGTTTTTGCCCCGGTGATGCAAACAACAACATCACCATCCGATAGCTGAGTTCGAGTTGCTTCGGTGTTGTTCTCAACAGCGACTCGCTTGGCCGCTGCAAAGTCGACGCCCATGGAATCATTCAAGTCGCCGCTTTGGATAAACAGACTGCCACATTCGCTGATCTTGTCTGACCATCCTCGCGGGCCGCTCGTGGTGAAACTGCTCACCGCTCTCAGTTGTAAAAGTCCCCAATGCGCCGGCACCTCCCCCAGCCACTCCACGCCCGAGTCCTTCATCGGCGAGTTCGGGTTCAGGCCCTTGGTGACGGCGTGCGAGATCAGCGCCTGGCGCTTTTCCTTGAGCAGCGCGATGAGGTTCTGCTGCTCGGCCACGAGCTCGTCGATCTTGGCGGTTTCGCGGTCGAGGAAGGCGGCGATGGCGGTTTGTTCGGGCAGGGGCGGCAACGGCAATAGGAAGCTGCGAAAGTCGTCCTGCGACAGGTTCTGCATGCTAGAGCTTGCTCCGGCGCAGACCATCTGCACTTGGGCGCGGTATATCGGCGACTGCGTCCATCGGTGAACAAATGAGGCATTGGCCTCATTGAACCGAACTTGCCAGAGCCGATCAGGGAGATAGAGGTTGTCAGCTTGATGCTTCACCAGTCCAGCGGCTCCGACGAGGTCGGGCGTGTTCATCCGGCTTACGATCAGCGAACCAGCTGCGATTGGGCAATGGGCCCGGGGATATTCATCGGGCAGGATGGCTTTGTTCTCCAACGGATCGAACACGCCACGATATACACAGCTAGTCTTGAGAACGCCAAGCTCGCTCTCCAAAGCTGGAGTATCGATGGCGTTAACACTGGTTCCTGAGTCGATGCTTGCAATGGCGCGTCGTAACGGGAGGATCTCCCAGTGCGCCGGCACCTCCCCCAGCCACTCGACCCCCGAATCCTTGTACTCGTCGTAGCGCGGGAAGCTCATCGTGCAGCCTTCCGCCACAGCGGTGTCGTGCGCCAGTCTTCGGGGAAGCCCATGGCCTGAACGGGGGGCTGATGCGTGTCGATGAGCGCGACGAGGCGCTGGCGCCAGTGGTGGTCGGGGGCGATGGCGTCCATGAGGTGCAGCAGAATCAGCAGGGTGTTGTAGAGCTTGCGCGAGCCGGCAATGCTGGCGGTGGCGAGGCTGGCCGGCTTGGTGCGCGGCAGTTCCGGGATGATGGTGAAATCCCGGTTCCACAGCCGGCTGTGGTGCGCGCAGGTGTTGCGGATGAAGGTCAGGTGATGGAGCCAGGACTGCAGCACGCGCTGATCGCAGGCGTAGACCGACGCGATGGCGCGGCGCGTGGCCATCGGCTTGAGGTTCTGGTACCAGCGCGAAAGCAGGCCGAGCGACATGACTTCGTTGACGGCCCACACCGGGGGCAGTGCTTCCTGGTAGTTCTGGGTGAGGTGCTTGACGAAGGTTTCGTCCGAGCGCCTGACCTCGTCCGTCAGCCGGTCCAGGTTGTACTGCCAGCGTTCGACGTTGTGCGCGAGCCCGGGGTCGAGATGCGCGTGCGTGCCGTGTTGGTGTGCGAGCTGGTAGGCCCATTGGGCGCGTGCGGAAACCTCGAAGCGCTCGATGGCGTCGAGGATGAGCAGGCGCAGCTCGCGGTCGAAGATGTACAGGTCGAGCACCGCCTCGAAGCGCGTGCCCGGCCGGAAGCGATGGCTGCCGTGGTCCGCCTCGAACGGCAGCCAGTAGGCGCCGAGGCGGTAGTAGTTGAGGTGCTGGAGGTAGAACGCTGCGCGCTCGGCGTCGTCGACCTGCATGCCGCGCTGGCGGAGCTGCTCGACCTGTTCGGCGTAGGTGGTCGGGCGCTTGGTGAAGGGACGCTTCATGATGCGCCCCGCACAAAAAAGTAACCCGCCGGTTTGAGGATACGCTCGCGCGCATAGCCTTGGCGGGTTTTGTTGAGGCGAATTATGGGCGTGTTTAGCGCGCTAAACAAGGTGTTTAACGCGTTCTGGAACGTCTTGAGACGGTTCTGTCGCGCCTGCATCATCCGGCCAACCCCTCGATAAGCTGCTTGATCCGGTCGGTGGCGCGTTTGAGATCGGCGTCGATCTCGGCCAGCGGGCGCGGCGGCTCGAAGACGTAGAAGTGGCGGTTGAAGGGGATCTCGTAGCCGACCTTGGTCTTGTCGTGGTCGATCCAGGCGTCGGGGGCGTGGGGCAGGACTTCGCGCGCGAAGTAGGCGTTCACGTCTTCGCCGAGCGGGACGTTTTCGGTGTCGCGCAAGGATGAATCCGCCTGCGGCTTGCCTTTCGCTTTGCCCTTTTGCCCGAGGACGATGTGGCCGGCTTCGTCGCGCAGCGGGCGCTCGACGGTGATCGTGCGGTAACCGAACTCTTCGTTGCGGAAGACCCTGGCGATGGGCACGATGCGCAGCTTGCCGCCTTCCGGCACCGCCGGCCTGGGCACGCTGGGGAAGAGCGTGGTGCGCGACAGCTCCTTGCCCTGCGCGTCGACCGCCACCGCCTGCTCCACTTCGAGAAAGTCGCCGAAGATGCGCGTGATCTCGCTGAGGTGTTCGTCTGCCAGTTCCTTGCGCTTGGAGCCGAGGCTCTTGCGCATTTTCTGCCAGAAGGCGGAGGCGTCGATCAGCTGCACCCAGCCGCGGCGGTCGTCCACCTTGTGGTTGGAGAGGATCCACACGTAGGTGCTGATGCCGGTGTTGTAGAACATGTCGGTGGGCAGGGCGACGATGGCCTCCACCAGATCGTTCTCCAGCAGGTAGCGGCGGATCTCGGATTCGCCCGAGCCGGCGCCGCCTGTGAACAGCGGCGAGCCGTTGAGCACGATGCCGATGCGGCTGCCGCCCTGCTCCGCCGGGCGCATCTTGGAGATGAGGTGCAGCAGGAAGAGCAGCGAGCCGTCGGAGACGCGCGGCAGGCCGGGGCCGAAGCGGCCGGCGAAGCCCATCTGCTCGGCTTCGCGGCGCACTTCCTTTTCCACCTTCTTCCATTCCACGCCGAAGGGCGGGTTGGAGAGCATGTAGTCGAACTGCTTGCCGGGCAGGCCGTCGTCGGAGAGCGTGTTGCCGAAGACGATGTTCTTGACGTCCTGGCCCTTGATCAGCATGTCTGCCTTGCAGATGGCGTAGGACTCGGGGTTGAGTTCCTGGCCGAACATGGTGAGCCGCGCGCCGGGGTTGTGCTCGTGCAGGTACTCGCCGGCCACCGAGAGCATGCCGCCGGTGCCGGCGGTGGGGTCGTAGATGGTACGCACCACGCCGGGCCGCGCGAGCGCGTCGTCGTCTTCGACGAAGAGCAGGCTCACCATCAGGCGGATGACCTCGCGCGGGGTGAAGTGCTCGCCGGCGGTTTCGTTGGAGATTTCGGCGAAGCGGCGGATCAGTTCCTCGAACACCAGACCCATCCGGGCGTTGTCGACCCGCTTGGGGTGCAGGTCGATGTGGGCGAACTTCTCGGTGACGAGGTAGAGCAGGTTGGCCTTGTGCAGGCGCTCGATGGAGTTGAAGAAGTCGAAGCGCTCGAAGATGTCGTGCACCTCGGGGGCGAAGCCGTCGATGTAGCTCCTGAGGTTGGCGCGCAGGTTATCCTGGTCGCCCATCAGCGTGGGCAGGTCGAGCTCGGACACGTTGTAGAAGGGTTGGCCTGCCTTGCGCAGGACGAAGGGCTCGTAGGGCAGCCCGGCCTTGAGCTTGTCGCGGTATTCGGCCAGCACGGCGGCCTTGGTGGGTGCGAGCACGCAGTCCAGCCGGCGCAGCACGGTGAAGGGCAGGATGACGCGACCGTATTCGGATTGCTTGAAATCACCGCGCAGGAGGTCGGCAACCGACCAGATCAGGGCGGAGAGGGATTGCTGGTTCATGTGAGTGCAGTGTTGTGAGCCCGGACGCCGCAGCCCAAGGCGTAGGTACGGCGCGAGCGGATCAGCGGGGATTATGCGTTTGTCCGCACGGCTTGTCATGCCGGCTGCAAGGGCGCTGCGATCACCGCTCAATTCGACGACGGCGACGCGCTGAACGGATTGATGCTGCGCACGCCGGTCGATCTGAAGTCTTCCGTGTTGCGCGTGACGACGGTCAGGTCGTAGATGAGGGCGACGGCCGCAATCTGCTTGTCGACGGGATGCTGGGGACTCGGTGACATGAGCTTGCCCCAAACCTGCGCGCAGCCGAGGTCGAAGCCCAGGATCCGGTCCGAGTAGTCGGCAAGCACGTTGTCGAGCCAGGCTTCGAGCCGCGCGGCCTGGTCATGGTCCCCGCGGCTACGGATGTTCTCGAGGCCACGGCGAATCTCGCCGATGGTCTGCACCGACAGGTAGATCTCCTCGGCAGCCAGGTTGGCGAGAAAGGCCACGACACCCGGATTGGCGCGCCCGCCCTTGCGCAGCTCACTGATGACGTTGGTGTCGAGCAGGTACATCAGCCCTGCCTGAAGTTGAAGTCTTCATCTGCACCCACATCGGGCATGCTGGCCAGCACATCCTTGAAGCTTCGGCGAGCCGGTCGCGTGAGCGCGGCACGCAGGATCTCGCGGTGCTCCGCTTCGGCACTGCGTCCGTGCCGTGCCGCAGCCTCTTTCAAGGCGTGTGCCACCTCAGGGTCGACGTTGCGAACAACAAGATTGGTCGCCATGTTGCCTTTCCGATGATTGCATTGCTTGCATTTTAGTTCACATCGCAATCATTGCAATCACTCAGACCGCAGCAGCGGCCAGTCCCCGGGAAGGACCATGCGGACATCCGTCTGCGACATGACCGCGGGCGTAGACGCAAGAAAGCCAGAGTCTTGCGACTCTGGCTTTCTGGTATCTGGTGGACCGAAGGAGGATCGAACTCCCGACCTCCGCATTGCGAACGCGGCGCTCTCCCAGCTGAGCTATCGGCCCTTTGAGGGGGCGAATTATAGCCACACCCTCGGGCGATTGGAAGCCCCGCGTGCGGGCACCCGCTTTTCCTCCCCGCCTCAGGTTTCGTCCGCCTCGCCGGAGCCCACCGCGGCGCGGCCAAGGCGGTCGGCGATGGCGGACCAGGCGGGGTCTGCGGGCGGGGTTTCGACGAGGATGAAGTCGGCGCCCAGGGCATCGAGCGCGCGCAGGTGGGCGTAGAGGTCGTGGGCGTAGGCGACGGGATCGGCGCCGGCGGCGATCCAGGTGAAGCGGCTGTCGCCGGGGTCGGCACAGCCATGCGCAAGCACCGCGACGCGGCTGCCTTCGCCGGCCAGTTCGGCGGCCTCCTCGATCAGCAATGCGGCGGGCAGCAGGCGCAGCGGGGTGGACGGGGCGTAATGGGCGGCGAGCGAACCGGAGACGCGCGGGGTGGCGGACTCGATCGCTTGCGCCACGGCTTGCGCCATGTCCTCCTCCACCGCGCCCTCACCGCGCACCTTGGGCCGCCGGCCGATGACGCGGGCGATGTCGTCGGCGGTGATCGCGCCGGGGCGCAGGATCTCCGGCGCGTCGCGCGAAAGATCCAGGATGGTCGATTCGATGCCGACCTGGCAGGGGCCGCCGTCCAGAATCAGGTCTACGCGCTCACCGAGCTCGTGCTCGACATGCGCGGCGGTGGTCGGGCTGATCCGGCCGAAGCGGTTGGCGCTGGGCGCGGCGATGCCGGAGTCGAAGGCCGCCAGCAACGCGAGCGCCACCGGGTGGTTGGGCACGCGCAGGCCGACGGTGTCCTGCCCGCCGGTGACCGCGTCGGGCACGTCCGCCTCGCGCGGCAGGATCAGGGTGAGCGGGCCGGGCCAGAAGGCGCGCGCCAGCGCGATGGCTTCCTTGGGGATGCTGCGCGCCCAGCGCGGCAGGTGCTCGGCCGAGGGCAGATGGACGATCAGCGGGTGGTCGGCCGGGCGGCCCTTGGCGGCGAAGATGGCGGCGGTGGCGACCGGGTCGAGCGCATCCGCGCCCAGGCCGTACACGGTTTCGGTGGGCAGCGCGACCAGCTTGCCGGCGCGCAGCAGCGCGGCGGCGCGGGCGATGTTGTCCGCCGTGGGCGCGGCGATGCGTCCCGGCTGGCCGGCGGTGCTCATTCGTCGCGGATGCCGATGGCCGCGCGTGCGGCCATGGCGCGCTCGAGTACTGCGGCGGGATCGTCGCCGATCACCGTGAAGTGGCCCATCTTGCGGCCCGGGCGGGCGTGGTGCTTGCCATAGAGATGCAGGCGCAGGCCGGGCACCGCATGCAGCACCGACCAGTCCGGCTCGCGATACTTGCCGTCATGCGCGCCGCCCTCGTACCACAGCTCGCCGAGCAGGTTCACCATGACCGCGGCCGAGTGCTGGCGCGGTTCGCCCAGCGGCAGGCCGGTGAGCGCCCTCACCTGCTGGTCGTACTGGCTGGTGACGCAGGCGTCGATGGTGTGGTGGCCGCTGTTGTGTGGGCGCGGCGCCATTTCGTTGACCACCAGCTCACCGCGGGTGACGAAGAACTCCACCCCCAGGGTACCCACGTAGCCGAGCTTGGCGGCAATCTGCTCTGCGACTTGTTGTGCCGTGTCCGCCAGGCAGGCGGAAGCACGCGCCGGGGCGATGGTCACATCCAGGATCCCGTGGCGATGGCTGTTCTCCCCGCTCGGGAAGGCGCGCACCTCGCCGGCGGCACTGCGCGCGAGCACCACCGAGACCTCGTAGTCGAGCGGCAGCAGCTTCTCCAGCACGCAGGCTTCGCGGTTGAAGCCGTGGAAGGCGGCGAGCGCCTCCTCGCGGCTGGACACCCGGGCCTGGCCCTTGCCGTCGTAGCCGAAGCGCGCCACCTTGAGCACGCCCGGGAACAGGCCGGCGTTGGCATTGGCGATGTCCTCGTCGCTGCGGATCGCGGCGAAGGGGCCGTGCGGCAGGCCGTTGTCGGCCAGGAAGCTCTTCTCGGCGATGCGGTTCTGGCACACGCCAACTGCAGACGCCGACGGGTGTACCGGGATGAACTTGGCGAGATAGTCCAGCGTGCCGGCCGGCACGTTCTCGAATTCGGTAGTCACCGCGGCGCATTCGGCAGCCAGCTGGTCGAGCGCGGCGAAATCTTCGTAAGCGGCCACCAGATGGCGGTCGGCGATCTGGCCGGCAGGGCTGTGCGGGTCCGGGTCCAGCACCCAGACCTTGTAGCCCATCTCATGGGCGGCGGAAACGAAGAAGCGGCCGAGCTGGCCGCCTCCGAGCATGCCGAGGGTGGCGGGGGGCAGGATCATTGCGCGTCCATCAATCCAGGGTCATGTCCAGCACCGCCTGGGTCTGGCGGGCGCGGAAGGCTTCGAGCTTGTCGGCCAGCGCCGCGTCGTTGCCGGCGAGCAGCGCCACGGCAAACAGGCCGGCATTCGCGGCACCCGCCTCGCCGATGGCGAAGGTGGCCACCGGAATGCCCTTGGGCATCTGCACGATGGAGAGCAGCGAATCCTGCCCGGACAGCGCCTTGGACTGCACCGGCACGCCCAGCACCGGCACGGTGGTCTTGGCGGCCACCATGCCCGGCAGGTGGGCCGCGCCGCCGGCGCCGGCGATGATGGCCTTGAGGCCGCGCGCACGCGCCGTTTCGGCGTACTCGAACATCAGGTCGGGGGTGCGGTGGGCGGAGACCACGCGCGCCTCGAAGGGCACGCCGAACTCTTCCAGCACCTTGGCGGCCGCCTTCATCGTGGGCCAGTCGGAATTGGAGCCCATGATGATGCCGACGATCGGAGTTGCGCTCATTTCAAAGTCCTCAGTCACCGTCCGCTCCGGCGCGCGGCGCGCTCGGCGGAGATCACGGTGTTTTCCAGCAGCATGGTGATGGTCATCGGCCCCACGCCGCCCGGCACCGGGGTGATGGCGCCGGCCACTTGCGCGGCGGAATCGAAATCCACGTCGCCGCACAGCCTGCCGGCGTCCGGACCTTCGGTCAGGCGGTTGATGCCCACGTCGATGACCACCGCGCCGGGTTTGATCATCGCGCCGGTGACGAAGCGCGGCTTGCCCACCGCCGCCACCAGGATGTCCGCGCGGCGGGTGTGGAAGGCCAGGTCGCGGGTCTTCGAGTGGCACACGGTGACCGTGGCGCCGGCGTTGGTGAGCAGCATCGCCATCGGCTTGCCGACGATGTTCGAGCGGCCGATCACCACCGCTTCCGCGCCGGCCAGCGGCACGCCGGTGGATTCGAGCATCTTCATCACACCGTGCGGGGTGCAGGGGATGAAGGCTTCCTGGTTCTGCGACAGGCGGCCGACGTTCTCGGCGTGGAAGCCGTCCACGTCCTTCTCCACGCTGATCGCTTCCAGCACCGCCGCTTCGTCGAACTGCG
>JAUVWV010000001.1 GCA_030603925.1 Thauera sp. | reverse complement strand
GCCTTTCGCCGTCCGCTGGCACTCTGGCTGGTGATGGATCTTGCGCTGGGGCTGGCGGAGCGCGGTTTCGAGGTTGAAGTGGGGCGCTTCGGCGCGCGCGAACTCACCCCGCGCAATCTGCTGGTGCTGGCGCAGCGCAAGGTGGTGCCCCCGTCCTGAGCCGGCCGGTGCGGATACGGCCACAGCGCGGGCCTGCGGACGGGACGTAGTGGCGTCGGACACCACCCGCAGGACGGCGGCGCGTGCTGCCGTCCTGCGGGAAGGCCGGGGCGGCGTTACTGGACGTCGAAACGGTCCGCGTTCATCACCTTGGTCCAGGCGGCGACGAAGTCCTTCACGAACTTCTCCTTGCTGTCGTCCTGCGCGTACACCTCGGCGTAGGCGCGCAGGATGGAGTTCGAGCCGAACACCAGGTCTGCCCGCGTGGCGGTCCATTTCAGCGCGCCGCTCTTGCGCTCGCGCACTTCGTACAGGTTCGTCCCGGCCGGCTTCCAGGTGTAGGCCATGTCGGTGAGATTGACGAAGAAGTCGGTGGTGAGCGCGCCGACGCGATCGGTGAACACGCCGTGCCTGCTGCCGCCGTGGTTGGTGCCGAGCACGCGCATGCCGCCGACCAGCACGGTCATCTCGGGGCCGGTGAGACCGAGCAACTGTGCGCGGTCGAGCAGCATTTCCTCGGGCTGGACGGCGTAGTCCTTCTTCAGCCAGTTGCGGAAGCCGTCATGCACGGGTTCGAGCACGGCGAAGGATTCCACGTCGGTCTGTTCCTGGCTGGCGTCGCCGCGCCCCGGGGTGAAGGGTACGCTGATGTCGAAGCCGGCCGCCTTGGCCCCTTGCTCAACGCCAAGGTTGCCGCCCAGCACGATCACGTCGGCCACGCTGGCGCCGGTGTCGGCAGCGATCCTTTCATACGCCGCGAGTACCTTGGCAAGCCGTGCGGGTTCGTTGCCTTCCCAGTCCTTCTGCGGGGCCAGGCGGATGCGCGCGCCGTTGGCGCCGCCGCGATAGTCCGAGCCGCGGAAGGTGCGTGCGCTGTCCCAGGCGGTGGCGACCATTTCGGCCACCGACAGGCCGGCCGCGGCGATCCTGGCCTTCACTGCGGCCACGTCGTAGTCCTTGCGACCGGCGGGTACCGGATCCTGCCAGATCAGGTCTTCGGCCGGTACGTCGGGGCCGATGTAGCGTGCCTTCGGCCCCATGTCGCGGTGGGTGAGCTTGAACCAGGCGCGGGCGAAGGCGTCCTCGAAGGCGGCCTGGTCGTTGCGGAAGCGCTCGGCGATCTTGCGGTATTCCGGATCGAACTTCAGCGCCATGTCGGCGTCGGTCATGATCGGCTTGCGGCGGATCGACGGGTCCTCCACATCCACCGGCATGTCTTCTTCGGCAATGTTGACCGGCTCCCATTGCGAGGCGCCGGCGGGCGACTTCTGCAGCCACCAGTCGTGCTTGAACAGCATGTCGAAGTAGCCGTTGTCCCACTTGGTGGGATTGGAGGTCCACGCGCCTTCCAGGCCGCTGGTCACCGCGTCACGGCCGATGCCGCGGGTCTTGTGGTTCATCCAGCCCAGACCCTGTTCTTCGACGTCGGCACCTTCCGGGGCGGGGCCCAGGTTGGCCGCACTGCCATTGCCGTGGGCTTTGCCGACGGTGTGGCCGCCAGCGGTGAGTGCGACGGTTTCCTCATCGTTCATCGCCATGCGGGCGAAGGTCACGCGCATGTCGCGGGCGGTCTTCAGCGGGTCGGGCTGGCCGTCGACGCCTTCCGGGTTCACGTAGATCAGGCCCATCATCACCGCGGCCAGCGGGTTTTCCAGCTCGCGGTCGCCCGAGTAGCGGCTGCCTTCGGCGCCGGTGGGGGCCAGCCATTCCTTCTCGGAACCCCAGTAGGTGTCCTTCTCCGGGTGCCAGATGTCGGCGCGGCCGAAGCCGAAGCCGAAGGTCTTGAAGCCCATGGACTCATACGCGATGTTGCCGGCGAGGATGATCAGATCGGCCCAGGAGAGCTTGTTGCCGTACTTCTTCTTGATCGGCCACAGCAGGCGGCGTGCCTTGTCCAGGTTGCCGTTGTCGGGCCAGGAGTTGAGCGGGGCGAAGCGCTGGTTGCCGGTGCCGCCGCCGCCGCGCCCGTCGGCGATGCGGTAGCTGCCCGCGGCGTGCCAGGCCATGCGGATCATCAGGCCGCCGTAGTGGCCCCAGTCGGCCGGCCACCAGGCCTGGCTTTCGGTCATCAGGGCGTGCAGATCCTTCTTGAGGGCGTCCACATCCAGCTTCTTGACCTCTTCGCGGTAGTCGAAGTGCTCGCCGAGGGGATTGGTCTTGGTGTCGTGCTGGTGAAGAATGTCGAGGTTCAGGGCGTTGGGCCACCAGTCTGCCTTGGACATTCCGCTGGACGTGTTGCCGCCGTGCATTACGGGGCACTTGCTTGCGCTGGTCATGACTCACTCCTCCTACGGTTTATCGGCAAAGCGCTGCGAGGCGCGCAGATGGTGCTGTCTGCGGGTCTACGGGAAGCCTGCGGCGCCGGAAGGGGCCGCCGGAACGGATCCCGCCGGCCCGACGCGGCCGGTCTGCGCGCCGCTGGCGTCTGCCTAGAGTGCGCCCAATGGCATTTGGATTCAATGGCGTTGCCCTATAGCCGTTCGCTATGATTGCGCGTGCGGCGCGGCGGCGATGCAAGTGCGCTGATGACACTGCATTGTGCGCGCCTGGCGGGCGATTTTGAAGGGCGGAACGACTCAAGATGGTCGTACTTTTGGTCGATAATCCGCCACCCGATCCAGACTCGAGCGTGTCGCCATGAACACCCAGGAATCCAGACGTACACTGACCATCCGTACGCGGCTGTATGCCGCCTTCGGCCTGCTGTTCCTGCTCGCGGCCTTCGTCGGCGCGCTCGGCCTGGGCGGCATGGGCAAGACCCTGCAGGGCCTCGATTCGGTGTATCAGGACCGGGTCGTGCCGCTGCGCGACCTGAAGGTGATCTCCGACGAATACGCGGTGGCGGTGGTCGATGCCGCGCACAAGGCGCGTGACGGTGCAGTGGGGCCGGAGCAGGCGGGCAAGCGCATGCGCGAGGCGCAGCGTGCGATCGCCGAGCGCTGGGCGGCCTATCGTGCCACCCGCCTGGTGCCTGCCGAGATACAGCTGGTGGCGCGCGTGGAGCCGCTGATGCGCCAGGCCGATGCGCTGATCGAGCGCATGGCCGGAGCGCTGGAGAAGGGCTGGACCTCGGAACTGCATGCGGTGGCGGCAAACGAGCTGTACCCGACCATCGACCCGCTGAGCGAGGCGATCGGCGCGCTGATCGAGGTGCAGCTCGACGTGGCGCGCGACACCTACGAGGAGTACCACGGGCTGTACGGCATGCTGCAGTGGCTGATCATCGCCGTGGTGGGCGGCTCGGTGGCGGTGGGGGCGGCCGGTTCGTTGTGGTTCATCGGCAGCGTGATCATGGGGCCGCTGGAGGAGGCGAGCGGCTTCGCGCGCCGCATCGCCGCCGCCGACCTGTCCACCGACATCCGGGTGCACCGTACCGACGAGATCGGCCGCCTGGCGGTCGCGCTGCGCGAGATGCAGGCCGGGCTGCGCGACATGGTGGCGCTGATCGGCAGCAACGCCGAACGGATCGCCGCGTCCAGCGAGGAGCTCTCCGCCACCTCGGCGCACATCGCTGCGGCGAGCGAGGAGCAGTCGCAGTCCGCCTCGTCGATGGCGGCGGCGGTGGAGGAGATGACGGTGAGCATCAACCACGTCTCCGAGTTTGCCGGCGACGCGCGGCGCATGGCGGAGGAGTCCGGCTCGGCCTCACGCGAGGGCGCGAAGGTGATCCGCGAGGTGGTGGCGGACATCGGCCGGATCGCCGAGTCGGTCAATCAGGCCTCGGGCGCGGTGCGCGAACTGGGCGGCCATTCGCGCGAGATTTCCTCGGTGGTGAACGTGATCCGCGAGGTGGCCGAGCAGACCAACCTGCTGGCGCTCAATGCGGCGATCGAAGCGGCACGCGCCGGCGAGCAGGGGCGCGGCTTCGCCGTTGTTGCCGACGAGGTGAGGAAGCTTGCCGAGCGTACAGCCGCATCCACGCAGGATATTGCGCGCATCGTGGACATGATCATGTCGGGCACCGACCGGGCAGTGCACAGCATGGAGCGTCAGGTGGAGGAGGTGAAGTCCGGCGTGGCGCTGGCCGCGCGTGCGGGCGAGACCATCGGCCTGATCAACGAATCGTCCGACAAGGTGGTGGCTGCGGTGGGCGAGATCTCGGTGGCGCTGGGCGAGCAGTCCTCGGCCAGTACCGAGATTGCACAGAACGTGGAGCGCATCGCCGGCATGAACGAGCAGAACAGCGGCGCGGTGCGCGAGTCGGCCGACGCGGCGCGCGGCCTGGCGCAGCTGGCGGCCGAACTGCAGCAGGCGGTGGGGCGCTTCCGGCTGTAGGCGCCGCGCGCGCCGCGGGTCAGATGCGCGGCGCTTCCGGCTGCGGTGCGTGCAGCACGTGCTGTCGGCCGAACAACAGGTCGGCCTTGAGGGTTCCCACCTTCTCCAGCCAGCGTGCGGCGGCACGGCACAGTTCCGGATCGTCCGGCGCGGTGTCCGGTTCGCCGCGGCAGGCGGTGTTGTGCCCGTCGGCGGTCTGTACCAGGTGCAGGCCGGGCAGCGGGCGCACCGCGAGGCCCGGCGGGGTTGCGGTGAGCGCGAAGGGGGCCTCGGTGGCCATGCCCAGTGCCCGTGTCAGGGTGAGCGGCAGCTGGTAGAGCGGCAGGTCGCCCAGCACCTGCGGGCCGGCGGCGCCGTCCAGCAGGATCAGCGGGGTGGCGACCATGTCGCGGAACATGCGGTCGGTGAACGCCCCGCGCGCGCTGGCGAGTACGCCGGAACGCGCGTAGGCCTCGAAGTTGGGGCCGAGGAAGGGCAGGTGGTCGCCGAACACCACGATCAGGCTGTCCGGGTCGCGTGCGCGCAGCTGCGCGAGGAAATCCATCAGCTCGCGGGTCTTGTAATGCACCGTGTTGGCGTAGGCGAGCAGGCGCTCGTCCGCGCCGGGCGCGTCGATCACGTGCGGGCGTGCGGCGTTGAGCGGGTAGTCCAGGTGGCCGAAGAAGGTGAGGATGTAGTTGAACACCGGCACGCCGCTCTCCAGCATCGGATCCAGGCGCTCCAGCACCTGGCGGTACAGCGAGGCGTCGCCCAGGTAGCCGTCGTTCATGTCGTCCTCGACGAAGTCGCCGCCGGACATGAAGACATCGAAACCGATCCGCCGGTAGGCGTTGTGGCGGTTCCAGAAGGCCGGTACGTTGGGGTGTGCGGCCATCGTCGCGTAACCGGCGTCGCGCAGCACGGCGGGCAGGCAGGGCAGGGCGTTGCGCAGGCGGGTTTCGAAGACCACCTCGTCGCGGCTCACCGGCAGCCCGCACAGGGCTTCGAACTCCGAGTTGGCGGTGTAGCCACCGAACACCGGCACCAGCGCCTGGCTGCGTCCGGCCTCGTCCCACAGGGCGCGGAAGGTGGGCACGAAGGGGTCCTGCGACCATTGCTCGGCGCCCAGCAAGGTGGGGTCCCAGAACGATTCGAGGACGATCATGTGGATGTTGCGCCCGGGTACCGCCTCGACGGCCGCGGGGAGTGTCCCGTCGGCGGCCGCGGCGGCGGGGTGCAGGTGGTCGGCGGCGAGCAGGCGGTGCGCGGCATGCACGGCGGCGGCCTCCGGCGGGGTTTCGTTGCGCGCGAGGTGGCGGGCACCTTCCTGCAGCCAGTAGATCAGCGGGCCGCGCGAAACGTAGTTGCCCGGCTGGTTCCACACGCTGTGGCCGAAGTGCCGGTCCATGTGCTGCACGAGCTGCTGCGGGGCAAATGTCAGGGCGAGTGCCGGCAGGGCGAGCAGGAGCAGTGCGGGGGCGCTGCGGCGGCGCTCGAAGCGCAGGGCGGCGGCGAAGGCGGCCAGGCTGCCGAGGGCGAGCGCCAGGGCGAGGAGGCGCCAGCCGCCGTCGAGGATGAGCAGCAGGGCGTGTGCCGAGCTCAGGTCGTCGGGCAGGATTGGGGCGCCCAGTACGGCAATCTTGAAGGCGTTGCCCAGGTGCATGAGCAGCATGGGCGGCAGCAGCAACAGGCCGAGCGCGAAGTTGGAGCGCACCAGCCCGCGCAGGGCGACGGCCAGCAGCAGGTGGGCGGCGAGGTCGGCGGGTATGGCCTCGGGGTCGAGTTCCACACCGAACAGCCCGGCGGCCAGCCATTGCAGGGCGGCGTAGAGCAGGGCCGCGATGAGGGCGGGGAGCAGGAGACGGTCGACCAGGACGGTGCGCGATGCGGTCATGAAGGATTCTTCCGGCCGGACGGAAAGCGGGCGCAATGTTACCGTTTCATTGCGCAGAGCAGCGCGCGGATTCGAACATTCTTGCAAAAAACAACGGCCGCCCGGAGGCGGCCGTATGCGGGTGCTGCGGTGGCGGCGCGGCTTCAGTTTTCCTGCTGGTAGACCACGAAGACCGTGCCGAGGCGGGTGTTGAGCCCCTGGATGGGAATTACCAGGCGGCGCTCGCCGGCGCCGGCCGGCTGCACAGTGACGTTGGGCAGCTGCAGCAGGTCGGCCGGGAAAGCCGGCGGCAGCTGAGCGTCGACAAAGGCGCGGTCGCTCGATACCAGCACCTTGCCGCTCTGGTCGGCGAGCAGCGCGAGCTGGATGCGGTCGGCCTTGACCAGTTCGTTGAAGAACTGGTCGATCTGGTCGAGGTTGTTGCGGATCATCTCGCCGCGCACCGCCCAGGCCAGCGAGGTGCCGAACAGGGCATGGGTGGCGTCGCTGCTGCGCATCACCGCTTCGCGCGCTTCGGCCTCGACGGTGGCGCGCTGCTCGGCCAGTGCCTGGCGTTCGGCCTCCATGCCACGTTCGACCGCGGAAACGGCGAAGCTCTTCCAGGCGAACACCAGCAGCACCAGCACCGCCAGCGCGAGGCTGACCCACAGCGGCAGCTTGACCTCCTGCAGTGTCGCCAGCGGCGAGGCCTTGCGGACGGGTTCGGGGGCTGATTCCGGGACGGGCGTTTCGGTTTCCATCGGCGTACTCCCTGAAGATTGGCAATGCGTATCGGGAATTCTAGCCCATGCCGGTGCCTTGCGCGCCTTCGCGCGCAGGACTGCGTGCAGGCGGCGTTCAGCGCACCACGACGCGGTTGCGCCCGGCGCGCTTGGCGGCGAGCAGGGCGTTGTCGGCGCGGTTGATGGTGTCGGAGGGCAGGTCGTCGTCAAGCTGCCGGGTGAGGCCCAGGCTGGCGGTCATGCGGATCGTCGCGCCGTCGAGCCCGATGGCGATTTCGCCGATCGCGCTGCGGATGCGCTCTGCGGTCTGCAGGGCCTCGTCCAGGCCGACTTCCGGCAGCAGCAGGAGAAACTCCTCGCCACCCCAGCGGCCGACCACGTCGTACTGCCGTACCGAGTTGCGCAGCACATCGGCGATGCGCCGCAGCGCTTCGTCGCCGGCATCATGCCCGTGGGTGTCGTTGATCACCTTGAAGTGGTCCACGTCGAGGATGGTGACGCACAGCGGCGCCCCTTTGCGCCGTGCGCGCCCGGTTTCGTCCTTGAGGCGCTCCATCAGGAAGCGCCGGTTGCCCAGCTCGGTGAGCGGATCCTTCAGCGAGGCTTCACGGAGCGCTTCGGTGAGGTCGCGCAGGTTGCTCTGGTAGAGGTCGGAGATGCGGGCGAGTTTTTCCAGGCGGCGCACCTGGCGTTCGAACTTGTCGGCCAGGCCGCTGGTCTGCTGGCGGCTCAGGCCGTGGTAGCCGTCCGAGATGCGCACCAGGCGTTCGATGCGTTCGTTCTGCTGGCGGTGCAGGGCGAGCAGGCGGGCGAGCGCCGGGGTCAGCGGGTTGTCCTGCTGCGCGGGGTCGGCGAGCAGGGCTTCCAGCTCCCGCAGGAAGGTGTGCTCGTCGCGTCCGGCCGGGCCCGCTGCATCCATCGTTCAGGCTTGGGCCAGGATGTTGAAGGGGAAACTGCAGTCTTCGCGGAACTCCTCGGCGAGCATTTCGACGCGCTCGTTGCGCGGGTCGTAGAGCCAGTCGACGGATACGCTGCGCCCTTTGCCGTGGGCTTCCTCCAGCATGTCGAAAATGTCCATCATGGCCTTCACCGAGCTGGTGTTCATGTACACCAGGCGCAGTTCCAGGCGCAGCGGCGCATCGCGCTCGGCGAGGAAGCGCTCGATCCACTCGATGGTGGTAGTGAAGAAGTCGAAGGAGTTCTCCGGATAGGAGTCGCCGGAGATGCTCAGCAGCCCGGTGTCCCAGTCGGCAGCGATGGCCGGGGTGGACTGGCTGGCGGGAAGGTTGAAGCTCTTGGTCATGATTGCGATTCTACCCGGTATCGGTTCTGTCCAGCGCGCGCCGGAGCGTTCAGATGATGGCCTGCAGGCTGAAGAAGGCGCGCCCGTCGGGCAGCGGCATGAGCTGCGCGGCGAGCGGGCGCGAGGATTTGCGCGCGATGTCGATCAGGCCCAGTCCGGCGCCCGAGCTGGCGACCTCTTCGCGCGGGCGGCGCAGCTGTTCCTTGTAGGCGGCCTTCAGCGCCGCCTTGTCCAGGGCGGCCAGTTCGGCCACGCGCGCGGCGAGGGCTGCGCCGTCGGCGGCTTCGACCAGGTTGCCGGCCTGCACCATGTAGCCGCCGCCTTCGTCGCGCGCGACGATGATGGTGGCCGAGCTGTCGGCCTCGCCGTAGCCCTGGCGCAGGGCGTAGTGGCGGATGTTCTGGGTCATCTCGATGTAGGTGCCGAACACGTCCATCGCCGCAGAGGGCTGGGCGTTGTCGGCCTGCAGGTAGTTCTTCAGCGCGTTGCCGATCTCTTCGATCAGGCTGCGCGAGATCGGCCCGTTGAAGCACAGCAGGATGCGGTTGCGGGTGAACAGGTCGCGCAGGCCGAAGAAGTCGATGTCGTTCATGGAGGGTGGCTCCGGTGGGTCAATCGATGCGGAATGACAGGATGGTGACGTCGTCGCGCTGCGGGTGGGCGCCGCGGTAGGCGTCCAGTTCGCGGTCCAGCGCAGCAGCTTGTTCCTGCATGGGCAGGCGGGCGTGGGCCCTGAGCAGGCGGGCGAAGCGGCTGTTGCCGAAGCCGTAGCCGAGCTCGCCCCCGGCCTGGTCGAGGAAGCCGTCGGTCACCAGGTAGTAGGTGACTTCGGGGCGTAGTTCGAGCTCGGCCTGTTGGTAGTCGCCCACGCGCCGGTCGCACAGCGCGCGGCGCGCGCCCGGCAGTTCGCCGACCTCCTCGCCGTCGCTCCAGTAGAGCGAGATCTTGGCGCCGGCAAAGCGCAGCCGGCGGGCGCGGCGGTCCACGCTGACCAGGGCTGCGTCCATGTTGGTGGCGATCGCACGCGGCAGGGTGGACTGGTCCAGCATGCCGCGCAGGGTGTTGTCGGCGTGGGTGAGCAGGGCGGCCGGAGCGCCGATGCCGTGGCGGTTCATCGCGTCGTCCAGTGCGGCGCGCGCCAGCATGGTCATCAGCGCGCCGGGCACGCCGTGGCCGGCGCAATCGACCACGCCGACGAGGTACTGCTCGTCCTCGGCGCGGAACAGGTAGAAGTCGCCGCCCACCACGTCGCGCGGCCGCCACAGTACGAAGTGGTGTTCGCCGAGCAGGCTGGCGAGCTGGGTGTCGGGCAGCAGGGCGCGCTGGATCAGGCTGGCGTACTGGATGGAGTCGCCGATCTTCTTCTGCGCCTCGGCCATTGCGGCGTTGGATTCGCTCAGCGCCTGGGTGCGCGAGCGCACCTTCTCTTCCAGTTCGTCGGTGTGGTTCTTGATCTGCCGTGCCATGCGCTCGAAGGCGCGGTTCAGGTCGCCCAGTTCGTCGCGTCCGGGCGGCGGCAGGCGCACGTCGTAGTGGCCTTCGGCCAGCGCGGTGGCCGACTGGTGCAGGCCGCGCAGCGGGCGCAGCAGCAGGCGGTCGACCGCCACCGTGAAGGCGCCGAGCAGCAGCAGCACCACTGCTACCAGCGCGGCCACCGCAGCCTTCAGCCAGCCGCTCTCGATGATCTGCGCGGTATTCAGGTCCACCGCGGTGACCAGGTGCCAGCGCAGCGCTTCCAGATAGGTCAGCGCGAGCAACTGGCGACGCCCGTCGAGCACCGCCTCGAGCACCTGGACCTGTCCCGGGGCGGCCGCGGCGCGCTGCATGGCGCCGGCCAGCGCCTCGCGTTCGGCCGCGCTGGCGAGCAGGCTGGGCAGGGTGGCGGCTTCTGCCGCGGTGCCGGTGGCGCCGGAGCCGAAGGCGATGCGCGTGCTGTCCGGATGGGCCTGGATGGCGCCGGCGGCGTCGACGATCATCGGCGTCACGCCGGTTTCCGCGGTGCGCACGAAGGACTGGATGAAGGTGGACAGGTCCACGCCGGTGCTGGCTACGCCGAGGCGTTCGCCGTCGTCCTCGATCAGGACGTTCACCCAGACCATGATTTTCTGCAGCCAGCGGTCGGGATTCGGGTTGAGGTTCTGGCTGGCCTCGGCCTTGATCGTGGAGAAGAACCAGGCGTCGTCGGGCTTGGCCGGATCGAGCAGGTAGCGCGGCGCTTCGCTGTAGGGCGTGGCGTCGTCGTTGTAGTGGTAGGCGAGGCCCTTGATACTGACCAGCGAGTAGCTGCGGCCCAGGAAGTCGGCACGGAAACCCTCGGCCTCGCGGAAGGCGCGGGTGCGCAGCGCCGGGTCGGCTTCGTCGTGCAGCCATTCGCGCACCGCCACCGAGCCGGCCAGGCGGCGGGTGAGCGCCAGCTCGCGCGCCAGCGGGCCGAGGATGCGTTCGCCGTGCAGTTCGGTGAAGTTGCGCGCGTAGGCCTCACCGAAGTGGCCGCGGATGCGCTCGACGACTTGCCAGCCGATCAGGATGGCCGGCACCAGCGCCACCAGGCAGGCGAGCAGTAATGCGATGGTGGATTTCGCCCGTATCCCGTGCCCCCAGTCCGCCATGTTGTGCCGATCCGTCGAAAGACATAAAGCGGCAAGCATAGCCGGATTCGGGGTCATCCGTCATGCGGCGTTCAGGCTGCGGAGCGGCGCCGGTCCTCGTTTCGCGGCTCCTCGGCGAGGGCGTGGCCGAGCATCGCGGCGATGCCTTCCATCACCGCGAGGTTGGCCGTCTCCATTGCCGCCAGTGCTTCCAGGGCGGCCTCCGTGCGGCCTTCATAGTGCAGCGCCAGGGCGCGCCGCGCGTGGTCGTGCACCGCGCGGTGGGGTTTTTCCAGCGCGGCGTAGCCGGGCAGGCGGGCGAAGCGCTCGCGGCCTTCGCCATCGTAGTACCACTGGCCGAGGCGGCAGTGCGAATCGTCGGGCAGTTCTTCCGGGCGCAGCGCGGAGGTGCCGAGGAAGACCTTGTACACCTCCAGCTTGAGCATCAGCTCCTCGATGTTGGCCAGTTCCACGTTGGCCAGCAGCGAGGCCCCGCTCACCGTGCGCTCCATCCGTCCGGAGAGCGACATCAGGTGCTGCATGCTGTGCATGGCCGCCTCGCTGTCCTGCGAGTAGCGTGCGGCATCCTGGGCGCCCTGCTGCATGATCGCGCGTGCGGTTTCGGTTTCGCCCTGGATGGCGCCGACCAGGGTGCCGATCTCAGCGGTGGCCTTGCCGGTGCGCTCGGCCAGTTTGCGCACCTCGTCGGCGACCACGGCGAAACCGCGCCCGGCCTCGCCGGCGCGCGCCGCCTCGATGGCGGCGTTGAGGGCGAGCAGGTTGGTCTGGTCGGCCACCTCCTTGATCAGGCGCACGATGCCGTCGATCTCGCCGGCGCGCCGGTGCAGGCTGTCGATGTTGCGTGAGGCCTCGTCGATGGTCTCGAACATGCTGCGCAGATTGCCGGCGATGCGCTCGAAGGAGGCACGGCTGGTATCGGCGCCGGCCGCGGCCTCGATGGCGGTCTGCTTCTCGTCGCTGAGTGTGGTGGCGAGGCCGAGGAAGGAGGTACGCACACCGCCCAGCGATTCGCCGAAACTGCCCAGATTGCGGAACACGCCGCCGAGCGATTCGCGCTCGCGCTGCTGGCGCAGGCCCAGTTCGTGCAGGGCGTGCTTGTCTTCTTCGAGTGCGGCAAGGCGTTGGCGCAGTTCGGCGTTTTCCTGCTCCAGGGCATCGCGGCGGGCGTTGTCCCGTTCGCGGGATCTTCTGGCTGCGGTCATGAACACGGTGGGGCTCCTGCGGGGTAGGGGGCGGTTTAATAGTTGAGTACTTTACTCGGCTATAGGTCGATTCCCTTGACCCATCTCAATTTTGCTTACGCCCCGCCGCGGGAGGCGGGCAGCGCAGCCGCTATAATCCCGCGCTGTCCAACTTGCCGGATCGTCACCGTGTCCGAACGACTCACCGTTGCACTGCAATACCTGCTGCCCAAGCAGGCCCTGACCGTCCTCGCGGGCAAGTTCGCCGGCTGGCGGGGCGGCGCCGTCACGACCGCGGTGATCCGCCGGTTCGTGCGCCGCTACGGGGTGAACATGGCCGAGGCGGCCAATCCGGACGTCGCCGCCTACGCGAGCTTCAACGAGTTCTTTACCCGTCCGCTGCGCGACGGTGTGCGCCCGCTCGCCGAGGCCGATTTCGTCTGCCCGGTGGATGGTGCGATCAGCCAGTTCGGCACCATCGAGCGCGACCAGATCTTCCAGGCCAAGGGACACCGCTATGCCACCAGCGCGCTGCTGGGGGGTGATGCGGAACTGGCGGCGCGCTTCGACAATGGTGCTTTCGCCACGCTCTACCTCAGCCCGCGCGACTACCACCGCATCCACATGCCCTGCGCCGGGCGGCTGAGCCGCATGATCCACGTGCCGGGCGAGCTGTTCTCGGTGAATCCGGCCACGGCGCGCGGCGTGCCGGGCCTGTTCGCGCGCAACGAGCGGGTGGTGTGCGTGTTCGAGTCCGATTCCGGTCCCTTCGTGCTGGTGTTGGTGGGGGCGACCATCGTCGGCAGCATGGCCACCGTGTGGCACGGCGTGGTCAATCCGCCGCGGCCGGGCAGCCTGCGCGAGTGGCGCTACGACGAAGCGGCAGTACAGCTCGACAAGGGGGCGGAGATGGGGCGTTTTCTGCTCGGCTCCACCGTGGTGATGCTGTTCCCGCGCGACACGCTGGCCTTCAACCCCACCTGGCAAGCTGGGGCTGCAGTGCGCATGGGCGAACCGATGGGCACGCGCCCGACGTGAGCGCCACGGGAGTGCGGCTACCCCGCACGGTGCCGCGCCGGCCGATACGCCCATGAGGCTGGCTGCGGGCAGCCTGGCGGCATTGCGCGGGCGCCTGCAGCGTCTGGTGCGCCCGCTGCCGGACGACTACCTCGCGCTGTGTGCCGCGGGCAGCGACATCGGCGCACTGTCGCCGGAGTTTGCCGCGCGGGTTGCGCAGCCGGGCGGTGCACTGTTTGCCGTGACGGGGCAGAGGGTCGAACTCACCGCCCACCTGCGGGGCGAGGCGCTCGGTACGGCCTGGGGCGAACTGGCCGATACCTTGCGCAGCGAAGGCTGGTTCCGCGCCTGGCGCAATGAATCCTACGACGTGCGCCTGGGTGCCGCCGACGCCGCGGCACCGGTGCTGTGCCGGCTGGAGCGCGGCACCTTCCGCCGCTTCGGGCTGCGCAGCCGTGCGGTGCACCTGAACGCGGTGACTGCCGACGGGCGCATGTGGGTGGCGCGGCGCGCCGCCAGCAAGGCGATCGACCCGGACCGGCTGGACAACCTGGTCGGCGGTGGCATCGCCAGCGGCGAGTCGGTGACCGATACCTTGCTGCGCGAATGCGCCGAAGAGGCCGGCATGGCGGCCGCGCTGGCGCGGCAGGCGCAGGCGATGCCCGTGCTGCACGCGCGCCGCGAAGAAGACGAGGGCATGCACGACGAGTGGCTGCATCCCTACTGCCTGACCGTGCCGGACGATTTCGTCCCGCGCAACCTCGATGGCGAGGTCGCCGGTTTCATGCTGCTCCAACCCGCCGAGGTCGCAGCCCATATCCTCGCCGACGCGTTCACCGAGGATGCCGCCGCGGTGGCGGCCTGCTGGCTGCTGCAGCGCGCGGACTGAAGCGTGACAAGTGGGGGGAAAGCGGGCGCAGCCGGCGGGCTGCGCCATGGCCGCCCGGATCAGTCCTGCGGTGGAATGCGCAGGACCTGCCCCGGATAGATCTTGTCCGGATGGGTCAGCATCGGCTTGTTGGCCTCGAAGATCGCCGGGTAGCGGTTGGCATTGCCGTAGTAGGTCTTGGCGATGGCCGACAGGGTGTCGCCTTTCGCCACGGTATGAAAGCGCGCGGCCGGCTCGGCCTTCGCCACCGTCATCCGGTCGTTCACCTCTGCCACCCCCTGGACGTTGCCGGCCGCCAGCACGATGCGTTCGCGGGTGGCCTGGTCGGGCGCGGTGCCGGAGACGGTGACGGTGGCCGTCGCGCCGTCGAATGCCACCGCGAGATCCGCCGGGGCAAGCTGCAGTTTCTCGATGTAGTTGCGGATCGCTGCGCCGGCCTTGGCATTGGAGGCGGCGACCGCCTCGGCCGGGTTGGCGCCGGCCGCCGGCGCGGCGGCCTTCGCCTCGCCGCTGCCGAACAGGCGCTCGCCGGCATCCTTGATGAAATTGAGCAGGCCCATGGACGTGTCCTCGCGTGTGGGGAAAGAGCTTCAGTCTAGCCCTCCCGCATGACATGTGCGGGGCGGGAAACAAAACGCTACGGATTGTGCGGGGACACCCGGCGCATCCACATGACCAGTTTTGGCAGTCGCTTGTTCACCCCCGGACTGGGAGTAAAATACGATGCAGTACCCATACCTATGGCAGAGGCGGAAACCGATGGCGCTGGGGCTACGCCTCGAAGAAGGGGGCGAACGGTGGGTCGATCATCGCAGGCCGTGCGCGCTGGCGCAGGAGAAGCGATGACGCCGCCGCTGAATTCGCCGGGTGCCCGGCTGCTGCGTCGCCCGGACGGCTACGTGGCGCTGCTGGCCTTGCTGTGGCTGGGGATGGCGCTGCCCTTCCTGCTGCTCGGGGTGCTCGAGTTGAGCAAGATCGAAAGCGACACCGAGGCGCTGGCCAAGGAGCGCGGGCAGGCGCTGTTCCGCCTGATCGAGCTGACGCGCGAATGGAATGCGCGGCACGGCGGCATCTACGTGCCGGTAAGCGAGAATTCGCAGCCCAACCCTTATCTGGTGCATCCGCGGCGCGACCTGGTGGCCGACGACGGCGGCGCCCTGACCATGGTCAATCCGGCCTTCATGACCCGCCAGATTGCGGAACTGGCGGCCGAGCGCACCGGGGTGCAGTTCCGCATCACCAGCCACAGGCCGATCCGCCCGGACAATCTGGCCGACAGCTGGGAAGGCGACAGCCTGCAGCGCTTCGAGCGCGGCGAGATGGCCGAGCGCATCCAGTTCTTCGCCCAGTACCGCATCGGCGGCGAGGCGCGCGCGGTGCATCGTTACATCGCGCCGCTGTACGTCACGCCGGCCTGTCTTGCCTGCCATGCGGTGCAGGGCTTCAAGGTGGGCGACATCCGCGGCGGCATCTCGGTGACCATGCCGGCCGAAGTCCTGCTGGCGCATCGCGACAAGCGCCAGCGCGAATCGGCGCTGATCCTGCTGGTCTGCTACCTGCTGACCGCCGGCGTGCTGCATGCCTTCGTCGCGCGCATCAGGCGGCACTACCTGGTGCTCGAGGAACTGGCGCGGCGCCAGGAGGCGGTGATCGTCGAGCGCACGCGCGAACTGAAGCTGCTCAACGAGGATCTGCGCCGCAAGGCGCATCACGATCCGCTGACCATGCTGCCCAACCGCCTGCTGTTCAATGACCGGCTCGATTCGGCGCTGATCCACGCGCGGCGCTATGGGCGCAGTTTTGCGCTGCTGCTGGTGGATCTGGACTTCTTCAAGGAGGTCAATGACGCCTTCGGTCATGCGGCCGGCGATGAGTTGCTGGTGGACGTGGCCCGCCGCCTGGAGACCTGCGTGCGCGAGTCGGACACCGTGGCCCGCCTGGGCGGCGACGAGTTCGCCATCCTGCTGTCGGAAACCGGTGATGCCGCCGAGGCCGAGAACGTGGCGCGGCGGACGGTGGAACTGCTCGGCGAACCCTATCTGCTCAGTGCCGGCATGGCCCGTGTGTCGGCCTCGGTCGGCATGGCGCTTTACCCGGCGCACGGCGACAGTGCCGAGGCGCTGCTGCGCAATGCCGACGTGGCCCTGTATTCGGTCAAGCTGGGCGGGCGCAACGGCTGGCGGGTCTATGCGCCGGTAATGGCCGAAGGGACGCGCGGCTGATCCGCGGTGAGTGAGTCGGCCGCGTAGGCCGCCGCGGCGCGTTGCAGGCGTTCGGCCACCGCAGTGCGCAGGGCGGGTGGGGCGATCACTTCGACGTCGGCGCCGTAGCGCAGGATCTCCATCAGCAGTTCGCGCGGGTCGCCATAGGGCACGCCGAGTTGCAGCGCGCCGTCCGCAAGGCGCTCCAGGGTTTGCGCGGGGTGCCAGCACTCGTTCTCCACCCAGGGCGCCACCTCGGGGGAGAAGCGCAGCACGGCGCGCTCGCGGGCCGGCGCGGCGAAGATGCCGAAGGCGCTGTCCACCGCCTTGCTCAGGGTGCGCGGACCGATCTCGCGCGCCTTGCTGCGGGTGGCCTCGGCGCCGCGGATGGCGTCCAGCGCGAAGGTGCGCAGCTCGTCCGCCTTGTGGCACCAGGCCAGCAGATACCAGTTCTCGCGGTAGTGCAGCAGTTGCTGCGGGGAGACCACGCGCTCGCTGTCCTCGCCGCGGCTGCGCACGTGGTAGCGCAGGGCCAGGCGGCGGCGTTTCATCGTGGCCTGGGCCACGCTCTGGAAGCAGACCGGCGTGGCGCGCCGGCTGGCCGAATGCAGGATGCGCACCCGCCGGCCGATCTCCTGCGGATCGTCGGCCGCCGAGCCCAGCATCAAGCCGACGCGCGTCATCAGTGCGCCGACCTGGCCGGACACCAGGCCCGGCTCCATGGCGGCGGCGAGGTGCTGCATCATCAGCAGCGCATAGATCTCGGACGGGTTGAACCACAGCCCGCGGATGCCGTAGCGCTGGGCGCTCTCGCTGCGTGCGCCTTCGAGCAGGTAGCCGCTCGGCAGGCCGGCGGTGCCGCGCCGCCAGACCACCGGCGCGCCGAGGCGGTCGCGCAGATAGTCGAGATCGCGCTTGAAGGTGGCATGCGAGATTTCCAGGGTGTCGAGAAAGTGCGTGCGCGGCACGGGCTGGCGGGCGTCTTCCAGGATATGCACGATCTGGTACAGGCGTTCGGTCTGGCTCATCCGGTGGTTCTTCTCATCAAAGGTTCAGATGCCTTGTGGAGCGGGCCTTTCGGCAGGCTCACAGGATAAGCCTGACAGGGCCTCAGAATCCACGTCATCGAATCGACCGGATGATGGAGGAACAAGGATGAACCCCCGTTCTGCAATCCCGCTCTGCTACAGCCTGGCGCTGCTGTGCATGCCGATCGCCTTCCAGCTGGCCGCCAATGTGCCGGCGAACCTGCCCGACGGCCTGTGGCTGATGCTGGTGGTCAGCGTGTGGGCCGGCCTGCTGGTGGTCCTCGCGCTGTGCGTCCTCGCGACCCGCGTGCTGCTGTTCCTGTGGGGTGCCTGCCGGGTAGCGCAACGCGCGCGGCTCACCCCTGTACCCGGGGCGACGGGCCATGCACGGTGCTGGGGTGGCCGGCTGACGCTGCACGGGGCCGGGTGCTTCATCCCGCAGCATAGTTGCCCAGCGCATGGTGGGCGGCCAGGCGCACCACGTAGCCGAGCTTGAAGATGGCGGCGGCCACCGGCAGCAACAGGTGCGCGGCAATCTGCGCGCCCAGGCTGAAGTGGGCCGCATAGGGGTAGGCGATCAGCACGGTGGCGAGCATTCCTGCGGCCGAGACGAGCATCATGCCGCGCCCCAGCTTGAGGGTGCGGCGCGGTGCGGCGGTGGGGCAGGGCGTGGTCTGCATGTCAGGCGTCCTCCTGGTCGGTTGGCTGGGTCGGAGCGGTGTCGGCCGCGTGGCGGGCGGATTTCGCTGGCGGTGCGGGATCGAGCCACTGCCGTTTCGCGTCGATCTGCGCCCAGTGCGCCGCATCGGGCAGCGGGTCGCGCGGCTCGACGATGCGCGGCCAGGCTTCGGCCAGCGTGGCGTTGAGCGCCAGATACTCGCGCTGCGAGTCGCTCAACTCGTCCTCCGGGACGATCGCGCCGACCGGGCATTCCGGTACGCACAGCGTGCAGTCGATGCATTCGCCCGGGTCGATGACGAGGAAGTTCCGTCCCTCGCGGAAGGCGTCGACCGGGCAGACCACCACGCAATCGGTGTACTTGCAGCGGATGCACGCCTCGGTGACCACATGGGTCATGGCAGGCCTCCGTCGAACATTGGCTCGATGGCCGGGAACAGCTCGCCTTCCTCGAAGCGCACATGCGCGATGAGCGCCTGCCCGGCTTCGGCCTCGCGTTCGCCACGCAGCGCCGCGGCGAACAGGGTGTTCAGCTGGTCGTGCTCGCGGCGCAGGCGTGCGGCCAGGTCCGGGCGCCCATGCGTTTCCAGCAGCGGTAGCAGGCTGCGCTCCTCCTCGGCGAAATGGGCCGCCAGCGCGCCGGACTCGCGACGCAGGGCTGCGCATGCACCGCCCGCGATCAACTGGCGCCCGAGCCGCAGGGCGGCATGGTGCTCGCGGGACAGCGGGACGAGGTGGGGGTGGCGTTTCATGAGCTTCTCCGTGCGGCATTTTTAAGATACATATTAAATGCATCTTTAAAAGAGTCAACAGAAATGAATCTTTGTTGCTACCATCCCGTCGAACCAATGCGCCGCCGTGCGGCGACAGGATGCCCACATGAACATCACCCAGCACACCGACTACGCCTTGCGCCTGCTGATCTACCTGGGCGCCTGTCCGGAGCGGCGGGTCACCATCAAGGAAGTGGCGGAGCGGTTCGCGATCTCGCGCAGCCATCTGATGAAGGTGGTCACCGAACTGGTCGGCAGCGGCTTCGTCGATGGTGCGCGTGGCAAGGGCGGCGGGCTGCGCCTGGCGCGCCCGCCCGAACAGATCGGGCTGGGCGAGGTGGTGCGGCAGATGGAGCCGGGCTTCGAGCTGGTCGAATGCTTCGGCGCGCATTCGCAGTGCCTGCTGAACGCCGGCTGTCGCCTGAAAGGTGCGCTGAGCGATGCCTTGCAGGCCTTCCTGGCCTCGCTGGACGGGGTGACGCTGGCCGACCTGATCGCGCCGCGCACCAGCCTGCGCCACACGCTGGGGATGATCGAACTCGTTCCGCAGACTGCGCGGTAGTCCGTATTGCGCGTCCTCTCCTGACGGCGGGCATCGTTTCATCTGCCGCGTGGCGAGGCCGCTTCACAAGGCGCGAATGACGGATTCGATGGTGGCTGGAGATCCGGCCTTGTGTGACCGTGAGCGGCCCTACGAATTTCGTCTTCCGAAGCAGTCGTCGTACGATCGACGCAACGACAGGAAGAACGCCAACCGTCGCTACCAGGATGCGGTGCTGGTGCTGTCCAGGGCGTTCGAGCCGGCCTTGGCCTCCGACGAGGCCTCGCCGGGTCCGCGAGGAAGTCGCCTTCTACGACGCGGTGCGTACCTGCCGGAAATGAAAAACGCGCCAGGCGGCGCGTTTTTCATTGATGTCTGGCGGACAGGGCGGGATTCGAACCCGCGTCAGGGTATTACCCTGAACACGCTTTCCAGGCGTGCGACTTAAACCACTCATCCACCTGTCCGTGGAAGCCCGCCATTCTAGCCGGTCTGTTCGTTCAGGGGAAGCCCTGTGGTGTCCTCGCGGGCGGGATCGGTGCCGGTTGCGCGGTGCCGGGCGGCGAAGCGGGCGAGGGCGTCGGCGTCGAGCGGGCGGCTGAACAGGTAGCCCTGGAACAGGTCGCAGTCGAGTTCGCGCAGGAAGTCGAACTGGGCGGAAGTTTCCACGCCTTCGGCGACCACCTCGAGGCCGAGGTTGTGGGCCAGTGCGATGGTGGCGGCGCAGATCGCCGCGTCGTTGGTGTTGGCTTCGATCTCGTGCACGAAGGAGCGGTCGAGCTTGAGGCGGCCGATGGGCAGCAGCTTGAGGTAGGAGAGCGAGGAGTAGCCCGTGCCGAAGTCGTCGATGGCCAGCTCGATGCCCATCTCGCGCAGCTGGCGCAGGGTGTCGATGGTGCTTTCCGGGTCGCGCATGGCGGTTGATTCGGTGATTTCCAGTTCGATGTCCCCTGCGCTCAGCCCGTGGCGGGTGCAGGCCTCGGCGATCTGGCGGGGCAGGTCGCGCAGGCGCAGTTGCTGGGCGGACAGGTTGATCGACATGCGGAAACCGGACAGTCCCGCGGCGCGCCACTGTGCCAGCTGGCGGAAGGATTCCTCGATCACCCAGGCGCCGATCGGGCCGATCAGCCCGGTCTCCTCGGCAATCGGGATGAAGCGGTCGGGCGGGATCATGCCTTCGTCGGGGTCGAGCCAGCGGATCAGCGCCTCGACGCCGGCCAGGCTGCGACCGTCGGCGGCAAGCTGGGGCTGGTAGTGCAGCAGCAGGCGGCGTTTCTCGAGCGCCTCGCGCAGCCGGGTCTGGATGCGCAGGCGGCTGCTGGCGGCCTCGTTCAGGCGGGGGTTGAAAAGCTGGACGTTGTCCCGCCCTTCGGCCTTTGCGTGGTACATGGCGGCGTCGGCATTCTTCATCAGCGTGTCGGCGTCCGCGCCGTCCAGCGGGAAGATGCTCACACCCAGGCTGGGGGTGGTGTGCAGGATGTGGCCGTCGATTTCGTAGCGCTCGCCGATACGCTGGCGCACCTTCTCGGTGAGCGTGGCTGCCGTCTGGGCTGCGTCGAGGCGGTTGAGCACGATGACGAACTCGTCGCCACCGAGGCGGGCGACGACGTCGCTGTCGCGCACGCATTAGCGCAGTCGCCGGGCGACGTCGATCAGCAGGCGGTCGCCGGCCGGGTGACCCAGGCTGTCGTTGATGAACTTGAAGTTGTCGAGGTCGGCGAACACCACGGCGACCATGCCGCCGTCACGTCGCGCCTCGGCGAGGGCCTGGGCCAGGCGGCCCTCGAGCTGCAGGCGGTTGGGCAGGCCGGTGAGCGGATCGTGGTGGGCGAGGTGGCGGATGCGTTCCTCGATCTGCTTGCGTTCGGTGATGTCGGTGAAGCTCGCCACGTGGTGGGTGAGCTCGCCTGCGGCGTTGCGTACCGTGCTGACGCTCAGCCACTTCGGATAGATCGCGCCGTCCTTGCGGCGGTCCCAGATCTCGCCCTGCCAGTAGCCTTCGCTGACGATGGCGCGCCACATCTCCTTGTAGACGCTCTGCGAGGTGAGCCCGGCCGAGAGCACGCGCGGGTTGAGACCGCGCACTTCGTCCAGGGTGTAGCCGGTGAGCTCGGTGAAGGCAGCGTTGGCGGTGATGATGCGGTTGTCCGGATCGGTTACCAGGATGGCCTCGCCGCTGTGCTCGAACACGCTCGCCATCAGGCGCAGTTCGGCCTCGGTGCGCTTGCGCGCGCCGATTTCGGTGAGGATGGCGGCGATCAGCTTGGGCTCGCCTTGCGCGTCACGGATGTAGAAGAAGCTCTCGTCGACCTCGATCCGCGTGCCGTCGCGTGCGAGCAGCGGGAGCTCGCCGCTCCATCGGCCGTTGCGCTGCAGTTCGGCGAACACCTCTCCGGTGATGGTCGCGCGCAGCTCGGCAGGGTGGTAATCGACGATCGGCCGGCCGATCGCCGCATCGGGGCTGGATTCGCCCAGCATGCGGGCCAGCGCCGGATTGATGTAGGTGATGGTGCCGTCGAGTTCGGCCATGCCGAAACCGTAGATGGTCTCGTTGGCGAAGCTCTCGAAGCGTTGCAGGTTCTCGCGGATCACCAGGGTTTGCTCGGCCCCGGCGGCGTTGCGTGCGGCCGGCGGCTGGGCCCGCGCGCGCAGCCGCTGCGGGCTGAACAGTACGCTGCCGGCAAGCGCGAGTGCGAGCACGATGACCGCAACCAGCGCGCTGGTCGGCCAGTCGGCGACGCCGGGCTGGCGTGCGGCGGCTTCGGTGGGCAGCGCGCTCAGGCAGGCAAGGGGCGCGATGAGGGGGCGCAAGGCGCGGCGGCGGAGGCGAAGGATGGGCAAGGTGTCCGGACAAATGATCGATACGCGAGTGCGGGTATTCTGATCCCCGCCCTGGGCCCGGTAAACCTTTGCGTAGCAAAACGGCGTGCTTCCGGCGGCGGAATGTTACCGCACGGGACAAGTCGCGAATTCGCGGCTATGAAGAAGGAGAGGGGCGGAACGTAACAAGACGTTTCCGCTGTGCCGTCGTATGGGCGTGTTCAGAGGTCTTCCGCGGACTGCATGCGGGCGCGCAGGATACAGCTCAGCCCGATGCCCAGCATCGCCAGAAGGATGCCTCCGGCCGGCTGACCGACACCGATCGCCAGGCCGGCGGCGGCGCCGCACACGGTGGGCAGCGGATTGATCAAGCGTTCCATGGATAGCCTCTCTGCAGCGTCGGATGGGAGCCGGTGATGGCGGCTTGCGAAGTGGTGTAAGTATATACAGTCGCTGGCGGAAAGCGCAATCCCCGTGCGGCCTGGCGGACGACGCACAGTGGTCGGCACGGTCTTCTGGACCGACTGCCCGGTTCGGGCTGTGCGCTTGTAATCGTCATGCAAAAGGGCGACGCAAGCGGGCGTGACGGGTTTAACATCGGTGTCCGGTGACGTCCTATAAGGTGTGAGCAACCAAGTTGCCGAACACGCCGTCGCGGAGGCATCCGCCGGCCAGGGAGGAAGGGTCATGCTGAAGGTCTTCAGCCATTATTTTCCGTCTCACACCCTGTTTCAGATCCTGATGGACGCGGCGCTGCTGTGTCTGGCGGTCATTCTTGCGGTGACCTTCCAGTTCGGCGTGGGCAACACCGACTGGCGGCTGGTGGTGCCCTCCGCGATGCTGTTCGCGGTGGCGATGATCATCCTCAACAGCGTGCTCGGCCTGTACCGTCCCACCGCCACCGGCTCGCCGCGCGATTCCCTTGTGCGGGTCGCGCTGGGCGTGGCGGTCAGCATTCCCGTGGCCTATGCGATCTTTCTCGTCCTGCCGTGGGACTACTTTGCCTCGGAAGCGATCCAGCTCACCGTCTTGCTGCTGCTCGGCGCGGTGCTGGCGATGCGCGGTGCGCTCAACCGGCGCCAGGCGCATGCGCTGTTCACCCGGCGCGCACTGATCGTCGGCGGGGGCACGGACGCGCTGTCGGTGGAGCATGCGCTGAGCCGTCCGGCCGCCAGCGGCATGGAGCTGGTGGGTTTCTACCTGCCCAATGACGAGCACCCGCGCGAGGTGGCGCCCGAGCGGGTGCTCGGCCAGGGCGGGCGCCTGCTCGACGTGGTGCGCCAACATCGCGTGGGACAGGTGATCGTCGCGGTGCGCGAGCGGCGCGGCGGGGTGCTGCCGCTGCGCGAACTGCTCGACTGCAAGCTGCACGGCGTCAAGGTGCATGACCTGACCGGCTTCTTCGAGCATGTCTCCGGGCAGGTCCGCATCGATTCGCTCAAGGCGAGCTGGCTGATCTACGGCGACGGTTTCCGCCAGGGGCGCGCGCGTTCCTTCGTCAAGCGCTGCTTCGATCTGCTGGCCGCTGCGGTGCTGCTGGTGCTGGCCCTGCCGGTGATGCTGCTCACCATGCTGGCGATCCTGATCGAGGACGGTGCGCCGGTGTTCTACCGGCAGGAACGCGTCGGGCAAGGCGGACGGGTGTTCAAGGTGATCAAGTTCCGCAGCATGCGCCGCGATGCCGAGCGCGACGGGCGGCCGCGCTGGGCGAGCGCCGACGACGACCGCACCACGCGGGTGGGGCGCCTGATCCGCCGCCTGCGCATCGACGAACTGCCGCAGCTGTTCAACGTGCTGGCGGGCCACATGAGTCTGGTGGGGCCGCGTCCGGAGCGCCCCTATTTCGTTGACCAGCTGACCCGCGACATTCCCTTCTATGCCGTGCGCCACAGCGTCAAGCCCGGGCTCACCGGCTGGGCCCAGGTGCGCTACCAGTACGGTTCGTCGGTGGATGACGCCGTCAACAAGCTGCAGTACGACCTGTACTACGTGAAGAACCACACCCTGGTGCTCGACACCCTGATCCTGCTGGAAACCATCCGCGTGGTGCTGACCGGCGAGGGGGCGCATTGAGGCACCCGGCCCGGCGGGCGTCGGGGCGGGCCGGGGTGGCGCCCGCAATCGATCCCGGGGTTGAGCCCGGGGCTGAACCGACGCCCTGCCGATAGGCGGATCCTGCATGTTCGCTGAGTTCTCCGCGGTTGCTGTCTGGGGTTACGGCCTGGCGGCGGCTGCCTACGCGGTGTTTGCGCTGTACCTGCTGGGCGCATGGCGTGGCGGGCGGGCCGGCGGGGCCTTGCTGCTCGCCGTCGGACTCAGCGTGCTGTGGGCGCTGGGTGCGGCCTTCTTTGCCTGGGCGCCGTCGGTCGGGTTGATGCGGCTGGCCGGCGTTCTGGAAGTGCTGCGGGTTGCCGCCTGGTACGCCTTCCTGCTGGTTCTGCTGCAGCCGCTCGGCCTGGCGCGGGCGCGCTGGCCGGTGCTGGTGTCGGTGGCCCTGGTGCTGTCGATGCTGGTGTCGGTGCTGCTGCCGGCCGAACTGCTGGCCGGCGATCCGGCGGCGGACAAGTTTCCGCTGGGCGTCTTCCTGGCCGGTGCGGTGCTCGGCCTGGTGCTGGTCGAACAACTCTTCCGCGGTCTGCCGACCGATTCGCGCTGGGGGCTCAAGCCGTTGTGCCTGGGACTGGCGGCCGGCTGGATGTTCGAGCTGTACTTCTTTGCCGACGGTTTCCTGTTCGCCCGCCTGGATCCCGACGTGTGGTCGGTGCGCGGCCTGGTGCATGCGATGGTGATTCCGCTGATCGCCGTGTCGGCGGCGCGCAATCCGGCGTGGACGCTGTGCATCTCGGTGTCGCGCGAGGTGGTGTTCCACTCCACCGCGCTGGCGGTGGCCGGTGCCTATCTGCTGGTGATCGCGGCGGCGGGCTACTACGTGCGCTACATGGGCGGCGACTGGGGGCGGGCGCTGCAGATGGCCCTGCTGTTCGCCGGGCTGCTGCTGCTGGGACTGTTCATCGGCTCGGGGGCCAGTCGCGCCCGTCTGCGCGTGCTGCTCAACAAGCATCTGTTTCCGTACCGCTACGACTACCGCACCGAGTGGCTGCGCTTCACCCAGGCGCTTTCGTCCGCGGGCGATGCGCTCGATCTCGGCCAGTCGGTGATCAAGGCGCTGTCCGACCTCGTGGAAAGCCCGGGCGGCGGGCTCTGGCTGCGCAACGGCGAAGGCCGCTACACCCAGCATTCGCGCCTCAACACGCCGGCCAGTGCGGCCAGCGAGGCGGAGGACGGCGCCCTGTGCCGCTTTCTCGAGGCGCGCGAGTGGGTGGTGAGCCTGGAGGAGTTCCGCGTGCGCCGCTCGCACTACGGCGAACTGGTACTGCCCGAATGGCTGCTCCGTCTCGAGGATGCCTGGCTGGTGATTCCGCTCAAGTCCGCCGGGCGGCTGGTCGGCTTCGTGGTGCTGAATGCGCCGCGCACGCCCTTCGAGATCAACTGGGAGGTGCTCGATCTGCTGAAGACGGCGCAGCGCCAGGCCGCGAGCTACCTGGCCCGCATGCAGGTCACCGAGGCGCTGATCGAGGCGCGCAAGTTCGACTCCTTCAACCGCATGTCGGCCTTCGTGGTGCACGACCTGAAGAACCTGGTGGCCCAGTTGTCGCTGATGCTGAAGAACGCCGAACGCCACCGCGACAATCCCGAGTTCCAGCAGGACATGCTGGAGACCGTCGCGCACGTCGAAGCACGCATGCGCGGGCTGATGAGCCAGCTGCAGGAGAAGCGTTCGATCGAGGCGCCGCGTCCGGTGGACCTGCACGCCATGCTCGGGCGCATCTGCGGCGCGAAACGCTCGCAGCGCCCGGCGCCGACCCTGGCAAGCGTGCCGGAGGGCGAGACCGTGAGCGAAGTCATGGCGCATGCCGACAGGCTGGAACGGGTGCTGGGGCATGTTGTGCAAAATGCCCTCGACGCCACGCCCGAGAGTGGTAATGTGACATTGAATCTGCATGATGGTGAGGACGGCAGCGTGTGTCTCGAAGTGCAGGATTCCGGCTGCGGCATGTCGCAGGCCTTCATCCGCGAACGGCTGTCGCGGCCATTCCAGACCACCAAGGAAGGCGGCATGGGGCTTGGGGTGTATGAGACCAGCCAGTACATCCGCGAGCTTGGCGGAACCATCACCTACGATAGCGAGGAAGGGCGGGGCACCCGGGTGGAGATCAGACTGCCGCGCCGGCTGCGTGAGCAGGCGGCACCCGTTCCGGCGGCATCCGATGCGCCGCCGCACACCGATTCCGAAATCCTGCGGGCCTGAACCATGTCCGAGAAGCGCCGCACCCTGCTGATCGTCGAGGACGACCCCGCGCTGCAGAAGCAGATGCGCTGGGCATTCGACGCCTTCGAGACCGTCGTCGCGGGCGAGCGCGAGGGCGCGATCGCCCAGTTGCGCCGGCATGAGCCGGCCGTGGTCACCATGGACCTCGGTCTGCCGCCGGAGCCCGACGACGTGGGCGAGGGCTTCCGCCTGCTGGGCGAGATGCTGAGCCTCGCGCCCGAAACCAAGGTCATCGTGCTCACCGGCCAGCACGACCGCGAGAACGCGGTGCGCGCGGTGGGCATGGGGGCCTACGATTTCTTTGCCAAGCCCTTCGAACCCGAACTGCTGACCCTGACCATCGAACGCGCCTTCCGCCTGCACGACCTGCAGGCCGAGAACCAGCGCCTGCAGGCCGGCCTGGGCAGCGCGCTGGATGGCCTGCTGACGCGCGATGCCGCCATGCTGAAAGTCTGCCGCACGGTGGAAAAAGTGGCCTCGGCCAACGTCACCGTGGCCCTGCTGGGCGAGAGCGGCACCGGCAAGGAGGTGCTGGCGCGCGGCCTGCATGCGCTGTCGCCGCGGCGCTCCGGGCGTTTCGTGGCGATCAACTGTGCCGCCATCCCGGAGAACCTGCTGGAGAGCGAGCTGTTCGGCTACGAGAAGGGGGCCTTCACCGGCGCGGTCAAGCAGACGCAGGGCAAGATCGAACTGGCACACAAGGGCACCTTGGTCCTCGACGAGATCGGCGACCTGCCGATGTCTCTGCAGGCCAAGCTGCTGCGTTTCCTGCAGGAGCGCGAGATCGAGCGGATCGGCGGCCGCGAGGCCATTGCGGTGGATGTGCGGGTGGTCTGCGCCACCCACCGCGACCTGAAGGCGCGCATCGCCGAGAGCCTGTTCCGCGAGGACCTCTACTACCGCCTCGCCGAGATTGTCATCGACATCCCGCCGCTGCGCGAACGCGAAGGCGATGCGGCACTGCTCGCCCATGCCTTCGTGCAGCGCTTCGCGGGCGAGAACCGGCGCGGCAGCATGCAGCTCACCGACGACGCGCTCGACGCGATCGGCGCGCACCGCTGGCCGGGCAACGTACGCGAGCTGGAGAACTGCCTGAAGCGCGCAGTGATCATGGCCGACGGCAACCGCATCACCGCCGACGACCTGGGCCTGGCCAGCGCCGAAGCCGACCTCGGCTTCTTCAACCTGCGCCAGGTGCGCGAGGAGGCCGAGCGCCAGGCCGTGGTGCGGGTGCTCGCGCGCACCAACGGCAACATTGCCCGGGCGGCGGAAATCCTCGGCGTCAGCCGCCCCTCGCTGTACGACCTGATGAACCGCTTCGGCATCAAGAAGGAGTCCTGACCGTGTCATCCACTCCGCACCACGCCCGTAGCCCGGCCCCGCGCCGCCGCCCCGCTGCCACCCTGATGCTTGCGCTGCTCGCCGGGGCGTTGCTCGGCGGCTGCGGCGACTCGCCCGACAAACTGCTCGATTCGGCGCGCGGCTATCTGGCCAAGCAGGACCTGCAGGCGGCCAGCATCCAGCTGAAGAACGCCCTGCAGAAGGACGGATCGCTGGCCGAGGCGCGCTTCCTGCTCGGCCAGGTGAATCTCGAACTGGGCGATGTGCCTGGTGCGGTCAAGGAACTGCAGCGTGCCGAGGAACTCGGCGTGCCGGCCGAGCGGGTGGCGCCGCTGCTGGCCTCCGCCCTGGTGCGCACGGCCGAGTTCGACCAGGTGATCGCGCGCTACGGCAAGACCCGGCTGACCGACGAGGCCGCGCAGGCGCGACTGTCCGCTGCGCTGGGAACGGCGTATCTGGCCAAGGCCCAGGTGGAGCAGGCGCGCGTGGCCTACGCAGCGGCCACGGCGGCCGCGCCGGACGACGCCGGGGCGCGCCTCGGGCTGGCCCGCGCGATGCTGTTTGCCGACGACATCGAGGGCGCGCAACGCGAGCTGGCCGGCCTGCTGCAGCAGCACCCCGAGCACGCTGAAGCCCATGCGCTGCAGGCGCAGATCATGATGGCGCTGAACCGCCCCGATGCGGCGGTGGACGCCCTTTCCGCCGCGGTGCGCAGCCGGGCGGATACGCTCGCCTACCGCTACGAACTGGTCACTCTGCTGCTGCGTCTGGGGCGGGTCGACGAGGCCAGGGCGCAGCTCGAAACCATGCGCCAGGCCAGTCCCGACAATCCGGGCACGCGCTACCTGCAGGCGCTGATGGCCTACCGCGAAGGGCGCGATGCGGAGGCGCGCGAACAGGTTCAGCTGGCATTGCGCAGCGCGCCGGATTTCCTGCCCGGGCACCTGCTCGCCGGCAGCGTGCTGTTCCGCAGTGGCGAGCAGTTGCAGGCTCAGGCGCATCTCGGCCGGGTGCTGGACCTCGTTCCCGGTCAGTCGGTGGCGCGCCAGTTGATGGCCCTGTCCCTGGTGGCGACCTCGCAGCCGGCGCGCGCGCTCGAAACCATCGGGCCGCTGATCGATGCCGCCCCGACCGACATCCGCAGCCTGACGGTGATCGGGCAGGTGCTGTTGGCAAACGGCGAGTTCGAGCGTGCCGCGGAGTATTTCGCCCGCGCCTCGGCGATCCAGCCGGACAGCCCGGGTGCGCGCATGCGCCTGGGCGTGGCGCGCCTGGGCACCGGTGAATCGGTGCAGGCGCTGGCCGATCTGGAGGCCGCCGCGGCAATGGATGCCCCCGGCTTCCAGGCCGATGCTGCATTGATCCTCGCGCATCTGCGCGCCGGCAACACCGCGCGCGCGTTGGAGGCGGCGGATGCGCTGATCGCCAAGCAGCCGGACAATGCCGAGGCCTACAACCTGAAAGGCGGGGTGCTGATGTCCCGACGTGACGCGGCGGGCGCGAGGGCCGCCTTCGAGAAGGCGCTGCAGGTGAACCCGGAACTGCTCGCCGCCGTCATCAACCTTGCGCGCATCGACTTGTCCGAAGGTGCCGCGCCGGCCGCCGCGGGGCGTTTCGAGGCCTATCTGAAGGCCTATCCGTCCAACCCCGAGGCCTATGTGGCCTACGCCGATCTGAAGACCGTCAGCGCGGCGCCCGCCGGCGAAGTGCAGGCGATCCTCGAGCGTGCCGCCGCGGCGGTGCCCGGCGCGGTGCAGCCGCGGCTTGCCATGGTGCGCCACCACCTGCGCCAGGGCGACAATCGTCGCGCGCTCGCGGTGGCCCAGGAGCTTGCGGCGGCCAATCCGAACCTGCCGGCCGCCGTCGAGGCGCTTGCCCGTGCGCAGACCGCGGCCGGCGAGCACCAGCAGGCCATCAGCGCCTACGGACGGCTGGCGAACCTGCTGCCACAATCGCCGGCGCCGCTGGTCGAGATGGCCGGCGTGCAGCAGGCCGCCAAGGATCTGAACGGCGCCGAACAGACCCTGCGGCGCGCCATCGCCATGCAGCCCGAGCAGGTCGAAGCCCGGCGCCGCCTGGTGCTGCTGCTGATGGAGCAGCAGCGTTTCGATGACGCGCTCGTGCAGGCGCGCGAGATGCAGGCAAGACCGGCGCTTGCCGCGATGGGCCAGGAGGCTGAAGGCGACGTCCACGTGCGGCGCAGCAACTGGGAGCAGGCGGTCGCCGCCTTCCGCAAGGCTGCGAACGGGCCACGCGCCGGCGAGGTCACTGTGAAGCAGCATGCCGCCCTGCTGCGTCTGGGGCGCGATGCCGAGGCCGGCCGGCTGGCCGCCGAGTACCTGCGCACCCAGCGCAACGACACGGTGATGCGCAGCTACCTGGCCGAGCGCGCGATCTCGCAGAACAAGTTGGTCGAGGCGAAGGCGCTGTACGAGGAGCTGTTGCGCGTCGTGCCCGACAATGCGCTGGTGTACAACAACCTGGCCTGGGTGGCCGGCCAGCTCAAGGATCCGGCGGCGGTCGCCCATGCCGAGCGCGCGCTCGCGCTGGCGCCGGACAACCCCGCCATCCTGGACACCCTGGGCATGCTGCTGATCGAGCGGGGCGACAGCGAGAAGGGCTTGGCCAGCCTGACCCGCGCAGTGTCGCTCGCACCGCAGTTGCCGCCGCTGCGCATGAACCTCGCCAAGGCCTATCTGAAGCTCGACCGCAAGGCCGATGCGCGCGAACAGCTGGATACCCTGCTCGGGCAGGTGCCGGCCGATACCCCCTTGCACCGCGAGGCGGCCGATCTGCGCGCCGGGCTGTAGCGCGGAAGGTCGGTCCCCGGCAGTACGGAACTGAAGAACAGACAAGGAAGCGTTTCCATGACCACGCTCGCAGTCATCGGCCTGGGCTACGTAGGCCTGCCGCTCGCCGTCGAATTCGGCAAGAAATACAAGACCCTGGGTTTCGACCTGTCGGCCGCCAAGGTGGCCAGCTATCGCGACTTCGTCGACCCCACCGGCGAAGTGTCGTCCGAGGACCTGCGCGCCGCGACCGGCCTGAGCTGCCACACCGATCCGGCGGTGATCCGCGAGGCCGACTTCATCGTGGTCGCCGTGCCCACGCCGGTGGCCGAGGCGCACCAGCCGGATTTCACACCGCTCGTCGGCGCCACCGAGATCGTCGGACGCAACCTGCGCAGCGGCGCGGTGGTGGTGTTCGAGTCCACCGTCTATCCGGGGGCCACCGAGGAAATCTGCATTCCCATCCTGGAGCGTGAGTCGGGGCTGAAGTGGAAGCGCGACTTCTTCGTCGGCTATTCCCCCGAGCGCATCAACCCGGGCGACAAGGAGCGCACCCTGACGCGCATCGTCAAGGTGGTGTCGGGCGACACCGCCGGCACGCTGGACAAGGTGAGCGCGGTGTACGGCTCCGTCATCACGGCGGGCATCTATCCGGCCAGCTCCATCAAGGTCGCCGAGGCCGCCAAGGTGATCGAGAACACCCAGCGCGACCTCAACATCGCGTTGATGAACGAACTGGCGATCATCTTCCACAAGATCGGCATCGACACGCTGGAGGTGCTGCAGGCCGCCGGCACCAAGTGGAACTTCCTGCCCTTCCGTCCCGGTCTGGTCGGCGGGCACTGCATCGGTGTCGATCCCTACTACCTGACCCACAAGGCCGAAATGCTCGGCCATCACCCGGAAGTGATCCTCTCCGGGCGGCGCATCAACGACGGCATGGGCAAGTACGTCGCAGAACAGACCGTGAAGCAGATGATCGCCGCCGGCAGCAGCATCAATGGCGCCGACGTCATCGTGCTGGGCCTGACCTTCAAGGAGAACTGTCCGGATCTGCGCAACAGCAAGGTCATCGACGTGATCCGCGAGCTGCAGAGCTACGGCTGCCGCGTCCATGTGCATGATCCGGTGGCTTCGCCGGTCGAGGCCCTGCACGAATATGGCGTACGCCTGGTGGACTGGGACGCGCTGCCGCGCGCCCAGGCCATCGTCGCCGCAGTCGGGCATGCGCAGTACCCGCGCATGGGCGTGCCGGCCCTGCTGGCCAAGCTGGACGGCGGCGGGGTGTTTGCCGACGTCAAGTCGCTCTATGACCCGCTCGAACTGGTGGCAGGTGGCGCGCGGGTTTGGCGCCTCTGAACGCAGGTGCTAGAACGCAGGAAGAAGTGATACGAATGCGTCTGCCGGTACCGCCGGGCGAACACCCGGCAGCGGTGCGCGGCGGGCGGCCAGGGAGGACTCATGGAGCGGATGCGCTGCGTGCGGTTGTGCATCGGCGTCGCCAGCGGACTCGTGCTGGGCGCGGCGGCCGGTGCGCTGCACGCGCAGCCGTCCGATCCAGTCGCGACAGCCTTCGCCGCCCATGCGCGCTATCTCGCACAGCGCGCGGTGGCCTACGAACATGGCGAGGGCGTACCGCGCGACATGGTGCGAGCGGCGGCCATGTACTGTGAATCCGCCCGCCTGGGTGACCCCGAAGGCATGTACGCGCTGGGCTGGATGTATGCCAACGGACGCGGCGTGACGCGCAGCGATGTCCATGCCGCCACGCTGTTCGCCATGGCGGCCTTTCTCGGTCATCAACACGCAGCCCGCATGAGCCGCTACACCGGCGAGTATCTCTGCGACGTGCCGGATTGCCTCCATCCGCCGCGCCACCTGCAGTACGCCGACCTGTGGAGCGCGGAGCGCTTCGTCGCCGCACTGGCCCCCGAGCGGCGCCCGATTGCGCGCATGGTGACCGACCTGGCGCCCGAATACGGTGTCAGCCCGCGCCTCGCGCTGGCGGTGGCGCTGGCCGAATCGGCCCTCGATCCGCGTGCCCTGTCGCCCAAGAAGGCAATGGGTGTGATGCAGCTCATCCCGGCCACCGCCGAGCGCTTCAACGTGCGCCAGCCGTGGGATCCGGAACAGAACATCCGTGGCGGGCTGCGCTACCTGCGCTGGCTGCTGGCCTATTTCCGCGGTGACGTCAGCCTCGCGGTGGCCGCCTACAATGCAGGCGAAGGGGCGGTGGACCGCCACCGCGGCATTCCGCCCTACCGTGAAACGCGCCAGTACGTCGATCGCGTGCTCGGCTTCGCGCAACAGCGCACCCATCCATACGAGGACGGGCTCGCCGGACCCAGTCCGATGCTGCCCCTGCAGCGCGTCGCCCGGCAGGAGGACCAGGACTCATGACCCCCCCCATCTCCATGCCGCGCCGCAGGTTGCTGGGCGCCGGCGCTGGTCTTGCACTGGCCGGCGCCCTGTCGCCCGGCGCCGTGCTGGCCGATCTGGTCGATACGGTGCCGCGCATCCGCCCCTCGGTGGTGGCGGTCGGCACCTTCATGCCCAACCGCAATCCCGCCTTCCGTTTCCTCGGCACGGGATTCGCCGTGGGTGACGGCAACCTGATCGCAACCAATGCGCATGTCGTGCCCGATGTGCTCGATGGTGAGCGCATGGAATCGCTGGCGATTGCGGTTGCCGGTGGGCAGGGCGGCGGCACGGTGCGCCGTGCGCAGCGCGTCGCCTCCGACCGCGGACGCGATCTCTCGGTGCTGCGCATCGAAGGTGCGCCGCTCCCCGCACTGCCGCTGGCTCCGGACAGCAGCGTGCGCGAAGGGCAGAGCATCGCCTTCACCGGCTTCCCCATCGGCAATGCCCTGGGGCTGTCGCCGGTGACCCACCGCGGCATCGTCTCCGCCATCACCCCGATCGGCATCCCGCAGGCCAATGCGCGCGACCTCAACCCGGCGCTGATCCGCCGCCTGTCGAGCGACCGCTTCGAGATCTACCAGCTCGACGCCACCGCCTATCCGGGCAACAGCGGCAGTCCGGTGTTCGATCCGGCCTCCGGCCAGGTCATCGGGGTGATCAACATGGTGTTCGTGAAGAGCACCAAGGAGAGCGTGCTCACCGACCCGTCCGGGATCAGCTACGCGATCCCGGTCAACTACCTGCGCGCCATGCTGGACGGGTTGCGCTGAGTGCCGGGGTGTCCGGCTGCGTGCGCTGGTGGTGGTGTGGTCCCCTCGACAGGAATCGAACCTGTATCTGCCGCTTAGGAGGCGGCCGTTCTATCCATTGAACTACGAGGAGAGGGGCGCATTCTAGCCGTTCGGCGTCTCCGGACCAAGGGCGCTGTTGTCGCGCGCCGGGCGCGGCGGCGACCCGGCGGGGGTTTCCGTGGCGGGCGGCGGCGGAGGCGGTTCGCTGTTGCGCTCCTTGCCCGGCGGCAGCAGGAAGTCCTGCGGGCGGGTGATCAGGCGGTGCAGTACCAGGCGGCCCAGGGTGCGGGCGTTGTCGAAGGTGATGCGCCGCGCGCGCATGGCCACGTAGAGGGTGAGCGAGAAACTCACCGCCAGGTTGATCAGGCCGATGCCGGCCACGCCGGCGGCGGCCAGCGCCGCCATCTGCCAGCTCATCATGAAGTCCAGCGCCGCCGAGGCGTAGCCGACGTAGGCCGATGAGAAGGCGATGTGGCGGATGTCCAGCGGCAGGCCGAACAGTACGCCGATGGCGGTGGCCCCGCCGAGCAGGAAGCCGAAGAAGAAGTTGCCGGCCAGCGCACCGAGGTTGTTCTCGACATAGGCGGCGACCCGCTGCAGGCGTTCCTCGCCGAGCAGGCGGCGCGCCCAGCCCAGCTGGCGCAGGCGTTGCGGGATGCGGTTGTAGGCCGACAGGTTGTCGTAGTAGCCGGAGATCAGACCCGACAGGAACAGGCACACGCCGGCCACGGCGGCAAACAGCAGGGCGCCGCCGCGTGGGTCTACCTCGTCGAGCAGGTGATGGGCCTTGGCCGTATCGACCAGATGCTCGCCGCTCAGCGCATGGATGCCGAGCGACAGGCAGATCGCCAGCGGCACCGCCACGCCGACGTTGCCGAGGATGGCGGCGAACTGGCTGCGCACCATGCGCGCGATCAGGTCGGCGAGGTTGTCGAGGTTGCGCGACTTGCCGCGCGTTTCGCCGATCGACGCGGCAATCGCGTTGGCGGTCATCGCGGGCTGCTTGGTGGCCACCGTGCCGCCGAGGATGTGGATCAGCACGAAGCCGATGCCATAGTTCAGGCAGAACACCAGCGCGGCGTTGAGCGGCGCGAAGTGCTGCTCGCCGAGGATGATCTTGAGGGCGGCCATCAGCGCGATGATGAAACCGCCGATGGCGGCCGATCCCAGCATGCCGAAGTACTCGCTGCGGCTGGCGGTGATGTAGCGTTCGCCGGTGCGGCTGGCGCTTTCGGTCATGCGCAGCGAGAGCAGCTCGACGTTCTGCCCCCAGTAGTCGGAGAGATTGTTCTTGCGGCACTCGGCATGCACCAGCTGCTTGAACAGGGCCACCACCTGCGGGCTCACCGAGCGCAGGCTGCGCTCGGCGCGCAGGCGGCTGAGCAGGTCGAGCAGGTGCGCGATGCGCTCGAGGTGCTGGCGCAGGCGTTCGAGCTTGAAGGTCAGCGTGAGGCTGGTGCCGAGCTTGCCCGCGCGCCGCCGGATGCGCTGCAGCACCTCGCCGCACTGGTCGAGCATCACCGTGAGGTGGCGCTCGTCCTCCAGCGGGGTAGACGGGTCGGCCCACCAGGCACGGTAATGCGCGAGGTAGGCGAGCACTTCCTCGTTCTGTGCGATGAAGGGCGATTCGTGCTCTTCCAGCGTCGGGTCGATGCGCACCAGTTCGGGGTCGAGGCCGATCGAGGAGACGTGGTAGGAGAGGATGCGCAGTCCCTCGATCAATTCCTCCAGCACGTCCGGTACCGCCGTCGTGAGCTCGGCTGCGGGCGTTTCGCCCGCCGCGTCATCGTCGAACAGCTGGTCGAGGAAGGCGGTCCATTGTTCGTCGGGAATCGCATTCACCCACATTTCGTCGTCCGGGCGGTGGAACACCACGCCCAGCACATCCTTCATGTAGCTGGTGTCGACCACGTCGGGCAGCAGGCGGCCCGAGATGCGCCGGGCGGTCTCGGAGAAGAAGCCGGTGGACGGCAACAGGCCGGATGCGACATACAGCGAGACCTGCTTGCGCTCGTGCAGCAGGCGCAGCAGTGCCTCGCGCAGACGGAGGCGCAGGTCCATGCGCTGCGCAAGCAGCTCGGTGAGCGCCTGCAGCGCACGCACCGCGTTTGCAGCGTTGGCGGCGCGGCGCGGGCGCAGGTGGTCGACCAGCGCAACCCACTGCGCGAGCTCGTCCGCCGGGGTTACGCCAAACTGCAGGAGGATTGATTCAAGTGATTGTTTCAAAAGCATGTTCCCGTATTGCCATGGTGTTCATGCTGCACTGCATTATCACCGATTCGGCCGCCGATGGTAGCAGACCGGTAGAATCGCGCCTTTCGCATCCCGCTCCCGATTCCCCATGCCGCTGCTCACCGTAGAAAACGCCTGTCTGGCCTTCGGCCACGTCGACCTGCTCGATCATGCCGATTTCCAGCTCGACAGCGGCGAACGCGTGGCGTTGATCGGGCGCAACGGTTCGGGCAAGTCCAGCCTGCTGCGCGCACTGGCCGGGCAGGCCACGCTGGACGACGGCATCGTGTGGCGGCAGAGCGGGCTGAAGGCGGCCTACGTGCCGCAGGAGCCCGACTTTGACCTGGCGCGCGACGTCTTTGCCACCGTGGCCGACGGGCTGGGCGATGCCGCGCGGCTGCTGGTGGATTACCACGCCGCGATGCTGGCGGTGGCCGAAGGCGCGGATGCCGCTGCGCTGGCGCGCCTGGACGAACTGCAGCACGCGGTGGAGGCGGCCGACGGCTGGCGTCTCAATCAGCGTGTCGAGCAGATGCTCGCGCGCCTCGCGCTGCCGGCCGAGGCGCGGGTGGACAGCCTGTCCGGTGGTGGCGTGAAGCGCGTCGCGCTGGCCCGTGCGCTGGTGCTGGAACCCGATCTGCTGCTGCTCGACGAACCGACCAACCACCTCGACCTGGACGGCATCCTGTGGCTGGAAGGGCTGATCCGCGAATTCCGCGGCGCGGTGGTGGTGATCACCCACGACCGGGTGTTCCTCGACAACGTCGCCACCCGCATCATCGAACTCGACCGCGGCCGGCTGGCCAGCTACCCGGGGCGCTTCGCTGATTACCAGCGCCGCAAGGCCGAGGAACTCGAGGTCGAGGAGAAGGCCAATGCGCGCTTCGACAAGGTGCTGGCGCAGGAGGAGGTGTGGATCCGCAAGGGCGTGGAAGCGCGCCGCACGCGCAACGAAGGCCGGGTGCGCCGGCTGGAGGCGCTGCGCCGCGAGCGCGCCGCGCGGCGCGACCGCCTGGGCAACGTCAGCCTGGCGGTGGAGCGCGGCGAGCAGAGCGGCCAGATGGTGGCCGAACTCACCGAGGTCTCGAAGCGCTACGGTGAGCGCACGGTGGTGCGCGACTTCTCCACCCGCATCATGCGCGGCGACCGCATCGGCCTGATCGGCCCGAACGGCGCGGGCAAGACCACGCTGCTGAAGCTCATCCTGGGCGAGATCGAGGCGGACAGCGGCACGGTGCGGCGCGGCACCCGCCAGCAGGTGGCCTATTTCGACCAGCTGCGCGAACAGCTCGACCCGGAGGCCCCGCTCACCGAGGTGATCAGCCCGGGTTCGGACTACGTGGAGATCGGCGGCGAGAAGAAGCACGTGATCGGCTATCTGGGCGACTTCCTGTTTGCGCCGCAGCGTGCGCGCTCGCCGGTGAAGTCGCTCTCCGGCGGCGAGCGCAACCGCCTGCTGCTGGCGCGCCTGTTCGCCCGACCGGCCAACGTGCTGGTGCTCGACGAGCCGACCAACGACCTCGACATCGAAACCCTCGACCTGCTCGAAGCGCTGCTCGCCGGCTACGAGGGCACGTTGTTCCTGGTGAGCCACGACCGGGCGTTTCTCGACAACGTGGTGACCCAGGTGATCGCCGCGGAGGGCGACGGGCGCTGGGGCGAGTACGCCGGTGGCTATGCCGACTGGCAGCGCGTCAAGCAGGCGCAGGCCGAGACCGCGGCGCGCGAGGTGAAGAGCGCGCCGGCGGCGGGCGCCCGAGCGGCTGCGCCGGTGGAGAAACCCGCCGCGCCGCGGACCGCCAAGCTGAGCTTCAACGAGAAGCGCGAGCTGGAAGCCCTGCCGGCGCGCATCGCCGCGCTGGAAGAGGAGCAGGGCGCCTTGCACGTGCGCATGGCCGACCCCGCGCTGTACCAGAACGCCCCGCAGGAGGTTGCGCAGTGCACGGCGCGTCTGGAGGCGATCGACGCTGAACTGGAGGCGGCGATGCTGCGCTGGGAAGAGCTGGAAACCCGCGCTGCGGGCGGATGATTTTCGCCCCGACGGCGGATTCCGGCTACGACGGCGGTTTTCAGTAGACTCTACGTTCGGGCGCAAGTCCCGGATTCCGGCCTTTGGCCTCCATCCGGGCTACGCGCTGCGGCAATGGGTTGCGTAGCCTGGATGAAGCGAAGCGGAATCCGGGGCTGGCCGTCTCAGAACACGCCGATCCGGCCGAACAGCGCGGTGGCCGCCGCCGCGCCGAAGAACACCGCCAGATGGAAGCCGGCCCACAGCCGGTAGCGCCAGGCAATGCGCGCCGGGTCGAGGTCGGAGATCAGGTACAGGCGGCGTCCTTCCGGCTTGCGCATTACATGCGCCTCCGCAGCGGCGAGCAGTTCGCGCTGCCGCCGGCCGACCTCGCGCCGCGCCTGGGCGCGCGCCAGTTCCCATTCCTTGAGGTCGATCTCGCCGTTACCGTCGAGATCGAAGCGGGCGAGCAGTTCGGCGCGGTTCTCCTTCCACTCGGCGAGCAGTTCGCGCACCTGGCGGGCCGAGTCGAGTTCCGGCGCGATGCTGCCCAGGGTGTGGAAGTCGCCCAGCACGTAGATCGCGTCCTGGTTGATCAGCGACCACTGGGTCTGGCGCAGTTCGCCGTTGTTGAACACGTCGCGCCGGCGCACCAGCATCTCGGCGCCTTCCGGATCCACGGCACACAGGCCGCTGCCGTCGTCGAGCAGGAAGGATGCGTCGCTCTCCACCGTGTTGAGGTGGCGCCACTTGCCGTCCGGCTGGCGGCGCTGGGTGACCACGCGGTACCAGAGCACCGGCAGGCCGTTCACCGGTGAGCGCAGCGGCGTGCCGTCGAGCGGGCGGCCGCGTCCGCGCAACTCGGTATAGCCCTGTGCCGCCGAGGCGATGCGCGCAGTTGGGGTGTCGAGGATCAGGCGTGCGTGGCGCACCGAGCGCAGCCAGCCATAGAGGCCGGTGCCCAGCAGCAGGGCGAGGGCGGTCAAGGTGCCGCTTGCGCGATCCAGCGTCAGCGCGAGACCGGTCAGGCCGAGCTGCAGGGCGGGCAGGCCGGCGTTGGTCAGGTCGCGGCGCAGGCGGACGAGCATGCGGGGGCGGAACGGCGTCAGGCGCTGAACAGCGCCTTCATGTCGACGTCGGCCTTCTCTGCGGCGGAAAAGCGCAGCAGCGGCTGGGCAGCGTAGCCGAAGAGCCGGGCGACGAGCAGGTCGGGAAACTGTTCGATGCGGATGTTGTGCACATTGACCGATTCGTTGTACCACTCGCGCCGGTCGGCGATGGCGTTCTCCAGCGCGGTGATGCGGCTTTGCAACTGCATGAAGTGTTCGTTCGCCTTCAGCTCCGGATAAGCCTCGGCCACCGCGAAGATCTGTCCGAGCCCGCCACGCAGCATGGCCTCGGCCGCGCCCAGCGCCGGCACGTCGTGCGCTTCGCGTGCGCGGGCGACGCGGGCACGCGCCTCGGTGACGCGCACCAGGGTGTCCTGCTCGAACTGCTTGTACTGGCGGCACACCTCGACCAGCTTGGGCAACTCGTCGTGGCGCTGCTTGAGCAGCACGTCGATGTTGGACCAGGCGCGCGCCACGTTGTGCTTGAGGCGCACCAGGCCGTTGTACACGATCACCCCGTAGGCCAGCAGCACTACCAGCGCTGCCGACAGCAGAGCGGCCGAAACGCTCATGACTGTATCCTCCCGTTTTTCCGGGGGCATCTTATACTCAAACAGTCTGCGCAAGACCAACGATTGCCCGCCCGAGCCGCAAAGTGATTCCAGTCGATTCCTCCGTTCCGTTGCTGCGCCGGCCCGCCGTGGTACTGGCCTGCGGCGCGCTGATCCTCACCCTGGCGATGGGGGTGCGCCATACCGGCGGGCTGTTCCTGCCGCCGATGACCGCCGACCAGGGTTGGTCGCGCGAGATGTTCTCCTTTGCCATCGCCCTGCAGAACCTGATGTGGGGCGTGTTCCAGCCCTTTGCCGGGGCCTTTGCCGACCGCTACGGCGCCGGGCGCACGCTGGCCGGCGGTGCGCTGTTGTACGTGCTGGGCCTGGTGATCATGGCCTATTCCGATACCGCGTTCGGCCTCAACGTCGGCGCCGGACTGCTGATCGGCATGGGGCTGGCGGGCACCACCTTCAGCGTGGTGCTGGGCGTGGTCGGGCGCATGGCGCCGCCGGAGAAGCGCAGCTTGTGGCTCGGCATCGCCAGCGCGGGCGGCAGCTTCGGGCAGTTCGCGGTGCTGCCGGTTGGGCAGGCGCTGATCGCCGGAGTGGGCTGGCAGGAGGCGCTGCTGTGGCTGGCCTTCGGCGTGTCGCTGATCGTCGTGCTGGCACGCGGGGTGACCGGTACCGCCGGCACCAGCCACGGCAACCAGACCTTCGGCGAGGCGCTGGCCGAGGCCGCGCGCACGCCGAGCTTCCATTTCCTGTTCTGGAGCTTCTTCGTGTGCGGCTTCCAGACCGCCTTCATCATGCTGCACCTGCCGGCCTTCGTGGTCGATGGTGGGTTGTCGGCCAACGTGGGGATGACCGCGGTGGCGCTGATCGGCCTGTTCAATATCGCCGGCTCCTTCCTGTCGGGCTGGCTGGGCGGGCTGTACAGCAAGAAGTGGCTGCTGGCCTGGATCTATGCGCTGCGCGTGGTGGGGATCCTCGGCATCCTGTTCCTGCCGCTCAGTCCGGCCACGCTGTACGTGTTTGCCGCCATCATGGGCCTGCTGTGGCTCGGTACGGTGCCGCTCACCAACGGACTGGTGGCGCAGATCTTCGGCCTGAAGTTCGTCGGCATGCTGTACGGGGTGGTCTTCCTCGGGCACCAGATCGGCGGCTTCCTGGGGGCCTGGCTGGGCGGGCGGATCTTCGATCTCACCGGCTCGTACGCGCAGGCCTGGTGGCTGGCGATCGGACTGTCGGTGATGGCGGCGCTGCTCTGCCTGCCGGTACGCGAGCAGGCGCTGCTGCGCCCGGCGCGCGCGGGGGGGTGAGGTGAAGCCGCTGACACCGCTGCGCGCCTTCCTGCTGGTCCTGGCGGTGGTGCTGGGTGTCGGGCTGCTGGGCGTGATCTTCCTCGCCTACCAGCAGCCCGCGCTGCTGATCGACTTCACCAATCTGGTGTTCTGCAGTTGAACGCTTTCATTCGGCCGCGGCGGCGGGCAGCAGGCGGGCCATGGCCTCTGGCGGGGCGCCCAGGCGGTTGAGCAGCGGCTCGCGTCCGAGGTGGATCAGGCTCCCGATGGCGGCCAGATCGTCGGGCAGGGCGGCATCGTCCCAGCCGTGCGCCACGTGGCGGGCAAAATCGGTCGCCAGCAGTACGTTGCGCACCCGCGGATGGTCGGCCTTCGACTCGTCCATCAGTTCGATCAGCAGTTCGGGCAGTTTCCAGGCGCGCACCAGTGCGCGCTGGATCTCGCGTGCCGTGGTACCGAACACCGCGCCCTGTGCCACCGCACTGCGCAGGCTGCGGTCGGCTGCCTGCATCGCGTGGACCCGCTCGGTGAGCGTTGGTGCGAGCGCCCAGCAGATGATCTCGCTGGCTTCGACCAGCAGCGCGGCGACGGTGATCTCGTCCACATCGAGGTCGTGCCGCACTACCGCCCAGTCGCGCGCATAGTGCGCCGCCTTGCGCGCCCGCCCGATCACCTTGAGCAGGCCGATCAGCGCCTTTGGGTGGGCGGCCAGCGCATCTTCCAGCGTCGGCATGTCGGCGAAGATGCGGAAGAAGGGCTCCAGCCCCATCATCATGATGGCGCGGTCGATGGTGGTGATGTCGTGGTTCTGCGCCTGGCGCCGGTGGGTCTGCAGATAGGTGAGCAGCTTCATCGTCATCAGCGGGTCGCCCAGCACGATGGCCGCGATGCGCTTGCCGCTCACCGTGTCCATGTCGGCCTGCAGGGCCGCCAGGTCGTGCACGGTGCGGCGCAGTACCGGCAGCGGCTGTGCGGTGAAGAAGTCGACATAGGCGTCGACCGAATCCAGCGGTGCGGCAAGCAGGCCCATGGAAGCGACTCCGTGGCGTAACGATGTGTGGGAGATTATCGGCCCGCCCGGCGGGAACTGAAAGCCCGGCATGCCGATGTGCGCCGTACACGGGACGCAGCGGGCGATTTCGCTATAATCGGCGAGTATTTTCCGAATCGTGCAGCGGCCCGGTCGTGCCGCACCGCCCACCAGGAGACGCCTCGCCGTGATCGCACCCTTCAAAGCCCTGTTGATCGAGCAGGATGACGAGCGCAAGGTCGTCAGCGGCCTGAAGACCCTCACGGCCGAGCAGCTCGATGCCGGCGAGGTGCTGATCAAGGTCCGTTACTCCAGCATCAACTACAAGGATGCGCTGGCGGCCACCGGGGCCGGCAAGATCATCCGCCGCTTTCCCTGCGTCGGTGGCATCGATCTCTCCGGAGAGGTGGTGGAGAGCGCCGATGCGCGCTTCAAGCCGGGCGACGCGGTGATCGCCACCAGCTTCGACATCGGCGTGGCGCATCACGGCGGCTACGCCGAGTACGCGCGCATTCCCGCTGGATGGGTGGTGCCGCTGCCGGCAGGGCTGGACCTGTTCGAGGCCATGGCGCTGGGCACGGCCGGGTTCACAGCCGCGCTGGGCATCGTGCGCATGGAGGACAACGGCCTGGCGCCGGCCAACGGTCCGGTGCTGGTGACCGGTGCCACCGGCGGGGTGGGCGGGCTGGCGATCGACATGCTGGCGCAGCTCGGATACCACGTGGTGGCGCTCACCGGCAAGGAGGCGGAATGCGGCTACCTGAAGGGTCTGGGCGCGGCGGAGATCCTGCTGCGCTCGAGCATCGATTTCGACAAGGTGCGCCCGCTGGAGGGCGCGCGCTGGGCCGGCGCGGTGGACAACGTGGGCGGGCAGATCCTGCACTGGGTGCTGGCCACGATGAAGCAGGCCGGCACGGTGGCGAGCATCGGCAATGCGGCGAGCTTCAACATCGAGACCACGGTGTTCCCCTTCATCCTGCGCGGGGTGAGCCTGCTCGGGGTCGATTCCGGCTACATGGGCTTCCCACTGCGCCAGAAGGTGTGGGAGCGTCTGGGGGCAGACCTGAAGCCGCGCCACCTGGCGGCGGTGACCCGCACGATCACGCTCGACGAGCTGCCGTCCGCATTTGCGGCCTATATCAAGGGCGAGGTCAAGGGGCGCACGGTCGTGCGCATCGCCTGACCGTCCAAGCGGAGCCAGCACCCGATGAGTGAACAGGCCAAGGAAGCGCGCCCCAAGGTGCTGATCGTGGACGATTCGCGCATGGTGCGCGCGTCCATCGTGCGCAACCTGAAGGATCGCTTCCTGGTAAGAGAGGAAACCGACGGCGAAGCCGGCTGGGAAGCGCTGGTGATCGATCCGGAGATCCAGATCGTGATCACCGACATCGGCATGCCGCGCCTCGACGGCTACGGGCTGCTGGAGCGCATCCGCGGTTCCAGGCTGACCCGGGTGCACGACCTGCCGGTGGTGGTGATCTCGGGCGAAGAGGATGACGAATCGCGCGAGAAGGCCTACAAGCTGGGTGCGAACGATTTCATCACCAAGGGCATCGGCGCCACCGAACTGGTCGCCCGCCTGGAGTCGCTGTCGCGTCTGGTACAGACCAGCCGCGAACTGGAGGAGAGCCGCGCCGCGCTGGCCGCGCAGAGCCCGGTCGATCCGGCTACCGGACTGGCTACCGAAGCCTACCTGGCCTGGCATGCCGAGCAGGAGCTTGCACTCGCCAAGCGCCACGGCGGCGAGGTGCGCGACAAACTGTCGGAGATCAGCGCGATGGTGATCGAGATCGATCACTACGAGCAGCTGATGGAGTGGCATGGGCCGCATGTCGCCCAGCTGGTGACGCGCAAGCTGTCGAAGATCCTCGCCACCAAGGTGCGCAAGGAAGACACCGTTGCGCAGCTCGCACCGGATCAGTTCGCCGTGCTCTCGCCAAGCACCGACCTGGTGGGCTGCTGCGCCTTTGCGCTGCGTCTGCAACGCGCGATCGAGAAGGTGGTGATGACCTACCGCGACGAGCGCATCCGCATCAGCGTCACTGCGGGCGTGGCCTGTTCCGCGGTGGATGGCATGCAGACCGTCAGCCACCTGATCGGCATGGCGGTGCAGCGTGCGCAGCAGGGGCGCGAGGCCGGCGGCAACAAGGTGGTGGCCGACCAGGGCGAGGTCGGACGCGATTTCGTCGAGAAGGTGTTCCGCCAGGCGGTGAGCATCGACCACGCGCTGTTCCAGCTCAAGGCCGGGGCCGCCGACGAAGTGGGCGAACGCATGCCGGATGTTGTCGCGACCCTGCTTCCGCTGCTCGAATTGGTAGAATCGCGACTCAACTGCGGCATCCCGCTCGAAGCGCTGCGCAAGCATGCGGGCGAATCGGCGGGGCAGGGCGACGATACGGACTATACCCGGACGTCGATATAACAAGACCTGGCGGCCACGCCGTACCAGGCAACAGACGCGGACGGGCCGCACTGGCCATGATCCGCAGATTCATGCAGGCATGTAGGGAAACTTGAAGGGAGAGGATGCTTATGAGTGATTACAAGGAATTCCACCGCCGTTCCATCGAGGATCGCGACGGTTTCTGGGCCGAACAGGCCCAGCTGGTGCACTGGAACAAGCCCGCCGACCAGGTGTGCGACTTCTCGCGCCCGCCGTTCGTCAAGTGGTTCAAGGGCGGTGAAACCAACCTGTGCTACAACGCGGTGGACCGCCACGCGGCCAAGCGCCCGAACGATCGCGCGCTGGTCTACATCTCCACCGAGACCAACGAAGAGAAGGTCTATTCCTTCGCCGAACTGCAGCGCGAAGTGGAGCGCATGGCGGCGATCTATCAGGATCTCGGGGTCAAGCGCGGCGACCGCGTGCTGATCTACATGCCGATGATCGCCGAAGCCGCCTTCGCCATGCTGGCCTGCGCGCGCATCGGCGCGATCCACTCGGTGGTGTTCGGCGGTTTCGCGGCCGGCTCGCTCGCCACCCGCATCGACGACGCCAAGCCGGTGCTGATGGTCAGCTCCGACGCCGGCATGCGCAATGGCAAGCCGGTGCCCTACAAGCACCTGGTGGACGAGGCCTGCAAGCTTGCGCAGTTCCCGCCGGCCAAGGTGCTGATCGTCGACCGCGGCCTGGACAAGGGCTTCCCCAGGGTCGAGGGGCGCGACGTCGATTACGCCACCCTGCGCGCCAGGCACATCGATGCGCAGGTGCCGGTGACCTGGCTGGAATCCTCCGAACCCAGCTACATCCTGTACACCTCCGGCACCACCGGCAAGCCGAAGGGCGTGCAGCGCGACACCGGCGGCTACACCGTTGCGCTGGCCGCCTCGATGAAGCACATCTTCACCGGCGGCGAGGGCGAGACCATGTTCTCCACCTCGGACATCGGCTGGGTGGTGGGTCACAGCTACATCGTCTATGGCCCGCTGGTGGCCGGCATGGCCACGGTGATGTACGAAGGTACGCCGCTGCGCCCGGACGCCGGCATCTGGTGGCAGATCGTCGAGAAGTACAAGGTCAGCGTGATGTTCTCCGCGCCCACCGCGGTGCGCGTGCTGAAGAAGCAGGATCCGGCCTACCTGAAGAAGTACGACCTGTCCTCCCTCAAGCACCTGTTCCTGGCCGGCGAACCGCTCGACGAGACCAGCCACAAGTGGATCATGGACGAGCTGGGCATTCCGGTGATCGACAACTACTGGCAGACCGAGACCGGCTGGCCGATGCTGGCGATCTGCCGCGGCGTCGAAGAAAGCCGTATCAAGCTCGGCTCGCCCGCCTTCCCGGTGTATGGCTACGACCTGCGCATCTTCCGCGAGGACGGCACGGAGTGCGGTGCCAACGAGAAGGGCATTGTCGGCATCGTGCCGCCGCTGCCGCCGGGCTGCCTGTCCACCGTGTGGGGCCAGGATGAGCGCTTCGTGTCCACCTACTTCAGCCTGTTCAAGGATCCGGTGGTGTATTCGTCGTCCGACTGGGGCATCAAGGACGCCGACGGCTATCACACCATCCTCGGCCGCATGGATGACGTGATCAACGTTGCCGGCCACCGCCTGGGCACCCGCGAGATCGAGGAAGCGGTGCAGGCCCACGCGGCGATTGCCGAGGTGGCGGTGGTGGGCGTGGCCGACGAGGTCAAGGGCCAGATGCCGATGGCCTTCGCCGTGGTGAAGAACGCCGCCAGCATCGAGACGCCGGAGCAGCGCGTGGCGCTCGAGAAGGAAGTGATGAAGACGGTCGACAGCATGCTGGGCGCGATCGCGCGGCCGAGCCGGGTGCACTTCATCACCGGCCTGCCGAAGACCCGCTCCGGCAAGATGCTGCGCCGCTCCATCCAGGCGCTGGCCGAAGGCCGCGACCCGGGCGATCTGACCACCATCGACGATCCGTCCACGCTGGAGCAGATCAAGGCCGCGCTGGCGAGCTGATCGGCCCGCCAGCCGTGCCGACGAGGCCCGCCGCGTGCGGGCCTTTTTCTTGGTACCCTGCGAAGCAGGCACGGAAGAACGGAACGGGAGGTGGTCGATGAAGATCGTGCTGTATGCAGCGCTCGTACTGTTCGTCCTTCTCCTGCTCGGCGCACGCATCGGCCTGCTGGAAGGTCAGCGGCCGGACGATCTCGGCGTCGACGCGGGGCGTTTCAAGCCGCCGTCGCCCACCCCCAACAGCGTCAGCAGCCAGGCCGGGCTGTACCCCGAGCACCCGCAACGCGGCTATGCGGCGATCGCGCCGCTGCCCCTGCATGGCAAGGATGCCGTACGGGCCATGCAGCTGCTCGCCGAGGTGCTGCTGGCCACGCCCGGGGTGACGCTGGTCGAGCGGCGCACCGACTACCTGCGCGCCGAGGCGCGCACCCGCTGGCTGCGCTTCGTCGACGACCTGGAATTCTGGTTCGACCCGGCCAGCGGTGCGATCGAATTGCGCTCGGCGAGCCGTCTCGGGCGCAAGGATTTCGGCGTGAACCGCAAGCGGATCGAAGCCGTCAGGGCGGCCTATCTGGCGAAGCTCGCCGCGCTCTGAGGGCGTAGCGGCGCCGATCAGGGGAACCCGCGATGTTGCACCCCGGTCAGTAGGACTACATTGCCAACAAGACGCATGCGCCCTTGCCGGGCGTTTTGCTTGTTAAAGGGGAGATTCATGGACGGCACGTCGCGCCGGGGAGTCCTGCCGTGCTGAATGCGGTGCTCGGCATCGCGCTTGCAATGGCCTTTGCGCCGGTGCTGTCACGCCTGCTCGACGACCGCGCGGGCTTCCTGCTCGCGCTGGGGCCGTTTGCCGCCTTCGTCTGGTTCGTGCTGCAGGTACCGGTCGTCGCCGCCGGCGGGGCGGTGATGGAGTCGATCGCCTGGGTGCCGGCGCTCGATGCCGCGCTGGCCTTCCGCCTGGACGGGCTCTCCCTGTTGTTCGCCCTGCTGGTGTCCGGCATCGGCACGCTGATCGTGCTGTATGCCGGCGCCTATCTCTCCGACCACCACCATCTGGGGCGCTTCTACGCCTACCTGCTAGGCTTCATGGCCTCGATGCTGGGGCTGGTGCTGGCCGACGACCTGATCGCGATGTTCGTGTTCTGGGAACTCACCAGCATCTCGTCCTACCTGCTGATCAGCTTCCAGCACGAGAAGAGCGACTCGCGCCGCGCCGCGCTGCAGGCCCTGCTGATCACCGGCGGCGGCGGGCTGGCGCTGCTTGCGGGCCTGATTCTGCTCGGTGCGGCCGCCGATGCCTGGCAGTTCTCGGCGCTCGACGCCGAAGCGCTGGACGGGCATGCGCTGTACCCGGCGATCATCGTGCTGGTGCTGATCGGCTGCTTCACCAAGTCTGCCCAGTTGCCCTTCCACCTGTGGCTGCCCAATGCGATGGCCGCACCCACCCCGGTGTCGGCCTATCTGCACTCGGCCACCATGGTGAAGGCCGGCGTGTACCTGCTCGCCCGCCTCAACCCGGTGTTCGGCGGGCCGGACGGCTGGGGCACCATCCTGGTGGTGGTGGGCGCGGCCACCGCGCTGGTCGGCGCAGTGCTGGCGATCCGCCAGACCGACCTGAAGCGCATCCTGGCCTATACCACGGTCACCGTGCTGGGCCAGCTCACCATGCTGATCGGCACAAACACCACCTACGGCCTGCAGGCCTTCGTGATCTACCTGCTGGCGCATTCGCTTTACAAGGGCGCGCTGTTCATGGCCGTGGGTGCGGTCGATCACGCCACCGGCACGCGTGAGCTGGGCCGTCTGGGGGGGCTGATCCGCTACATGCCGCTCACCGGTGCGGCGGTTGCCCTGGCGGCCTTTTCCAATGCCGGTCTGCCGCCTTTCTTCGGTTTCATCGCCAAGGAGTTCAAGTACACCGGGCTGATCGAGTTCGGCCCGCTGGGCTGGCTGACCGCGGGGGTGATGGTGGCCACCAACGCGCTCTTGCTGACCGCCGCAGGGCTGGTGTTCATTCGCACCTTCCTGGGGCGCCAGGGGCGCTATCTGCGCGAACCGCACGAGGTCAGCATGCCGATGTGGCTCGGCCCTATGGTGCTGGCGATCGGCGGCTTCATCCTCGGCGCGTTCAACAACCTGCCCGAGGTCTGGCTGGTCAACAGCGCGGTGCAGGCGGTGTCGCGCGGGCCGGTGGAGGTGCACCTGTACCTGTGGGGCGGCATCACGCCCGCCCTGGTGGCCAGCGCGCTCACTGTCGCGCTCGGTGCGCTGGGCTACGTCTACCGCTACGAGGTGCGTCACCGCCTGGCGCGCTGGCGGGTGTTCTGGCGCATCAGCGGGGACCTGATCTGGGACCGCATGCTGAAGCGCATCTTCGTCTTCGCCGGTACCCTGGCGAGCAACTTCCAGCACGGTTCGCTACGCCGTCACATGACCCTGCTGGTGCTCGTGGCCAGTGCCACGGCGCTGTTCGGCGTGCTGAGCATGGCCGGCAGTTTCGCCGGTGTGGGCAGCGTGTCGCCGCTCAGCCCCGCCGGGCTGGCGGGCTGTGTCCTGGCGGTGGGCGGGGCGGCCGGCGCGGCGGTGATGAAGGGCCGGCTGGCGCTGGTGGCCGCGCTGGGGCTGTCCGGTCTCGGCCTGGCGTTGTTCTTCCTCGCGGCCAATGCGCCGGACGTGGCGATCACCCAGCTGATGGTGGAAACGCTCACCGTGGTGTTCCTCGCCCTGGTGCTGCGGCGCATGCCGCCCATGGGCGTGGTCGGCTCGCGCGCTCCGCGGGTGCGGCGCATCCATGCCGCAGTGGCCGTGCTGTTCGGCCTGACCGCGGCCGGTGTGGTGATCGCTGCGCTCAGCCAGCCGCTGCCCGGCGACATCGCCGCCTGGTATCTGGCCAACAGCCTGCCGGGCGGGCACGGTGCGAACGTGGTGAATGTGATCCTGGTGGATTTCCGCGCGCTGGATACCCTGGGCGAGATCCTGGTGGTGGCGCTGGCCGGGCTGGCCGCGGCCACGCTGCTCGGCGCCGGGCGCGGGACGGGGGCGGCGCGCCACGGCGGGCGGGCCGAATTCGATTCGGTGTTCCTGCGCCAGGGCGTCAAGCCGCTCGCCGGCCTGTTGCTGCTGGTGTCGCTGGTGCTGCTGTGGCGCGGACACAATCTGCCGGGCGGCGGCTTCATCGGCAGCCTGGTGGCGGCCTGTGCGCTGGTGCTGCTGGCGCTGGCCTTCGGTGTGCCGCTGGCGCGCCGTCTGCTGCGGGTGTCGCCCGCCTGGGTGTCGGGGCTGGGGCTGGCCTGCGCGGTCGGTGCCGGGGTGATCGGCCTGCTCGGCGGCGGGCAGTTCCTCACCGGCGGCTGGGCCTTCCCCGGCGGATTGCCGCTCGGCACGCCGCTGCTGTTCGATGTGGGGGTGTTCCTCACGGTGTTCGGGGCGGTCCTGCACATGCTGTTCCGCCTGCTGGAAAGCGAGGAGGCCTGAGATGGAGATTGTTGCGGCACTGACCGTGGGTGCGTTGGTGGCCATCGGCATCTGGCTGTTGCTGGACCGCAATCTGGTGCGCGTGGTGCTGGGTGTGGTGGTGATCGGCAATGCGATCAACCTCGGGGTGCTGACCGCGGGCCGCTTCGGCAGCCGGGCGGCCGCCTTCGTCGCGCAGGGCGAGGTGCCGCTGCAGGCCGCCAACCCGTTGCCGCAGGCCCTGGTGCTGACCGCGATCGTGATCGGCTTTGCGTTGTTCGTGTTCGCCCTGGCGGTACTCAAGCGGACCTGGGAGACGCATGGCACCACCGAGACCGACCGGGTCACCGCGCTCGCCGAGGAGCCTGCGCCCGATCTGCCGGAAACCCCGCTTCGCCCCGGAGGGCCGGCATGAGCGGTTTGCTCGTCGCGCCGGTGCTGGTGCCGCTGGCCACCCTGATCCTGTGCATGCTGCTGCGGCGCAACCCGGGTGTGGTGGCCGCGCTCAGCGTTGCGGGCGCCGCGTTGCTCACCCTGGTCGGGCTGCGCCTGGTCGGCCTGGCCGGCGAAGGCGTCATCCTGGCCGGACAGATGGGCGGCTGGCAGGCGCCCTATGGCATCTCGCTGGTGATCGACCGGCTGTCCGCGGCGATGGTGGCGATCACCGGGGTGATCGGCCTGGCGACCGTGGTGTATGGCCTGGTGCGCGAGGGCGATCCGGCCGGCGGGCGCGACTTCCACCTCTTCGTGCAGGGGCTGCTCACCGGGGTGTGCGGGACCTTCATCACCGGCGACGTGTTCAACCTGTATGTGTGGTTCGAGGTGCTGCTGATCGCCTCCTTCGCCCTGATCGTGCTGGGCGACGGTGCGCGCCGGCTTTCCGGCACGGTGGTGTATCTCTTCCTCAACCTGCTCGCCACCTTGCTCTTCCTGCTCTCCGCCGGCCTGCTGTACGGCGCCACCGGCACGCTGAACATGGCCGAGCTGGCGCAGCTCTCGGCGGCGGGCGAGATTCCCGCGGGCGGCACGGTGGCGGTGGTGCTGATGCTGCTCGCCTTCTCGATCAAGGCGGCGTTGTTCCCGGTATTCGGCTGGCTGCCGGCCTCCTACCACGTGGCGTGGTCGCCGGTGTCGGCGCTGTTCGCCGGCCTGCTGACCAAGGTCGGGGTGTATGCGCTGATCCGCATCGTCACCCTGGTGTGGCCGCAGGCCGGTGTGGTGCACGAGGTGTTGCTGTGGGTGGCCTGCCTGACCATGCTGGTCGGCGTGCTCGGTGCGGCGGCACAGACCGAGGTGCGCCGCATCCTGTCCTTCCACATCGTCAGCCAGGTCGGCTACATGGTGCTGGGGCTGGCGCTCGCCACCCCGCTGGCGCTGGCCGGGGCGGTGTTCTACCTGATCCACCACATCGTGGTGAAGGCCAACCTGTTCTTCATCGGCGGGCTGGCGGCGCGCATGGCCGGTTCGGAGCGCCTCGCGGCGATGGGCGGCTTGTACGCGCGAGCGCCCTGGCTGGCGATCCTGTTTGCCATCCCGGCGCTGTCGCTGGCCGGCATTCCGCCGCTGTCCGGTTTCTGGGCCAAGTTCGTGCTGGTCAAGGCGAGTCTCGATATCGGTGCCTGGGTGGCGGCGGCGGTGGCGTTGGTCACTGGTGTGTTTACCCTGCTGTCGATGAGCAAGATCTGGAACGAGGCCTTCCTGAAGGCCCATCCGGGCGGCGCCGCGGCATTGCGCGAACCGGCCGGCCTGCGCCCGGCCTTTGCCGTGGTGGCGGCGCTGGCGGCAATCACCGTGCTGATCGGCCTGGGCGCCGGGCCGGTGATGGACTACGCGAACGCGGCAGCGGCACAACTGGCCGATCCATCGGGCTACATCGGCGCCGTGCGCGGCGCGGGAGGGCAGTGAAATGCTCGGCATGCATCTGTTGCTGGCCGTGGGGCTGGCCGCCTTTGCCGACGGGTTGACGCCGCTGGGCGTGCTGGCCGCGTTCACCCTGATCTATCTGCTGCTCAAGCTGTCCTCGCGTCTGATGGGGCTGCGTGGCTACGTGCTGCGCCTGGAACTCGGCGTGCGCTTCGCCGGCTGGTTCATGCTGGAGGTGCTGAAGGCCAGCCTGGATGTCGCCCGCCTGGTGCTGGGGCGCCGGGTGGCGATTTCCCCGGCGGTGGTGGAGGTGGCCCTGGTGAGGCGGGACGAGCGCGTCGCCACCTTGCTGGCCTGCCTGCTGACGCTCACCCCCGGCACGCTGGCGCTGCACTACCGCAGCGAGGACGGCATGCTGTACGTGCACGCGCTGGATACCGATTCGGCGGCGGCGGTGGAGGAGGGCGTGCGGCGCATCGAGGCGCGCCTGCTGGCCTGGCTGGACGCCGGCAACGGCGACGCAAGGAGGATGCAATGACGGTCGATATGGTGGGGGCAGCCTGGGTGTTGCCGCTGGCCTTCATCCTGCAGGGGGTGAGCGCTGCGCTGATCATGGTGCGCCTGCTGCGCGGCCCCACCGCGCCCGACCGGGTGGTGGCGATCGACGCGCTGACCCTGCTCGGCGTCGCGGTGGTGGCCCTGGTGGCGCTGGCCACCGCCCAGGCGGTGCTGCTGGATGCGGCGGTGGTGCTGGCGCTGGTGTCCTTTCTCGGCACCACCGCCTTCATGCTGATGTTCGCGCCGCGCAAGACGGCGGCGGAACGGCGAGCCGGCGAACTGGCGACCGGCGAGCAACGCGGCGATGAGCTGTATGGCGCGGCGGATGGCGGGCCGGATGGCGGGAGGGGGGCATGAACGGTTCGTTGCTCGCCTGGCTGGCGTCCGCCCTGGTGCTGGGCGGCGCAGCGTTCTGCCTGATCGGCGCGATCGGCGTGCTGCGCCTGCCCGATTGCTACAGCCGCATGCATGCGGCGAGCAAGGCGGGGGCCTTGGGTGCGGCGATGGTGCTGGGCGGGGTGGCGGCGGCCACCAGCGGGGAGGTGGCGCTGGAGGCGATGTTCGCGCTGCTGGTGCTGCTGGCCACCGCACCGCTGGCCGCGCACGCGGTATCGCGCGCCGCGCACAAGGTGGGCGTCAAGCCGCTCACCGGCGCGCTGGGCGATGCCCTCGCGGCGCGAGAGGCGGCAGGTGAGGCGGCGGGTGCGCGGGCCGCGGAGGCGTCAGGGGTGGTCGGTGGGCCGGTCGCTAAGTCGTGAGCCGCCGGCCCTCTGCTCGAAACCGCGTTCGATCTCTTCGTGTATGACGCGCCAGATCGGTTTCACGATCATGCGCATGTTCTTGATGATGCCCTGCACGTCCATCATCGACGGTACCCGCAGACCGCGATGATCGACGCCCCCGCCGATCTGCCGGATCTCCACCCCGAGACGGGCGAAGTGCGAGGCCAGGCGCGGCTCGGTGAGCACGAACAGGGTGTCGATGCCGCTGCGCGCGGCCAGCGCCACCGCGCCGAGGTAGAGGCCGATCGGGATGTAGGGGAAGCGCGGGCGGTCGCCCTTGCCGAAGTCCTCGTCATGGATCGGCGCCTCGTCGCGCGTCTCGCCGCGCCGCCGGCGGTAGGTGGCGCGTACCGCGAGGCGCGAGACCTCGGCGATGCGCTCGCGCGGCAGTTTCGCCGGATCGATGATGCGGCGGTCCAGGGTGTTGGCGCAGGTGCGTTCGAAAGGCAGCAGGTAAGCCGGGTCGTCCGGCTTGGCGAGCACCAGCCGGGTGCATCCGACCGGGTTCTCGGGGTCGGTGTTGGTGGTGAGCAGGCAGTGCAGGCTGTGCGGATCGTATTCGTCGGTCTCGCGCCGGTCCGGGCGCTCGGGCTCGAACCTGAGTTCCTCGCAATAGACCTCGTGCCGGATGCGGTAGACCCGGTCGCGCAGGGTGTCGTCGACTGCCGGGGCGATGCGGAAGTACTTGCGGAAGCCGTGTCCGAGGTTGAAGCGTTCGAAGAGCAGCATGATGGAACCCCCGGCGCAGCTCAGGTGCCTTGTCTCAGGGCCTCGACCACCGGGGTTGCGGACACCTTGCGCGCCGGAAAGATCGCGGCCAGCAAGGTGGCGGAAAAGCCGATGAGGAAGGCGGTGAGTACCGTAAGCGGAACGATGCGGATGAAGGCAGTGTAGCCGACATTCGCATTGGGTGGCGGCGGCATGGGGATGCCGACGGCCGAGATCGCGAGGGCCAGCGTGATCCCCGTCACGACGCCGAGAACGGCGCCCAGCAGGCCCAGCAGCAGGTTCTCCACGACGATCAGGCGGAACACGTCGCGCTTGCGGTTGCCCAGCGCCTGCAGGGTGCCGAACTCCGCGAGGCGCTCGAAGGCGCTCATGTTCACACTGTTGGCCACCGACAGCAGCACCATGAACAGGATGATCAGTTGCAGCACGCCGAACTGGCGGTCATAGAGTTGCAGCGTCTTGTCGTAGAAGTCCGACAGCTCGCGCCAGTTGCGTGCCTCGAACTGTGCGGGGTCGAGCAGGGCATCGATCGCGGCCATGGCGCGGTCGGTGTCCTCGGTGCGGTGCAGGGTGGCCACCAGCAGGTTGGCGCCGGGGGTGAACATCAGCTCCTGCGCGGCAGCGAGCGGAATGCGTACCGCGCGCGCGTCGAAGTCCTTGGAGAAGCTCTGGAAGACGCCGACCACCTCGAAATCCAGGGTGTTCAGTGCGCCGTCTGCGGTGTTCATCACCAGGGTCACCGGATCGCCCGGCGCGAGGCTCATCGAGTGCGCCACGCCCTGGCCGAGCAGGATGCCGAAGCTGTCCGCATCGGTGAGTTGCCGCCCGGCGGTGATCTGCAAATAGGTGCCCAGCCGACCCTCCTTGTCCGGCTCGATGCCCTCGCCGATGATCGCCAGGTCGCGCCGGCCGTTGTTGATCAGTCCGGCGAAGTTGAGCCGCGCGGCGACCTCGTTGACCTCCGGCAGGGCCTGGATGCGCTGCGCCAGGGCCTCCGGGTCGTCGATCAGGAAGCGGTCGGGCTGGCGGGTGCCGCGTTCGAGGAAGTCCTTGCGGAACACCTGGGCGTGGCCGGTCTGCGAGTGGATGATGGCTTCGCCGAGCTGATGGAAGATGTCCTGCACGAAGCCGCCGGAGAGGATCAGGCCGGAGACGCCGAACACGATGGCCGCCAGGGTCATGCCGGTGCGCAGTTTCTGGCGGAAGATGTTGCGCAGGGCGAGCTTGAACAGCATCCGGGTCACCTCTGGTGGCGCAGGGCGTCGACGATGTTCATGCGGGAGGCCTTCCAGGCCGGGAAGATGCTGGCCACCAGGGTGGTGACGAAGGCGAGCAGGAAGGCGTCCAGCGCGAGTGCGGGGGAGATGGCGATCTGCCCGACATAGCCGCGCGCCATGCCGGGCGGCGGCGGCATCGGAATGCCGATGGCCGACACCAGTGCGCCGCACAGATAGCCCAGCGCCACGCCGATGACGCCGCCGGCCACGCCGAGCAGCGCGCCTTCCCACAGGAACAGCCCGAGGATGCCGCGCCGGCGCACGCCGATGGCCATCGAGGTGCCGATCTCGCTGGTGCGCTCGATCACCGCCATCGACAGGGTGTTGGAGATGCTCAGCACCACGATCAGTGCGATCAGGATGCGCACCACGCCGACCTGGCGCGAGAACAGTTCGACGGTCTTGTTGTAGAAGTCCGCCAGATCGGACCACGGGATGATCTCGAAGGCGTCCGGCGGCAGGCGGTTCGCCAGCGCGCTGGCGGTGCGTCCGGTGGCCTCGGTGTCGTCGAGCAGCACCACCCAGCTGGTCGCTCCCTCGACCCGCATCAGGCGGCGCGCGATCTCGATCGGCGCGCGCAGCACGGTGTCGTCGTAGGCCTTGGTGATGGTGGCGAACAGCCCGGCCACCTCGAGTTCCACCGCGTTGATCCCGCCGTCGGCGGTGGTCGCCAGCAGCACCACCAGGTCGCCCGGTGCGGCGCCCAGGTTGGCCGCCAGGCCCTCGCCGAGCAGTACGGCATCGGGACCGCTGTCGGTCAGGTCGCGTCCGGCGACGATGGTGATGGCGCGCGTGATCGGCGCCTCGCGCGCCGGATCGATGCCTTCGCCGACGAAGGAAACGGTGTCATCGCCCTTGCTGACCAGGCCGCTAAAGGCCAGACGGGGCGCCACGGTACGCACGCCGCCGCCCGCTTCGCTGGCCGCCGTGGCGTCCGCGGGCAACAGATAGCTGTACGGGTCGCCCAGCCCTTCACGGAAGTAGCCCGGCCGGGTGATCTGGATGTGACCGAGCTGGGAGTGGATGGTGGACTCCCGCATGTCCTGGAAGATCCAGTGGATGAAACCACCGGCGAGCAGATAGGCGACCACGCCGCCACACACCGTGGCCAGCGCCAGCAGCGCCCGCCGGCGTTGCCGGAGCAGGTTGCGGGCAGCCAGCAGGACGGTCTGGGCCAGGGGCGCGGACAATGCTCACCTCATCGAACGGTTTCAACCGCGGGAGTGCTTCTCTATGATAGCTGCAGTATCGACGATGACTAAGGAGTCGTTGAATGGCTGCCTCGACGGATACCGGCTTCGACTACGATGCCGCCTTCTCGCGCAATATCGGCTGGGTCACGGTCGCCGAGCAGCAGGCCTTGCGCGGCAAGCGCGTGGCGATTGCCGGCATGGGCGGGGTGGGCGGGGTGCATCTGCTGACCCTGGCGCGGCTCGGCATCGGCGCCTTCAACATCGCCGACTTCGACACCTTCGACGTGGTCAATTTCAACCGCCAGGCCGGTGCGGTGGTGTCCGCGCTGGGCCGCCCGAAGGTGGACGTGCTCGCCGAGATGGCGGCCGACATCAACCCGGGGCTGACGCTGCGGCGCTTTCCGCAGGGCGTCTCGCAGGACAATCTGGACGATTTCCTGCGCGGCGTGGATCTCTACGTGGACGGCCTGGATTTCTTTGCTTTCGAGGCGCGCCGCGCCACCTTCGCGGCCTGCCACCGGCTGGGCATTCCGGCGGTCACCGCCGCGCCGCTGGGCATGGGCACCGCCCTGCTGGTGTTCCTGCCGGGCGGCATGTCCTTCGAGGACTACTTCTGCCTCGAAGGCTGCGACAAGGACGAGATGTCGGTGCGCTTTCTGCTCGGCCTGTCGCCGGCGATGCTGCAGCGCGGCTACCTGGCCGATCCCTCGCGGGTGAACCTGGCCGAGCAGCGTGGCCCGTCCACCATTGCCGCCTGCCAGCTGTGCGCCGGGGTGACCGCCACCGAAGCGCTGAAGATCCTGCTCGGCCGCGGCACGCTGCGGGCCGCGCCGCATGGCTACCAGTTCGACGCCTACCGCCAGCGCTTTGTGCACACCTGGCGTCCGGGCGGGAACCGCAACCCGCTGCAGCGGCTCGGATTATGGATCGCCCGCAAGCAGCTGGCGAAGATGCGTACCTCCGGAGGGCAACATGGCTGAGCGCGACATCCTGCTGAAGATCCTCGATCTGGCCCGCTGGGCGCCGAGCGGCGACAACACCCAGCCCTGGCGCTTCGAGATCGTCGCCGGCGATCACATCGCGGTGCACGGCCACGACACCCGCGAGTGGTGCATCTACGACTTCGACGGGCATGCCAGCCACATGGCGCATGGCGCGCTGCTGGAAACCCTGCGCATCGCCGCCACCGCACACGGCCTGGACGCCGTCTGGGCGCGCCGCCCGGGCACGCCCGATACGGCCCCGGTGTTCGATGTAAAGCTGACCGACGCCCCAGCGCTGCGCGCCGATCCGTTGCTGCCCTTCGTCGAGACGCGCAGCGTGCAGCGCCGCCCGCTGCAGACCACGCCGCTCAGCGCAGCCCAGCGTGCGGCGCTGCAGGGCGCAGCCGGTCCGGGCTACTCGGTCGAGCTGTTCGAATCCTTCGCGCAGCGCCGGCGTATTGCCGGGCTGCTGTGGGACAACGCCCGCATCCGCCTGACCTGCCCGGAAGCCTACCGGGTGCACAAGGAAGTCATCGAGTGGAACGCGCGCTTCAGCGAGGACCGCATCCCCGATCAGGCGGTGGGTGTCGATCCGCTTACCGCGCGCCTGATGCGCTGGGTGATGCAAAGCTGGGAGCGGGTGGATTTCTTCAACCGCTATCTGTTCGGCACGGTGGCGCCGCGCATCCAGCTCGATTTTCTGCCCGCCATCCTGTGCGCCGCGCACCTGCTGGTGCGCGCCGAGCGCGCCCCAGTGTCGCTGGAGGACTATGTCCATGCAGGCGTGGCCATGCAGCGCGTGTGGCTCACCGCCGAATCGCTCGATCTGCGCCTGCAGCCCGAGATGACGCCGTTGATCTTCCGCTGGTACGGCGTGCATCGCGCGGCCGTATCGAGGTCGGCGGGCGTCAATGAAGCGATCGCGGGGGTGGCTGCGGCCGTCGACGCCATCCTCGACGCACGCGATACGGGGGTGTTCCTGTGCCGCGTGGGTGCCGGTGCGCGCGCATCGGCCCGTTCCGTGCGGCAGCCGGTGTCCGCGTTGCTGGCCTCCTGATGCGCGTGCCGGGGGCTGTCGGGATTCTGTACAGTAATGCTTTGCGCGCCTGGGTGCGGTAGCGGATGTTCATCTGAAAAATTAGATAAAACAAATACATGGGAGATTTGTGCGGCGTGTGGCCTGGAATCTGCTGTCTTGTTGGCGAGCCCTCTGATGAATGTTGCACCAGACGGTCAGCCCACAGGAGATCGAGATGAACATCCGCAAATTCCTTGCCTCAACGCTGGTCGCTGCCGGGATGGCGGTGGCCTCCGCAGCGCAGTCGGCTGTGGTCACCAACTGGTACCTCGATGCCGACGGCGCCGGCGGTGCCGGCGGCGCAACCCACATCACCAGCTTCCTGGACATCGTAGGCGGTGCCTACATCGTACTGACCCCGACCGGTGGTGCGAACTTCACCTTCGAAGAGTGGGGGGCCGTGCGCTCGACCTCGCATGACTTCGGCCTGCCCTATAACGCAACCCAGACCCGCGAACTGGCGGCGCTGTTCGATGCCACCGGCAACGGGACCTTCGGCGGCGATGCCACCTTCACCGGCGGCACCCTGAACCTCTACTCCATCCCGCTGGGTCAGTGGGGCAGCACCACCGGTATCTTCGGGGTCGACGGCATGCCGATCGCCACCTTCGAGGTCATCGGCGGCGGGTTGCAGGTCAATCCGGACGGCACACCGATCGCCAACGGTCAGGTCGAACTGATCGCCAAGGCCACCTTCCTTGCGGCCGGCTACTTCTTCTTCGACGCCGGGCTGACCATGGACATGGCCGATGTGGTGAATGATCCGATGGGCCTGCTGTTCGGCTTCGCTACGGTGAATGCCAACCAGATCCCGACCGATCAGCTCAATACGACCTTTGCCGACGAGATCTTCGAATCCACCGGTCTGCCGGGGACCTGGGTGAACGATCCGGCGCTGGGCTCCTTCTTCGTCAGCAACAACGGCCAGTTCCGTCTGTCCGTACCCGAGCCCGGCACCGTCGCCCTGATGGGTATCGGTCTCCTCGGTCTCGGTCTGGTACGCCGCCGCCGCGTGCAGCGCTGAGCGGAGAAACGCACCAAGGCACCGTAAGAGTGCCGGTGCTTGTGAAAGGGGAGGAGCAAGGGAGCCGTCAGGCTCCCTTGTCCTTTGCAGCAGCCGTTTCGCGCAGGCGCGTCAGCGCACCACCATGTTGTCGCGGTGGATGAGTTCCGGCTCGTCGATGTAGCCCAGCACGCTCTCGATCTCGCTGCTCGGCCGGCGGGCGATGCGGCGCGATTCGGTGCTGTTGTAGTTGATCAGTCCGCGCCCCAGTTCCTCGCCGCTCGCGCCGTGCAGGGAGACTGCGGCACCGCGCTCGAACTCGCCGCGCACTTCCAGCACCCCCACCGGCAGCAGGCTGCGCCCGGTGCGCAGCGCGGCTGCCGCGCCTTCGTCGAGGATCAGGCTGCCGGCCAGCTGCAGATGGTCGGCCAGCCATTGCTTGCGGGCCTGCAGCGGGGTGCTGCTGGCGTAGAGCAGGGTGCCCAGCGTGTCGCCCTGGGCCAGGCGGACCAGCGCATCCTGCTCGTGGCCGCTGGCGATGCAGGTGTGCGCACCGCTGCGCGCGGCGCGTTGGGCGGCGCGGATCTTGGTGATCATGCCGCCTTTGCTGATGCCGCTGCCCGCGCCGCCGGCCATGGCCTCGTAGCGCCGGTCCTCGGCCTGGCCTTCGGAGATCAGTTCGGCTGCCGGGTCGCGGCGCGGGTCCGCGGTGTACAGGCCCTTCTGGTCGGTCAGGATGATCAGAGCGTCGGCTTCGATGAGGTTGGCGACCAGCGCGCCGAGGGTGTCGTTGTCGCCGAACTTGATCTCGTCGGTGACGATGGTGTCGTTCTCGTTGATGATCGGCACCACCCCGAGGTCGAGCAAGGTGTTGAGCGTCGAGCGCGCATTCAGGTAGCGCTTGCGGTCGGCCAGGTCCTCGTGGGTGAGCAGGATCTGCGCGGTGTGCAGGCCATGGCGCGCGAAAGCTTCCTCGTAGGCTTCCACCAGACCCATCTGGCCCACCGCGGCGGCGGCCTGCAGGCGATGCATCTCGTGCGGGCGCTTGTGCCATCCGAGGCGCTGCATGCCCGCGGCGATCGCGCCGGAGGACACCAGCGCGACCCGCTTGCCCGTGTCGCGCAGCGCGGCGATCTGGCGCGCCCAGTCGGCCATGGCCTGTTTGTCCAGCCCGGTGCCGTTGTTGGTCACCAGGGCGCTGCCGACCTTGATCACCAGGCGGCGTGCATCACGAATCTTGGCTCTCATTGCTTGCACCAGGCTCAGTCGCGGGGGCGGTCCCCGTCGTTGGCGTCGCTTGCCGTATCGTCTTCCTCGGCCTCGTCGCCGAGGTCTTCATCGTCGAAGTCTTCGCCCTCATCGTCCCGCGGGCGGTCGCGCTCGGCCAGCAGGGCGGCCTGTGCGGCGTCGAAGGCGGCGCGGCGTGCGGCCTTCTCCGTCTCGACGCGCTCGCGTTCGGCGTCGATGAAGTCCTGCAGCGCGAAGATCAGCGCCTGGCAGCCTTCGCCGTTGATTGCGCAGATCTCGAAGTGGCGCTCCACCGGACCGTAGGCGGCGAGAAAGTCCGCCACCCGCTGCGCGCGCTCCTCCTCGGGAATCAGGTCGAGCTTGTTGAGCGCGAGCCAGCGTGGCTTGCTGTACAGCTCTTGGTCGTACTTGCGCAACTCCTCGACGATGGCCAGTGCGTCACGCACCGGATCGGCCTCGGGGTCGAAGGGCGCGAGGTCCACCAGGTGCAGCAGCACCTGGGTGCGCGACAGGTGGCGCAGGAACTGGTGGCCCAGCCCAGCGCCTTCGGCCGCGCCTTCGATCAGGCCGGGGATGTCGGCAATGACGAAACTGCGCGCCTCGCTGGTGCGGACCACGCCGAGGTTGGGCGCGAGCGTGGTGAACGGATAGTCGGCCACCTTCGGGCGTGCTGCCGAGACCGCCCGGATGAAGGTCGACTTGCCGGCGTTGGGCATGCCCAGCAGGCCCACGTCGGCCAGCACCTTGAGCTCCAGGCGCAGGCTGCGGCGCTCGCCTTCTTCGCCCATGGTGCGCTTGCGCGGGGCGCGGTTCACGCTGGACTTGAAGTGCAGGTTGCCCAGACCGCCCTTGCCGCCGCGCGCGACCAGCGCACGCTTGCCGTCCTCGTCCAGGTCGGCGATCAGCTCGCCGGTTTCCTGGTCGGTGATCACGGTGCCGACCGGCATGCGCAACACGATGTCGTCGCCGCCCTTGCCGTAGCAGTCCTTGTTGCCGCCGTTCTGGCCGCGTTCGGCGCGATGGGTGCGGGTGTAGCGGAAGTCGATCAGGGTGTTCAGGTTGCGGTCCGCTACGGCATACACGCTGCCGCCACGCCCGCCGTCGCCGCCATCCGGACCGCCGCGCGGCACGAACTTCTCGCGCCGGAAGGAGGCGGCGCCATTGCCGCCGTCGCCGGCGATGACTTCGATACGTGCTTCGTCAAAGAACTTCATACTGGCAGGGCCTTGGTGCGAGCGCTACGGCGGGAAGCCACCATTCCGCCGTCGCCGGCGATGGCTCCGATGCGTGCTTCGTCGAAAAACTTCATGGATAGTTGCCTGCGATGGCCAAAAACAAAAAAGCCCTACCGCAAGGATAGGGCTTTTTGGACCGGTTTACCGGGATCAGGCAGCAGCGGGCACGATGGTGACGGTGCGGCGCTTCTGGG
>JAUVWV010000306.1 GCA_030603925.1 Thauera sp. | reverse complement strand
CAAGGGCAGCATACACAGCAGCAGCACGATCTTGCGCATGTCCGGCGGTCTCCCGGCTGGGTCTCCTTGCGCTAGAATGGACCGCAAACGGCCCGCGCGCAATCGGCCGGCCGTTTCCCGCAACACCTGCGCAAGGAGTCGCCCATGGATGTCAGCACGGTCAGCCAGCTCGCCAGCAGTCTCAGCCAGGCACGCACCGGCGACGCCGTCGGCGTGCAGGTGCTGAAGAAGGCGATGGACCTGCAGGCGCAGAACGCTGCCCAGCTCATTGCCGCCCTGCCGCAGGCACCCGCCAACCCGCCGCATCTGGGCCAGTCGATCGACGTCAGGGTCTGAACGACCCGCCCGGCTGCGTCGCCGGGCTCAATCCACCCGGTGCGCCTCGGCGAGGTAGTCGCGGGTGCGCATTTCCATCAAGCGGCTCACGGTGCGCACGAATTCGTGTGCGTTGTGGCCCTGGGTGTACAGGTCGTGCGCCTCCACTTCGGCGCTCATGATCAGCTTCACGCGGTGGTCGTACAGCACATCGATCAGCCAGGTGAAGCGGCGCGCCTCGGAGGCTTTCCCGGCATCCATCTTCGGCACTTCGGAGAGCAGCACGGTGTGGTGCTCGCGCGCGATCTCCAGGTAATCGTTCTGCGAACGGGCACCGCCGCACAGGGTGGCAAAATCGAACCAGATCACCCCGGGGGCCTGGCGCACCACCGGCAGCTGGCGCTCCAGCACCTCGATCGCGCCGTCCTCGCCGTCGCTGCCCGCGAGGCGGCGGAAGTCGTCGGCCATCTTGCGCCGCGCCTCGTCGTCATGCGGCACCAGGTAGATCTCGATCTTCTCCAGGGTGCGCAGGCGGTAGTCGGTGCCATGATCCACCTCGAAGACGTCGAAGCGGCGCTTCATCATCTCGATGGTGGGCAGGAAGTTCACCCGCATCAGGCCGTTGGGGTAGAGACCGTCCGGCGGGTAGTTGGAGGTCATGACGAAGATCACCCCGCGGGCGAACAGCGCATCGAGCAGGCGGCCAAGGATCATCGCATCGGCGATGTCGGAGACGTGGAACTCGTCGAAGCACAGCAGGCGCGTCTGCCGGGCGATGCGGTCGGCCACCTTCTGCAGCGGATCGGCCTCCCGGTTGTGGTTCTTCAGGTCGTTCTGCACTTCCTGCATGAAGGCGTGGAAATGCACCCGGCGCTTGCGCTGGTAAGGCACCGAGTCGAAGAAGCAGTCCATCAGGAAGCTCTTGCCACGCCCCACCCCGCCCCAGAAATACACGCTGCGCGGCATGCGCGGCCGGGCGAAGACCTTGCGCAGCGCGGTGCGGCGCGCGGCCTTGAAGGTGATCAGTTCGGTATACAGCTGCTGCAGGCGCTGGGCGGCGGCACGCTGGGCGGGGTCGGACTTGTAGCCGCGCGCCTTGAGCTGCGCCTCGTAAGCGTCGAGCATGCCGTGTTCGGGAACGTTCAGGGTGCGATGGGCCATGGTGAAACTCGGATCGGGGGACTGACGAAAAAGGGAGAAGCACCCCGGCGCCTTGCGGCGCCCGGGCCTTCTCCCCTCGCTTGCGGCGCGGCGCTCAGGCGTGCAGCGGACGCTTGTCGCAGGCCAGTGCGGCTTCGTGCACCGCTTCCGACATGGTCGGGTGACCATGGCAGATGCGCGCCAGGTCTTCCGACGCGCCGCCGAACTCCATCGTCACCACGGCTTCGGCAATCAGCTCGGAGGCCGAGGCGCCGATGATGTGCACGCCCAGGATGCGGTCGGTCTTGGCGTCGGCCAGCATCTTGACGAAGCCTTCCGGTGCGGCCATGCCCATGGCGCGACCATTGAAGGCGAACGGGATCTTGCCGGCCTTGTAGGCCACGCCTTCCGCCTTCAGCTGCTGCTCGGTCTTGCCGACCCAGGCGATTTCCGGTGCGGTGTAGATGATCCACGGCACGGTGTCGAAGTTGCAGTGGCCGGCCTGGCCCGCCATCACTTCGGCGACCATCACCGCCTCTTCCATGGCCTTGTGCGCCAGCATCGGGCCACGCACCACGTCGCCCACCGCCCACACGCCGGGCAGGTTGGTGCGGCAGTGGTCGTCCACTTCGATCATGCCGCGCTCATCGAGCTTCAGGCCCACGGCTCCGGCATTCAGGCCGTCGGTGTTGGGCACGCGGCCCACCGAGACGATCAGGCGATCGGCATCAAGCTTCTGCTGGGCGCCGTCCTTGTCGGTGTAGGCCAGCGACACACCTTTCTTGCCGACCTTGACCTCGCCGATCTTGACGCCGAGGTTGATCTTCAGGCCCTGCTTGGGGAGGAGCTTGAGCGCTTCCTTGGCGATGTCCTGGTCGGCGGCGGCGAGGAACTCCGGCATGGCTTCCAGCACGGTCACTTCGGTACCCAGGCGGCGCCACACGGAGCCCATCTCGAGGCCGATCACGCCGGCCCCGATGATGGCCAGCTTCTTCGGCACGGCGTCGATATCCAGCGCGCCGACGTTGTCGCACACCAGCTTGTTGTCGACCGGGATGCCCGGCAGGTGGCGGGCCTTGGAGCCAGTGGCGACGATGACCTGTTTGGCGACCACGGTCTCCTCGCCGACCTTCATCTCCCAGCCGTCGGCGACCTGCTTGACGAAGCTGCCGTGGCCGTTGAGCTGGGTGACCTTGTTCTTCTTGAACAGGCCCTTGATGCCGCCGGTGAGCTGGTCGACGATGCCGTTCTTGCGGCCCATCATCTTGGCCACGTCGATCTTCGGCGTGCCGACGCTGATGCCCTGCGCTTCGAAGCCGTGCGCGGCTTCCTCGAACACGTGCGAGGTGTGCAGCAGCGCCTTGGAGGGGATGCAGCCCACGTTCAGGCAGGTACCGCCCAGGCGCGGCTCGCCCTTCGGGTCGGCATAGGGGTTGGATTCGCAGCACGCGGTCTTGAAGCCGAGCTGGGCCGCGCGGATCGCGGCGACATAGCCGCCAGGGCCGCCACCGACGACGAGGACGTCGAATTGCTTGGACATTGAATTCTCCCTTTCTTGGCAGACGGGGCACGCCCGTTGCGGGAGCAGGCTCCCGCGTCGGACGCGCCCCGGCCGGTGATGATTAGACGTCGAGGATCAGGCGGGCCGGATCTTCCAGCGCTTCCTTCATGGTGACCAGGCCCAGCACGGCTTCGCGGCCGTCGATGATGCGGTGGTCGTAGGACATCGCCAGGTAGTTGATCGGGCGGATGACGATCTGACCGTTCTCCACCACCGGACGATCCTTGGTGGCATGGATACCGAGGATCGCCGACTGCGGCGGGTTGATGATCGGGGTGGACATCATGGAGCCGAACACGCCGCCGTTGGAGATCGAGAAGGTGCCGCCGGAGAGTTCTTCCAGCGACAGCTTGCCGTCCTTGGCCTTCTGGCCGAACTCGGCGATCTTCAGTTCGATCTCGGCGATCGACATGGATTCGGCGTTGCGCAGGATGGGCACCACCAGGCCGCGCGGCGAACCGACCGCGATGCCGATGTCGATGTAGCCGTGGTAGACGATGTCGTTGCCATCGACCGAGGCGTTGAGGATGGGGAACTTCTTCAGCGCGGCCACTGCGGCCTTGACGAAGAAGCCCATGAAGCCCAGGCGCACGCCGTGCGCCTTCTCGAACTTCTCGCCGTACTGCTTGCGCAGCGCCATCACCGGGGCCATGTT
>JAUVWV010000290.1 GCA_030603925.1 Thauera sp. | reverse complement strand
GGGCTCGACACGCCAGCGCTCGGGGATGATGGGCAGGTGCTCAAGAGTCCAGCGCTTGTAGCGCTCGTCATAGCCCTCGGGTGGAACCGCTTCGACCAGATGGCCGATGCACCAGGTCACGACGATACCCATGCCGCTGTAGCAGCCGGAACCACGCTGGCCTGCCCCCAGCACGCGGGCGATGTCCTTGCCTTGCGAAGGCTTCTCGCACAGGAACACGCGCATGCTGAAGCCTCCTCGGGAATGTGCAGTTCATCGGATGGACAACAGCATGGCTGGGCCAGATGAGACCGGCAGCAAGGAAGCCGGATGGCATGGACACCGAATTGTGATCGGTAGAGGCATGGTTGCCGCAGTGGTAGGTGCGGGTCGCGGCAATATGAGGGACGGAAGATTCGTGTCGGGAGGGCGGCCTGGAACTCGGTGGGCCGCAGTGGAACTATCCCCTGGGGATAGCCCACTGGTGCAAGGCGGGCGTCTGACGGTTGCTACAGCCGCCCGCGATGCATGGTCATTGGCCCCCGGCCGGCTTGCCACTGAGGATCACCGCCTCGAGGCGGTACGGCAGGATGCCGATGCGCCGGGCCTCGATCTTGAAGGTGACGCGCTCGTTCTCGTCGGCGTCTTCCCATTCGTCGCGAACGGTACGGCCTTCGACCAGTACGCGCATGCCCTTCTGGTACAGCGACTGCCAACGCTCGGCATCGCGATGCCACAGCTCCACCGGTGCCCAGAAACCGCCGCGGTCCTCGTATTCGCCATCCTTCTTCGGGATAGGGTTGTCGAAATAGACGTTCAGACGCAGCAGCCTGCGCGGTTCGTCGTTGCCGTTGGGGAATTCGCGGTACTCCGGCGCAGAACCGATGTTGCCTTCGCCGACGAAGTGCGTGCTCATGGGGTCTCCTTGGGGGTGGTGGGAATGGATGTGACATGTCCGTGGACACGTCGCAGATAGGTCACCTCGGCTTGGGCCATCCTGTTGGCGCATTCCAGGGCGACGCGGGCGATGCTGTGGGCCAGGCTGATCTGCATGTTCAGTGCGATGCGCTGCAGTTCGATCGCATACAGGTCGTCTATCAGCGAGGCCGGTGTCGCGGAGCGATCGAGCAACGACTCCCACAAGGCCACGCCCATTGTCGAGCGGTCGAGGTTGCGCCAGCGCAGGAAGGTCGTCCCTGCGCCAGTCGTCTGCTGGGCCAGTTGCACATCGAGCAGATTGAATGGGTAGGCGCGCGCCTGCGGTAGCACCTGCCTTTGTGCCAGGGTGATCAGCTCGTCGCGCAGCGCCATGCACTGGTTGGCCCAGGTCTCCAGACTTCCCTTACCTTTAAAGGGCTGTAAAAGGCCTTTTAGGTAGCCTGCGTGTTCCAGCCGCTGGAAGTCCGCCTGTGCTAGCGGAGTGAAGCGCGGTGGACGGCCGGAAGAAGTCGCTGCCGTCATGCCTTGGCACCTTCGTTTTCCGCTGCGATGGCGGTTGCGCCGTTGGCTACTCCTGGTTCCGAGTCCTCAGGGGGCGGTGACTCGGGCGGGCTTCCCCGTCGTGCGATGGGGGGCGCAAACCGCGAACGGCGCGTGCCTTCGAGCACGTCCTGTGGCAGCTCGCCGAATTTCTCCAACGCCACCCGTGCCGCGGCGTTCTTTGCCGCGAAGTCGTCGCGCGTCGTGCCGGAATAGCGGTACTGCTGGGCCAGGGTGAGCAGGCTGCGCAACGCATGCGCGCCATCGTTGAGCCAGCGCTCCAGCGTACTGCGGTCGATCAGCGCCGTGTGGTGGGCCAGGATCAGTTTGCGCGCCAAATCGTCGTAGTCGGCCAGCAGGTAGACGGCGGCAAAGCCGAGCTGGGCATTGACGAAGAGCGGCAACTTCACCGGCTGCATGTTCAGGTTCTCGCCGAGGCTGAGCGCAGGAGGGACATCCGCGAGCACCTGCTCGACCTGCTCGCGCAGCGCCTGCAGGCGGACCTTCGTATCGGCCAGCTTGTCCTCGATGCGCAGCATCCACCAGTCCGAATAGGGGTCGTCCTGCTCCGCGCCGCGCTTCATCTTGTTCATCACGCTGATGAAGCCGTTGAGGCCGACGATGCCGGGGCGCCCCTCGGCCGGTGTGCGGCCGTGCCAGATGCGCGAAGCGTGGTGGGTGTGCAGCGTCAGCGACATCGCGCTGCGCAGCGATCCAAGATTCAGTTGCAGGGGCTCGTTGGCCATGGCGACGATTCGCGGTGAGGGAACGAGTCGCCAGCATCGCCACCGGCTGGAAGGCCGTCAGTCAACAAACCGCAGCCGTCGCCCGCCCGGATTGCCTTTCGTGGAAGGCCGTCGGTTCCAGCTATCCCCCGGGGATAGCGATACGGAGAGCCGAGTGGTCCTGGTCTGACGGTGCGAACCTGTCGGTCCGCCTGATAGCCAGCGAATCCGCAATGCCACCGTGCCGGGCGGCTGGATGCGGGTAGCCCGTGATGGAGTTATCCCCAGGGGATAGCTCCGGCGACGTGGCGGCGATCAGGTCATGCGCAGCAACGATCGCAGATGCTCGATATGCTGCCGGGCCACCTCGGGATCGGCGGGTAGGGGCGTCGGAGAAGGGGCGGCCTGGTGTGGCGGCGAAGCGGGCTTGTCCATGCCCGGCGGGTGTTGGCCCACCCAGGCCTTGAACTCCCCGCGGATCGCCTTCTGGATGATGCCGAACAGGTAGCCGGCGGGATTGCGCACCGTGCTGGTCCGACAGCGTGCGTCCCATTCGTCGAGCACGGCCTGGCGCAGGCCCGGCTCGACCTGTTGCAGGGCGACCAGCGCGCCGGCCTGTTGCTCGGCCTTCAGGGCCTGGAAGCGCCGGGGCAGGGGTGGTGCCTGCGCGTCTTCGGTGTCGCGTGCGCGCGGTACCGTACGTACTTCATACATACGATCTCTACGTACTGTACGGTCCTGCTTCGGATTCCGAAGCGTGCCGTCTGGCGCGGGTTTGCGGCCCACTTCGGATTCCGAAGCGGGGGGTTCGTCGTTCCGAAGCAGGGCGTATTCGCCTTCTTCGGATTTTGTCGCGTTCGACTCCTGTGGATAACCGGGGGTCTTGCCGATGTGCTCGCCCGCGAGCCTCTGGGCGAGCACCTGCAGGCGGGTGGGCAGGCTGCGGCCGCTCAGCAGCGGGTCCTCGGCGATCTCCCGGAGCGTATGCAGGCCGACCCGTTGCACGGCCTTGCTGGCGTGGGTCCGCGCCTGGCTGACCAGGCCCAGGTAGTCGGGGTCGAGCTGCATCGCCTCGAAGGGCGTGAGCGGTTCGTCGTGGAGCACGTAGAGATTGCCCTGGATGCGCCCGGTCCTGGGATCGCGCCGCCGGCGCACCAGGCTGAGCCAGCGGGTCAGCCGCAGCAGGGTGAGCGCCCTGGCCACCGTCGCGTGGGAGGCCGTCGGGGTGCAGGGCAGCGATGCCCGGTAGGGCCGCAACGCTTCGGCGGTGGGGAAGGCGGTGATCCCGTCGTCGTTGAGCAGCAGACGAAACACCTGCCAGGCATTGCGCTCCAGCGGCGTGAGCCGGGTGTCCAGGAGCAATCGGCGGGGCACGCTGTCATGACGATTCCCGCTGAACAGGAAGCCGTCGCTGGGCAAGGGCCCGCTCGCGGCCGAGGGGATACGCCTGGCGGCATCATCGAGCAGCGCCGACAGCGGCACCGGACCGTCGCGCGAGAAGGATCCGCCGGTGCCCATGGGCTACACCAGTCCCTGGTCGATCCAGCTCCGGATGGCGGCCCAGATGACGGAAGCCGGAAGATTCAGTTCCTCGGCGAGGTCGAGGGTGAGCTTCAGCACCGCAGTGTCGTCTTCGAGCGCGATGCCACGCTGTGTTACGGCCGGTTTCCAGCGCGCCCACAGCGCGTTCTCCTGCGCTTCGCTGAGCACCGGATGTCGGCCCTTGCGCTTGGGCAGGC
>JAUVWV010000067.1 GCA_030603925.1 Thauera sp. | reverse complement strand
GGTCGTTGTAGTCGAGCACGACGGTGTGCTTGGCGAAGTCCGCCGGCACGCCGCCCGAGGACGGGTTGCCGAAGGTCAGCAGGCCGGAGCCGGCCTTCACCAGCAGGCTGTCGGCGTGGCCGTGGTAGCAGCCCTCGAACTTGACGATCGCATCGCGCCCGGTGAAGCCGCGCGCCAGGCGAATGGCGCTCATCGTCGCCTCGGTGCCGGAGCTGACCAGGCGCACCATCTCCATCGACGGCAGCAGCTCGCACAGCAGCTCGGCCATGTCGACCTCGGATTCGGTCGGCGCACCGAAGGACAGCCCCTTCAGCGCCGCCTCGCGCACCGCCTCGACGATGGCCGGGTGCGCATGGCCGGTGATCGCCGGCCCCCAGGAGCCGACGTAGTCGATATAGGCCTTGCCGTCCGCGTCCCACACCCGTGCGCCTTCGGCGCGTGCAAGGAAGCGCGGCGTGCCGCCCACCGAGCGGAAGGCCCGCACGGGCGAATTGACGCCCCCGGGGATGGTTTTCTGGGCACGCTGGAAGAGGGCTTCGTTTCGGCTGTTCATGGCGTTGTGCTTCGCTTGCGGATAAAGGAAATCATTGTGGCGGCGCGGCGCGCCCGGGTCCACCCTGCGCGGCACTGCGGAAGACTGCGGCGTAGGCCGCGCCGCGTGCGGCCGGATCGGGCGCCCCGAAGACGTCGCTGATCACCGCCAGCAGGTCCGCACCGGCGGCGACCAGGCTCGGTGCGTTGTCTGCGCTGATGCCGCCGATCGCCGCGACGGCGACGTCCAGCTCGGCCCGCGCGCGCGCCAGCAGGGACAGCGGCGCACGCACTGCGGCGGGTTTGGTGGGCGAATCGAACATCGCGCCGAAGGCCACGTAGTCGGCACCGGCACGCACCCCGGCGAGCGCGCGCGGCCATTCGTCGTAGCACGACACGCCGAGGATGCGCCCGGCACCGAGGTGCGCGCGCGCCGCCGCCGGATCGCCGTCGTCGCGCCCCAGATGCACGCCGTCGGCATCGAGGGCGAGCGCCAGTTCGACGCTGTCGTTCACCACCATCGGCACCCCCGCGGCACGGCAGCGCGCCAACACTGCGGCCGCCTGCGCGGCGCGGCGCGCCGGCGGCAGCAGCTTGTTGCGGTATTGCAGCAGCACGGGCGCGGCGCGCAGCGCGGCGTCCACCCGCGCCAGCAGCACGGCATCGTCCGCCTCTTCCGGGGTGACCAGATAGAGCCCGCGCAGCGGCCGCTCAGTCTGCATCGCCCGCGCGCGGACGCGCCCAGAAGAAACGGTCGGGAATCGCCGGCCCCATGCCGGGGCGGAAGGCTGCGGCCAGGGCCTGCCAGGTGAACTCCTGCGCCTCGCGCACCGCCTCGGGCACGTTCATGCCATGCGCCAGTGCGGCGGCGGCCGCCGCCGACAAGGTCGCGCCGGCGCCGAGGAAGGGCCCCGGCAGACGCTCCCAGGCATCGGTACGCACCACGCCGTCGGCGCCGATCAGGCGGTTGACCACCTGCGGGCCATGCTGCCCGGCACCGGTCAACAGCACATACTCGGTACCCAGTGCCAGCAGGCGCGCGACGGCCTCGTCAGGATCGAGCGGCGGCACGGGCTCGCCGGGTTCGCCATCCTCGTCCGCCTCCCCGTCACCGCCGGCCAGACGCAGCACCTCGTCGCGGCTCGCCACCAGCAGGGTGACCTGCGGCAGGATCAGCTCGACCAGGGCGGCCAGCATGTCCTCCGCCTCGCCTTCGTCGGCCGGACCGTAGGCCAGCGCGGGCTCCAGCACCAGCGGGATGTCCGGATAGTCGGACAGGATCTCGGCCACCGCGGCGACGTTCTCCACGCCGCCGCACATGCCCAGCTTGAAGGCCTGCACCGGGATGTCCTCGAGCACCACGCGCGCCTGCAGCGCGAAGGCATCCGGCTCGATGGGCAGCAGGTCGTCGATACCACGGGTGTCGCGCACGCTCACCGCGGTCATCACGCCTAGCGGGTGGCAGCCCATGCTGCCGAGGGTGAGCAGATCGGACTGCAGACCGCCGCCGCCGGTGGCATCGCCGGCGGCAAGACAGAGCACTACGGGGGGAAATTCGGGAAGCGGGGCGGGCATGATCCGGTGCGCCGGCCGGGCGACACTGGCACGGCGGGCTGAATGCGGTAAGATTTCCGCCATTTTACCGTCAATCCAAGCCCGAACACTCCGCCAGATGGCCGATACCGGATACAAGACCTACATGTGCCTGATCTGTGGCTTCATCTACGACGAAGCCGCCGGACTGCCCGCCGACGGGATCCCGCCCGGTACCCGCTGGGAGGACCTGCCGCCGAACTGGACCTGCCCGGAATGCGAGGCGCGCAAGGAAGACTTCGAACTCGTCGAGATATGACGGCAGCGCAGCCGCCGCGGCGGCAATGATGTCTGCTTGCGGCTGCCCGACCGGCGGGCACGGCGCACGACCCAGCGAGGACTTACACCATGGACCTGAGCGGACTGAAGGTGATGGTGATCGACGACAGCAACACCATCCGGCGCAGCGCGGAGATCTTTCTCGGCCAGGCGGGCTGCCAGGTGCTGCTTGCCGAGGACGGGTTCGACGCCTTGTCGAAGATCGCCGACCACCACCCCCACGTGATCTTCGTGGACATCATGATGCCGCGCCTGGACGGCTACCAGACCTGTGCGCTGATCAAGAAGAACCCCCGCCTGTCGTCGACCCCGGTGATCATGCTGTCGTCCAAGGACGGCCTGTTCGACCGCGCGCGCGGTCGCATGGTGGGCTCGGACGAATACCTCACCAAACCCTTTACCAAGGACAGCCTGCTCAAGGCGGTGGCGGCGCACGCCCCCAAGCTGGCCGGCTGAGTCTGCAACACAGCGGAAACGGAGACGGAAGGCCCTAGCGATGCCGATCAAGAAAATCCTCGTGGTTGACGATTCCCCCACCGAACGCCTCGCCCTGAGCGAACTGCTGGTCAAGCACGGCTACCAGGTCGTGACCGCCGAGACCGGCGAAGAAGCGATCATCAAGAGCAAGAGCGAAGCGCCCGACCTGATCCTGATGGACGTGGTCATGCCCGGCATGAACGGCTACCAGGCCACCCGCACGATCTCGCGCGACGAGGCCACCCGCGCGATCCCGATCATCATGTGCACCAGCAAGGGGCTGGAAACCGACCGGATCTGGGGCATGCGCCAGGGCGCGTACGACTACCTGGTGAAACCGGTCGATCACGCCGAATTGCTCGGCCGCATCCAGGCCCTGGGCTGACGCATGGCGAAGCGGATCAGCCTGCGCGAATTCCAGGAAAGTCTGGTACGGCGCCTCGCGGAGGCGCGCAGCGGCGATCGCCGGGCCCTGCTCGGCGTGCAGGCCGGCGAGGAGAACTGGCTGATCGATCTCACCGACAGCGGCGAGATCCTGCCGGTACCGCCGCTCAGCCCGGTACCGCTGACCCGCCCCTGGTTCTCCGGCGTGGCCAACGTGCGCGGCACGCTGTACGGCGTGGTGGACTTCTCGCGCTTCCACCAGGGAGCGCCCATCGTGCCGGCCGGCCATGCGCGCCTGCTGCTGGTCGGTGCGCGCCACGGCAGCAACAGCGCGATCATGGTTTCCCGCGCGGTCGGCCTGCGCAGCCCGGAAGATTTCGAGGCGGACGGCGGCGAAGCGGACCCGCGCCCCTGGGTGACCCAACGCCTGCGCGACACCCAGGACAGACTGTGGCTCAAGCTCGACGCGCAGCGCCTGCTCGCGCATCCGGGCTTTCTCGACGCAGGCATCGAATAAGCGGTCGGCCCCCGATCGGCCCGATCAGCATTGACACTTTGTGGCGGAGCACGCGACATGGCATTGAAGCTTCCCGAGCTTTCCTTCGGCAAAAAGAAGACCCCTCCGGCGGAGCCGGCCTCCGACACCACCATCCTCGAAACGCATGATCCCGCGCCGCCGCCGGCCAGGGAGGCTGCCGCCCCACAGGCGGCACGCCCGATTGCGGACCGCCTGCGCAACCTCGGCGTGCTGTTCACCCTGCTGGTGATCGTCACCACCGGCCTGCTGGTCTATCAGGGCCGGGAAGCGGGCTACGCCACCACCTACGTGGCCAGCGCGGGCGAGATGCAGATGCTCTCCCAGCAGATCGCCAAGGCCGCCCAGCTCTCGCTGCAGGGCAACGCGCAGGCCTTTGCCGAACTGCGCCAGGCCAGCTCGCGCTTCAGCACGCTGCTGCGCGCCCTCACGCAGGGCGGCGAGATCGACGACCTCGCCGTGCCGGCCAGCCCGGCCGCCGCCCAGCCCGCACTGCAGGCCCTGACCGAAGCGTGGCGCAAGACCGAACAGGACACCGCGGCGCTGCTCGCCCAGGAAAAGAACCTGATCACCCTCAACGAGTCGGTCGACACCATCAACGCCGGCAACGCGATGCTGCTCGACCTCACCGAGCAGGTGGCGTCGCTGAAACTGCTCTCCGGCGCCAACGCACGCGACATCGCCACCGCCAACCGCACCGTGATGCTGACCCAGCGCATGGCGAAGAACGCCAACGCACTGCTGGTGGCCGACGCGATCGACCCGGAAGTGGCCTTCCTGCTCGGCAAGGACACCAACACCTTCCGCGAGCACCTCGCCCAGCTGCAGCAGTCCTCCAACGACGCCGAGACCCGCGCCCGCCTGGCCGAACTCGACGACACCGCACGCGACACCCTCAACGCGGTGACCGGCATCCTCGGCAACATCCAGCTGCTGGTGCAGGCCAAGCAGGCCGGCAGCCGCATCTTCCGCGACTCCACGCCGCTGCTCGCGCGCACCAACGAACTGTCGGACGCCTACAACCAGGCCTTCCGCGGACTCAACCCGATCACCCTGCTGGTGGTGCTCTCCGCGCTGGCCGGCGTCGCCGTGCTGGCCATGATGGCCAAGGCCTACAACGACGACCTGGCCGCCCGCCGCGCCGAATCCGAACGCCAGCGGATGAGCGCCGAAGGTGAGCGCAACCAGACCCAGCAGGCGATCCTGCGCCTGATGAACGAGATGGGCGACCTCGCCGACGGCGACCTCACCATCCGCGCCACGGTGTCCGAAGACATCACCGGCGCGATCGCCGACTCGGTGAACTACACCATCGAGGAACTCTCGGTACTGGTACGCCGCATCAACGACGCGGCCACCCGCGTGACCGCCGCCACCCAGTCCGCCCAGCAAACCTCCAACGAACTGCTGGCGGCCACCGAGAAGCAGGCGCAGGAGCTGATGAGCGCCGGCAGCACGGTGGAGAAGATGGCCCAGTCGATGACCGAATCCTCCGCCCGCGCGCTGCAGTCCGCGCAGGTCGCGCGCCGCTCGCTGGATTCCGCGCGCAAGGGCGCCGACGCGGTGGAGAACACCATCCGCGGCATGAACGACATCCGCGAGAAGATCCAGGAGACCTCGAAGCGCATCAAGCGCCTGGGCGAGTCCTCGCAGGAGATCGGCGAAATCGTCGAACTGATCTCCGACATTACCGAACAGACCAACGTGCTGGCGCTCAACGCCGCCATCCAGGCCGCCTCCGCCGGCGAAGCCGGGCGCGGCTTCACCGTGGTTGCGGAAGAAGTGCAGCGCCTCGCGGAACGCTCGGCCGAGGCGACCAAGCAGATCTCGGCGATCGTGAAGACCATTCAGACCGATACCCACGACGCGGTGAGCGCAATGGAAAACGCCACCCGCGACGTGGTCGAAGGCGCCCAGCTGTCCGACGCCGCCGGCCAGGCACTGTCCGAGATCGGCCAGGTGTCGATGGAAACCGCCCGCCTGATCGAACAAATCTCCACCGACACGCAGCGCCAGGCGGCCACCGCCACCGGCGTGGCGCAGTCGATGAAGGACATTCTCAGCATCACCGAGCAGACCACCCGCGGCACCCAGCAGACCGCCGTCTCGATCGGCCAGCTGGCCGACCTGGCGGTGGAACTCAAGGGCTCGGTGTCGGGCTTCAAGGTCTGACACCCCCGGCAGGCAAGAGAACGACACATGACGCACGCTACCGAACTGGACCTCGGCCCGCTCACCTGGGTCAAGAGCGAGATCGACAACGCGCTGGGCCGCGCTGCCGAAGGGCTGGAGCAGGCGGCGGACGCCAGCGAGCCGGCCGGACGCCTCCAGTTCGCCCAGACCCATCTGCACCAGGCGCGCGGCGCCCTGTCCATCGTCGGCCTCGACGGCCTGACGCAGTTCACCGACGCGCTCGACCAGCTGCTCGGCAGCGCGGTGCGCGGCGAACTGCCCGGCGACGCGGCGCTGCTCTCGCTCGGCCGCCGCTGCCTGGCGGCGATCGGCAACTATCTGGAAGAACTGATACACGGCGCGGCCGACCAGCCCCTGCGGTTGGCCGGGCTGTATGCCGAAATCCAGGCGCTGCGGGGACGTGAAGGCAGCGCCGCGGTCGACCTGTTCTTTCCCGACCTGAGTCTGCGCCCGGCGCGCCGTCCCGCCGCGCAGAACCTCTCCGAGAGCGCCCGGCGCGACCGCCTGCGCGAACTGCGCGCACGCTTCGAGCGCGGCCTGCTCGCCTGGCTGCGCACACCGGGTGACAGCGACGGCGCGGCCACCATGCGTGACGCGGTGGCCGGCATCGAGCAGGTGCTGGCCCAGGCGCCCGCGCGCGCCCTGTGGTGGGCGTCGACCGCCCTGTTCGACGCACTGGCCGAGGGCAGCATCGCCCCGACGCCCGAGCTGCGCAAACTGTTCACCCAGCTCGACGCCCAGCTCCGCCGCACCTTGGGCGGCAACGCCGCCGTGCCCGACCGGCTGATGCGCGAGGTGCTCTACCTCGTTGCCCAGGCGCCCGCCAGCACCGCCCTGCAACGCGAGGTGCGCAGCACCTGGCGGCTCGACGCACTGATACCCGAAGCGGGCGCGGCGGTCAGCGACGCCCCGCTCGGCCCACTGTTGCAGACCCTGCGCAGCAAGCTCGGCAGCGCCAAGGAAACCTGGGACGAGTTCAGCTCGGGCGGTGCCGCCGCCCTGCCGCGTTTCGAGGCCCAGCTCGGCGAGATCGCGCGCCAGGCCGAGCAGCTCGGGCGACCGCCGTTCGTCCGTCTGCTGGTGGGTCTCGACAGTTTCCTGCAGTGGCTGCGCAAGGATCCGCTGCAGCTCAACGAAGCACTCTCGCTGGAAGTGGCCACCGCCCTGCTGCTGGGCGAATCCGCACTCGAACGCGGCGGCCCCGACGCCACCTTCTCCAGTCAGGTGGCCGATACCCTGAAACGCATCGCCGCGCTGATGCGCGGCGAGAAGGTCGAATCGGCGGAATTCTCCCCCACCACCCTGGGGGCGCGGCGCAACCAGGAGCGCGACGCGCTGGTCCAGTTGTCGCGCGAGATCCTCTCCAGCCTGGCGCAGGTCGAGCAGGCGCTCGACGACTTCTTCCGCAACAATGACAAGCGCGCCCCGCTGGCAACCCTGGCCACCCCGCTGCATCAGATCGAGGGTGCGCTCAGCCTGCTGGGCGACGACGAACCGATCGCCCTGGTGCACGAGGCGGCCGACGAGATCGCCGCCCTGGCGCAAGCCGATACCCCGCCCGAGGCCGAAGCATCCGCCGCGCTCGCGCACCGCCTGTCCGCGCTCGGCTTCTACATTCAGGCCCTGCAGCATGGTCCCGCCCGGCTCGCCCACTTCCTCGACCCGCACAGCCGGCAGGCCGAAGCAGCGCTGGCTGCAGCCGAAGTGGAGGCGCCGCAGCCCGCCGTGACCGAAGCGCCCGCCGCGCCGACAGACAGCGCCGCGGCACTGCCGGCCGGCGCCGCCGCGCCCGCAACGCCGGCCGCACAGCCGGCGGAGCACGCCGCCGAGGAAGTGGAGGCGCTGGCGCCGGAGGAGGAGGACGAGGAAGAGAGCTTCGCCGCGGAGCCCGCCCCCGAACCCCCCGCGATCCCCGCCCCCGCGGCCGAGACCCAGCGCCTGATCGAAGCGAGCGATGCGGAGATCGACGCCGAACTGCTGGAGATCTTCATCGAGGAGGCGCACGAGGTGCTCGCCTCGATCGCCGAACACCTCGAACTGTCGCGCACCGAGCCGTCGAACAACGAGTACCTCACCGCGATCCGGCGCGGCTTCCACACCCTCAAGGGCAGCGGCCGCATGGTCGGCCTGCGCGAACTGGGCGAAGCCGCATGGGGGCTGGAGCAGACGCTCAACCGCTGGTTGCAGTTCGAATGGACCCCCACCCCGGCCCTGCACCATCTGGTAGACGCCGCGCACCAGGTGTTCTCCGACTGGGTCGCCCAGCTCGAGGCCGGCGGTGCGCACGGGCGCAGCACCGAAGCACTGCTCGCCGAAGCCGAAAGGCTGCGCAGCAGCGATGCGCCGATCCACGAACCCGCAGCGATCGCCGATACGGTGAGCGCCGGCGGCGTGCCGAGCGCACCGGCGGCCGAAGCGCTGCCCGAGAGTTTCGAGTTCGACCTCGAACTGTCCGACGAAGGCGAAGTGCTGCCGGTCGGCCATCCCCCCGGCGAAGCGGCGGCACCCGCCGCAACGGCCGAACCCCCTGCCCCTGCCGAGGAGGACTTCGGCACCACTACCTTGCTGCAACTGCCCGGCGACGAGGCGCCGCAGGACGAGGCGCACGAAGAGCCGCTCGCCGACGAGATCGACCTGCTCGACTTCGAACCGCTGGAAGGCGAGCTCGAGGGACTGGAGACCGAGGCGCAGCCCGCCGCCGAACCTGCGCCGGCTGCCGGCGGGCTGCCGGCGGACGAAGCGCCGCACGCCGCAGGCGCACCGGAGGAGATCTCCCCTGCCGAAGTGGCCGAAGCCCTGCAGGAGAGCCCGCCCGAGGAGGACGAAGCGGTCCTCGATGAGTTCGACGACGACCTCGCCTACGCCGTCGAACGCCAGCTGGCCGAACGCAGCGCCGCCGAGGCGCGGCCGGCACAGCCCGCCGAGGACGCCACGATCATCCTGCCGGAAGCCCCCGACATGGCGCCGGCCGCCGAAGCGCCGCCGCCCGTCGACAGCGACCTGGTGCGCATCGGTGACGCGGAGATCTCCCACCCGCTGTACGACCTCTATCTCGCCGAGGCGCGCCACCACCTGGCCACCCTGCACCAGGAGCTGTCCCGTCTGCAGACCAACCCGACGCTGCTCCCGCCGGAAGTCGCGCTGCGCGCCGCACACACCCTGGCCGGGATCTCCGGCACCGCACGCATGGCACCGCTGCAGACGCTGGCGCGCGCGCTCGAACACGCCCAGGCGCGCAGCCGGGACAACCAGCTGCCACCCACGGCGGAGCAGGCCGCCCTGCTGCAGAGCACGGTCGAGACGCTGGAGGCGATGTTCGTCGAGGTCGCGGCGCGCACCATGCCGCTGCCCGTCCCCGAGCTCATCGAGCAGCTCGAGGGCGTCGGCCGCCGCGTCGCCGAGGATCTCCAGCCGCCCCCTGCCATACCGCCCGAAGCCCCTCCTGCAGCCCCCCCGGTCAGCGGGCCGGCGGCCGCGCCGATGTTCGCCGCGCCGCCGGAAGCCGCGCCGGCGCCCGAACCGGCCGCACCGGTACATGACGAGATCGATGCGCAGCTGCTGCCCATCTTCCTCGAGGAAGGCGCCGAACTGCTGAGCGATCTGCACGCGGCCCTGCGCGCCTGGCGCGCGGAGCCAGACGCCGCCGAGCAGCCGCAGCGCATCGCCCGCCTGCTCCACACCCTGAAGGGCAGCGCGCGCATGACCGGCGCGATGAACCTCGGCGAACATGTACACCAGCTCGAGTCCGCCTTCGAGGCGATGCGCCGCAGCGGCAAGGACGCCGGCGCGCTGATCGACGAGCTGGAAAGCGGTCTCGACATCGCCGAACAGACCATCGATGTGCTCGCCGGCGGCGAGCCCGCCCCCCCGCCGGCACCACCCGCAGCGGCCGCCGCAGGCGGCGCCGCGGCGCCCGAAGCGGTCGAGATCGGCGGCGAGAGCGAAGCCGGTACGGCCAGCGCCACGCTGCGGGTCCGCGCGGATGCGGTCGACAGTTTTGTGAACCAGGCCGGCGAGATCGGCATCGCGCGCACCCGCATCGAAGGCGAATTGCGTACCCTGCGCCGCTCCCTGCTCGACCTCACCGAGAACGTGATCCGCCTGCGCAACCAGTTGCGCGAGGTCGAGATCCAGGCCGAGGTGCAGATGCAGTCGCGCATCGCCCAGGCCGAGAGCCACCACGCCGAGTTCGACCCGCTCGAGATGGACCGCTACACCCGGTTGCAGGAACTGACCCGGATGATGGCGGAGAGCGTCAACGACGTGACCACCGTGCAGCAGAACCTGCTGAAGAACCTGGACGGCGCGGACGTCGCGCTGCACAGTCAGGCGCGCATGTCGCGCGAACTGCAGCAGGCCCTGATGCAGGTGCGCATGGTGCCCTTCGACAGCCTGGCCGACCGCCTCTACCGGGTGGTGCGGCAAAGCGCGAAGGATCTGGGCAAGCGCGCCACTCTGGACCTGCGCGGCGGACGCATCGAGCTGGACCGCGGCGTGCTGGAGCACATGGTCGCCCCGCTCGAACACCTGCTGCGCAACGCTGTGGCACACGGCATCGAGGACATCGAGGCACGGCGCACCGCGGGCAAGCCGGAGATCGGCGAGATCGCCCTCACCGTGCGCCAGGAAGGCAACGAAATCGCCATCGAACTGGCCGACGACGGCGCCGGCCTGAACTTCGCCCGCATCGCCGAGCGCGCACGCGCCAACGGCCTGCTCGGCGCCGACGAGCAGGCCGACGAGAAACGCCTGACCAACCTCATCTTCGTACCAGGCTTCTCCACCGCGGGCGCCGTATCCACCGTTTCCGGACGCGGCGTCGGCATGGACGTGGTGAAGGCCGAGACCGCTGCGGTCGGCGGCCGCATCGACGTCGGCAGCACACCCGGCGAGGGCACCCGTTTCCGCATCTACCTGCCGCTTACCCTGGCGGTCACCCAGGCCCTGCTGGTACGCGCAGGCAACCGCAGCTGGGCGATTCCGTCGAGCATGATCGCCCAGGTGCTGGAGCTCAAGTCCGACGCCCTGGAGCGCCTGCGCAGCGAAGGCGGCACCGAATGGCAAGGCGAGCACTACAGCTACCGCTACCTGCCGCGCCTGCTCGGCGACGCCCATACCCAGCCCGAAGTACAACGCTTCAACTGGGTGCTGCTGCTGCGCGCCGGCGCGCAGACCCTGGCGCTGCATGTCGATGCGCTGCGCGGCAACCAGGAAATCGTGGTGAAGAACGCCGGTCCGCAGATCGCCCGCCTGGTCGGCGTGTCCGGCGCCACGGTGCTGGGCGACGGCGAGATCGTGCTCATCCTCAACCCGGTGGCGCTCGCCAGCCGCAGCCTGGGCGGCGATGAAGCCCTGCTGGCGGAAGGCGGCGCGCAGGGCGCGCCGGCCGCGGTGCATATCCCCACCATCATGGTGGTGGACGACTCGCTCACCGTGCGCAAGATCTCCGGCCGCCTGCTGGAGCGCGAAGGCTACCGCGTGATCACCGCGAAGGACGGCGTCGATGCGCTGGAGAAGCTGCTCGAGACGGTGCCCGACGTGATCCTCTCGGACATCGAGATGCCGCGCATGGACGGTTTCGATCTGGTGCGCAACGTCCGCGCCGACGAGCGCACCCGCGCGGTGCCGGTGATCATGATCACCTCGCGCCTGGCCGACAAGCACCGCCGCTATGCGGAAGAGGTCGGCGCCAACAACTACCTCGGCAAGCCTTACCAGGAAGAGGAGTTGCTCGGTCTGCTGGCCGCCTACACCGGGCGCGCCTGAGCAGCGCCGCACACGGGCCGCCGGCCGAAGCCGGCGGCCCGTGTCGTTTCAGCCCCCCGCCCGCGGCACCGCGCCGCCGACCGCCCCATAGCGCAGCAGGGTGCGCTTGCGCGCCGCCGCGTGATCCACCAGCGGCGCCGGGTAATCGTGCCCGATGCGCACGCCGGCGCTTGCCTGGGCGCCCGCATCCATCAGCCACGGCGCGTGGATGTGGCGCTCCGGCAGCGTGGCGAGTTCCGGCACGTACTTGCGGATGAAGCGGCCGTCGGGATCGAAGCGCTGCGACTGGGTGACCGGGTTGAAGATGCGGAAGTAGGGCTGGGCATCGCAACCGGTGGACGCAGCCCACTGCCAACCGCCGTTGTTTGCGGCCAGGTCGTAGTCGAGCAGCAGGTCGGCGAAATGGCGCTCGCCCGCGCGCCAGTCCACCCCGAGATCCTTGCACAGGAAGGACGCCACGATCATGCGCAACCGGTTGTGCATGTAGCCGCTGTGCGCAAGCTGGCGCATCCCCGCATCGACGATCGGATAGCCGGTGCGCCCCGCCTTCCAGGCCTCCAGCAGCTGTGGCGCGGCCTCCCATTGGACGCGGTCGTACTCGGGGCGGAAGGCTGCGTCCACCACGCGCGGATGGTGCCACAGGATCATCTGGTAGAACTCGCGCCACACCAGCTCGTTGAGCCAGCACTGTGCGCCCTCGCCCTCCCCGGCGAGCGCCAGACGCACCAGTTCGCGCACCGACACGGTACCGAAGCGCAGATGGGCCGACAGGTAGGACACGCCCTTCTGCGCCGGAAAGTCGCGGCTCGCCTTGTAACGCGCGATACGCCCGGCGAAATCGGCCAGCAAGGCCCGTCCGCCTGCCATGCCGGCCGGCAGCAGCAGCTCCCGGTCGGCGCCGCCGAAGCCCAGCTCGGCCAGTGCCGGCAGACGCGCATCGGCCGGCTTCGCGGCCAGCTGCGCGGCGTACGGCGCCACCGGCCAGTCGCCCGGGCCGTGCGCCGCGAGGCGCTTCAGCCAGGCGTTACGGTACGGCGTGAACACGCTGAACGGCGTACCGCCCTGCGTCATCACCTCGTCGCGCTCGAAGATCACCTGGTCCTTGAAGTCGCCAAAGGCAATGCCCGCCTGCAGCAGACCCTGCGCCACCCGGGCATCGCGCTCGATCGCCGCCGGTTCGTAGTCGCGGTTCGCCAGCACCGCGTGCACGCCGAGCTGGCGCGCCAGACGCGGGATCTCCTCATCGGCCCGCCCATGGCGCACGATCAGCCCGGCCCCCTGGCGGCCGGCACGCAGGCCGAGGTCGGCAAGCGCCTCATCCAACTCGACCACGCTGCGCCAGATGAAGCCGACCCGCCGGTCGCGACGGTCGGGCAGCACGTCGAGGATGGCGGTGTCGAACACGAAGGCGCAATACACACGCTCGTAACGCTGCAGCGCGCACGACAGGGCGGCGTGATCGAAACAGCGCAAATCGCGGCGAAACCAGACCAGGGCGGTGTGCATCGGGGCATTCCGTGTATGGGGCCCGCTTGGAGTTTCGCGCCGCGGCGCAGGTTCCTCCGCCAGCGCGCGTCCAAGGGCGTAAAATGATGCCATGAGCAGCGTGACATCCAACCTCACCCATCACTTCCTGATCGCCATGCCCAGCATGGCCGATCCGAACTTTGCCCGAACCCTGACCTATATCGCCGAGCACAACGACCAGGGTGCGCTGGGCATCATCGTCAATCGCCCCATCGACATGACCCTGGCGGCGCTGTTCGAGCGCGTCGAGGTGCCGCTGGAGGCCGACGGCTTTGCCGATCAGCCGGTGTATTTCGGCGGACCGGTGCAGACCGACCGCGGCTTCGTGCTGCACCGCCCGGCGGGCGAATGGCATTCAACCCTGAAGGTCAATGAGGAAGTCGCGCTCACCAGCAGCCGCGACATCCTACAGGCCCTGGGCAGCCAGGGCGAGCCGGCCGAAGTGCTGGTGTCGCTGGGCTACGCCGGCTGGGCGGCGGGACAGCTGGAGCAGGAACTCGCCGACAATGCCTGGCTGACCGTACCGGCCGACATGGCGATCGTCTTCGCACTGCCGCCGGAGGAGCGGCTGGCGGCCGCGATGCAGAAGCTCGGCATCGATTTCGCCAACCTCAGCGACGTGGCGGGGCATGCCTGAAGCCTTCCTGCCTGAACGCGGCACCCTGCTGGGCTTCGACTTCGGCCTAGCACGCATCGGCGTCGCAGTCGGCGAACTCGAGACCGGTCAGGCCAGCCCGCTCGGCACGATAGCCGAAGAAGCCAACGCCGCCCGCTTCGCCGCCATCGCCCGATTGATCGGCGAATGGCACCCGGTGGCCCTGGTGGTCGGCATCCCCACCCGGCTGGACGGCTCCACGCACGAGATGACGGCGCGCTGCCGGCGTTTCGCCCACCAGTTGCACGGCCGCTACGGCCTGCCGGTGGCCGAAGCGGACGAGCGCCTGTCCTCCGCCGCGGCCGAGAGCGGGCTGCGCGAAGCCGGCCTGGCCGGCTGGCGCACGCGCAAGCCGGTGCTCGACGCCGCCGCCGCACAGATCATCCTGCAACACTTCCTGGACGCACACCGACATGCCAAACCTTGATGCAGAAGCCCTCTGCGCGCAGCTCATCGAACAGATGCGCCCGCAGGTCAGCGCCGACACCGCCCTGGTCGGCATCCACACCGGTGGCGTGTGGCTTGCCGAACGCCTGCACCAGGCGCTGGGCCTCAAGCAGCCGCTGGGCGCCATCGACGTCTCCTTCTACCGCGACGACTACGGCTCCAAGGGCCTGCACCCGCAGCCGCAGCGCACCGAGATCCCGTTCAACGTCGAAGGCGCGCACGTGATCATCGTCGATGACGTGCTGTACACCGGCCGCACCACCCGCGCCGCGCTCAACGAACTGTTCGACTTCGGCCGTCCGGCCTGCGTCGAGCTCGCCGTGCTGGTCGACCGCGGC
>JAUVWV010000104.1 GCA_030603925.1 Thauera sp. | reverse complement strand
GCTGCTTCGGCGGCTGTACCTTCTGCTCGATCACCGAGCATGAGGGGCGCATCATCCAGAGCCGCTCGGAAGCGTCCATCCTGCGCGAGATCGAGGACATCCGCGACAAGATGCCGGATTTTCGCGGTCACATCACCGATCTGGGCGGTCCCACCGCCAACATGTACCGCATGGCCTGCAAGGACCCGCAGATCGAGGCCTCCTGCCGCCGCCTGTCCTGCGTCTATCCGGGCATCTGCGAGAACCTCGGCACCGACCACGGCCCGCTGATTTCGCTGTACCGCAAGGCGCGCGCGATTCCGGGGGTGAAGCGGGTCACCGTGGGCTCCGGCCTGCGCTACGACCTCGCGGTGCGCTCGCCCGAATACGTCAAGGAGCTGGTCACCCACCACGTCAGCGGCCTGCTCAAGATCGCCCCGGAGCACACCGAGTCCGGCCCGCTCTCCAAGATGATGAAACCGGGTATCGGTACCTACGAGAAATTCCGCGAACTCTTCGATAAATACTCGAAAGAAGCGGGCAAAAAGCAGCATCTTGTGCCCTATTTCATCGCCGCGCATCCCGGCACCACCGACGAGGACATGGTCAATCTCGCCCTGTGGCTGAAGAAGAACGGCTTCCGCCCCGACCAGGTGCAGACCTTCCTGCCCACGCCGATGGCACTCGCCACCACCATGTACCACAGCCGCAGGAACCCGCTGAAGAAGGTCTCGGCGGATTCGGAAAGCGTGGAAACCGCGCGCGCCGGCAAGTCGCGCAAGCTGCACAAGGCCCTGCTGCGCTGGCACGACCCGGAGAACTGGCCGTTGATCCGCGAAGCCCTGCAGGCCATGGGGCGGCGCGACCTGATCGGCAACCGCCCGGACCAGCTGGTGCCCTGGCAGCAGCCGGTGGTGGCGCAGGGGCGGCGCACCGACAAGGCGGAGGGCGAGCGGTGCGCGCGTGGCGAACGCCCCGGCAAGAAACCGGGCGCGCCTGCCCGCCCGGCCCCCAAGACCGGTCGCGGTGCTCGCCGGGCGGGCTGATCAGCCGGGCAAACCGCCCAGCGGCGCCACGCCGCTGCCGGCCGGCGCCGGGGTGCGGGCGACGTTCATCACCCAGGACACGCAGGCGAAATAGCCGATCAGGGTGGTGAGTTCGACCACGCCCTGCTCGCCCCACTGCGCCAGCGCGTCCTGGTAGGTCGGTTCGCTCACCCCGTGGGTGTGCAGCAGTTCGCTGGCAAAAGCCCAGGCGACGCGTTCGTCCTCGGCGAGCTTGCGCGGGCACAGGCTGCCTGCGGCCACGTCCTCCAGCGCCCGCGCATCGACCCCGGCCGCCAGTGCCAGCGGCTGGTGGATGGCCCATTCGAACTGGTTGCCGATGTGGCGCGCCACCACGGCGGTGACGAACTCGTTGATGCGGGTGGGCAGCGCGGACTCGAAGCGCAGGTATTCGCCTACCCTGGCCAAGCGCTCCATCAGCACCGGGCTGCGTAGCAGCGGGATGAAGGGGCCCTTCACGCCCTTGCGCGGGCCGTCGATCAGGGCCTGCGCAGCGGCGCGCTGGGCGTCGTTCATCGCCTCGGCGGGCGGCAGCGGCAGGCGTTCGCGGGTGTCGGGGCCGAAGCCCTGCGGGGTCGTCGTCATGAGCGGATCTCCATTTGGGGTTGTGGGTCGGGGCTGCCGTGGAGGAGCAGCGAGCTGCTTGCCAGCAGGCCCGCGGCGCCCAGCCACAAGGCCGCCTCCAGTCCGAGCCCGAGGGCCTGGATGGCGTTGGCGATCAGCGGGCCGGCGAGCTGGCCGGTGGCGAAGGCGGCCGTCATCGCGGCCATCAGGCGGCGCGCGTCGTGGCCGCCGCAGGCACGTGCCTCCTGCAGTCCGAACAGGGTGGCCAGCATGAAGGTGCCGCCGACGCACAGGGCGGCCAGGCCCAGCGCCGGGAGGCCGGGCTGCACGGCGGGCAGGATTACGCCGATGGCCATCAGCACCTGCGCCGCCGCCCAACTGCGGCGCCGCGGCCAGCGCGCGAGCAGCCCGGCAGCGAGCGTGGACAGCATCGCGGCGAGGCCGAACAGCGGCCAGATCCAGCCGAACAGCGCCGGGTCGGCCAGCAGCATGCGGGCCTGTGCGGGCAGGTAGGTGGCGGGCAGGATGTAACCGAGGCCGAACAGGCCGTAGCACAGCACCAGACGATGGGCTTCCCGCGGTGCGACGCTGTGGACGGGGGGCTGGGATGCGGCGGCTTCGGTCGGCGCGGATGCCGCGCGGTTTGCGCCGTGCATCGCTGCATCTCCGGCCCGCGCGGCAAGACCGGCGAGCAGGGTGCCGCCCAGGGCGAGCGCCGCCAGCCAGGCCCAGCCGGTGGCGGAGCCGGCATCGGCAAGGGCGACCGCGTGGCAGAGCAGGCCCGCCAGCGCAATGCCGGCGCCGACCCCGGTGAACACCACGCCGCCGAGTCCGGCGCGCCCGAGTTCGGCGAGGCGCGGCAGGGCCAGCGCGGCGGTACCGACCAGCACCCAGGCGCTCGCCATCCCGGCGGCGAAGCGCGCGGCAAGCCATACCGGGGTGGCGCCGGGCAGCGCCATTGCCGCGGTGCTCGCCACCACCGCCCACAGGCCGATGCGCAGCAACCGTTGCGGTGCGGCACCGCGGCGCCCGGCGAGCAGGGCGCCGAGCAGATAGCCGAAGTAGTTCGCCCCCGCCAGCCAGCCGCCGGTTGCCAGCGAGATGCCGGCATCGGCCTGCATCAGCGGCAGCTGCGGGGTGAACGCAAAGCGGCCGATGCCCATCGCCACCGCCAGCGCAGCCAGGCCGCCCAGCGCGATCCACCACGCCGCGCGTTCGGTGGCGGGTGCTGCACCGGGCTGGTCGGGTTGGGGTGTCGTGCTGTCCATGCCGCACTGTAATGGGCTAGTATTTTTCCTTCCAGTGAAAAGTTATGAACGTTTGTTCTCAAAATGAGAAATATTGATCTCGACGATCTGGAGATCGTCCACGCGGTGATCGCGCATGGTGGGGTGGCGCGCGCGGCACATGTCCTGCATCGCGTGCCGTCCAATGTCACCACGCGCGTCAAGCAGCTCGAAGCGCGCCTCGGCGTCGCCTTGTTCGCACGGCGCGGCCGCGGGCTGGTGCCCACCGAGCAGGGGCGCCTGCTGGCTGCTTACGCGGAGCGCATGCTGCGGCTGGCCGACGAGACCGAATCGGCCCTGCGCGCCGGGCGCCTGCTCGGCACCTTCCGTCTCGGTTCGCTGGAAAGCACCGCCGGCAGCCGCCTGCCGGGCGTGCTGGCGCGCTACAACCAGGCGCACCCGGCGGTGCGCATCGAACTCGTTACCGGTACCACCGGCGCGCTGATCGGCCGCTTGTCGCGCCATGACATCGAGGCGGCTTTCGTCTCCGAACCGTTCAACGCGCCTGGTCTGGCGGCGCAGGCGGTGTTCGAGGAGGAGCTGGTGCTGATCAGCGGGCACAACGTCGGCGTGGTGCGCCGTCCGGCCGACCTCGGACGCACCACCCTGATCGCCTTCGCCAACGGCTGCTCCTACCGGCGGCGTCTGGAGGAATGGCTGGGCGAGGGTGGCATGCTGGCCGACGGTGTGCTGGAGTTCGCGTCCTATCCGGCCATCGTCGCCTGCGTTGCGGCCGGTACCGGGGTGGCCATCGTGCCGCGCTCGGTGCTGCTCGGCCTGCGCGCAGCGGAGGCGGTGCGCGTGCATCCGCTACCCGCTCACCTGGCGCGCAACCGCACCCATCTGCTGTGGCATCCCGGCCAGGAGTCGCTTGCCCTGCAGGGCTTGCGCACGCTGCTCGGCGCCGCGCCGGCAATCGACCGGGCGCCGCAGCAGGATGAGGAACGGCCGCCGGTGGACGCTGTGCGCCGCCCGGTGAGCGGACAGCGGGCCTAACCGGGCGCCAGCTCGGCGCAGCAGGGGTGCTGGCGGGGCAGCGGGGCAAGGGCGGCGAGCCCTGGGCCTTGCGCGCGTCGCGCGCGGGGATCGAGTTCCCCGCGCCGCACCCAGAGCGCTTCGCGCCCGCCGCTGTAGGGAATGCTGCTCACCTCCACGCCGGGCTGGGTCAGCATTGTGCCGGGCAGCGGCTGATCAGGCGCCAGCAGGAAACTCCAGCCGGGTTCGCGCGGCCCGTCGGCCTGCCGGCGCGCTGCGCGGCACTGCGCGCCGGCGTTGCAGCTGTGTACGGCCATGCGCAGCGGCTGATCGTGCTCGAGTCCGGGGAGGTGTTCGCGGCAGGCTGCTTCCAGCATCGTGCGCCAGGGGGGCGGCGCAAGTTCGAAGCCGCCGTTGCCGATCTCCAGACCGCTGTAGCAGTGCGCGGGCTGCAGCAAGGCGATGGCCTCGCGGACGAAGGACTGCCAGCGTTCGCGGTGTGCGCCATACCAGCGCCGGCGGAAGGTGAGCTTGAGAAAGCTGTAGCGTGCCGGATCGCAGCTCGCCTGCAGGGCGATCGCCCAGCGTGCGCTGTCGGCCGGCAGGCGTTTGTCCGTGGCTTCCAGCAGGAAGCGCTCGCCGCGCAGGCTGCGGTGCCGGGCCGCGTCTTCCAGCCCGCGCGGCAACTGTCCGCCCCGGCAGGCGCGCCAGCCCCGCGCCTCATCGTCGCGCAGCATGCGGAAGGGCTCGTCGACCAGCCCGGCAAACACCCTGCAGACCTCCAGCATGTGCGCCGCGACCTGTGCCTGCCGTTCCGGCGGGTGACGGACGTAGAAGGTGATGTAGGGGCATACCCCGGCGGCGCCGTGTTCATCGCCCATGACGTAGAGCCGGTCGTCGGCCAGCGTCTCGCGGATGAATTCCTGGAGGTCGTCGGGGTGGATGGCTGGAGTGTGGGTCATGATGGCCTTCGCCGCGCCTTGCTGGATGCTTCAATTTACATTGGCTTACATGTGCATGCAAATAGAATTTATGCTCTGTATGTACGCCATGCTGCCCCGCTGCGGCGCCTTCATTGCAGGCGTATCGCAAGCCGGGTGCCTGGCCTGCCGCCGGGCGGCACGTCAGCAGGGACGGGTCGAACGTGCGTTTGCTATAGTCGGAGCGAGACGAGCGCAGGCTGTGGACTGACGCGGCAAGGAGGAATGCGAATGCGGTTGAGCGAACGGGAAATTGCGGCGATCACCACCACGGCCTCCGAGGTGTTCGGTGCCGATGCCGAAGTCCGGCTCTTCGGTTCGCGTACCGACGACGACAAACGAGGTGGAGATATCGATCTCTACATCACCGTTTCGGAGCGCGATGCCGAGCGGCTCGTGCGAGCCGAGCTGAGCTTTCTGGCCCGCCTGAAGCGCTGCATCGGCGATCAGAAGATCGATCTCCTCATCGATTATCCGGGGCGCAAGCACCGTCCGGCCGTCCTCGATGTCGCGCGCCAGACCGCTGTTCCGCTGAGGGCGGTATCTTGAGCGCGGCCGACGTCGGCATGTTGCGACTGCAGGACGCATGGCGGCAGGCCTGCCGCCATGTCCACCACATGCTGCATGCGCTGCGGGCGGTGCAGCCCGTGCTGCCGCTGGATGCCGGGCGCTACACTGCGCTTGACGATGAACAGGTGCAGGATTTCGACCAGTTCATCCTGCGCTTCAGCAAGCTGCAGGATGTCATTGGCGCCCAACTCTACCCCGCGCTGCTGGAGTTCCTGCAGGAGCCGTATTCGACCCGGCCGATGCTGGACAAGCTGCATCGCCTGGAGCAGCTCGGCTATCTCGGAAGCGTGGAGGATTGGCAGGTATTGCGTGAAGTGCGCGACCGCTTCACGCACGACTACCCGGATGATGCGGAGCGCAATGCTGCCAGTCTGAACGTGGCGACTTTGGCAGCTGTCGATCTGCATGCGTGCCTGGCCCGGGTTGGACAGCAGCTTGCCGTCGATCAACCCGGGCTGGCGCTCGAGCCCCTGGAAACATTCTGATTGGGCGCGGCGGCGTCAGCCGCCGAGCGCAGCTTGTTTTGCCACGCTCCGTGCCCCACGCCTCAGTTCCCACTCCTTGACCAGCGCATAGATCGCCGGTATCACGATCAGGGTGAGCAGGGCGGACGACAGCATGCCGCCGACCATCGGCGCGGCGATGCGGCGCATCACTTCCGAGCCGGTGCCGGTGCTCCACATGATGGGCGCCAGGCCGAGGATCACCGTGATGGTGGTCATCATCTTGGGCCGCACGCGGTCCACCGCACCTTCCATCACCGCGGCGTAGAGTTCGCCCGGCGCGGGGGCGCGGCCTTCGCGGCGGCTGTGTTCGAGCAGGCGCTGCCAGGCGTGGTCGAGGTAGATCAGCATCACCACCCCGGTTTCGGCCGCCACCCCGGCCAGCGCGATGAAGCCCACCGCCACCGCCACGCTCATGTTGTAGTCCAGCCACCACATCAGCCAGATGCCGCCGACCAGGGCGAAAGGCACCGAGAGCATGACGATGAAGGTTTCGGTGAGGCGGCGGAAGTTGAGGTAGAGCAGCAGGAAGATCACCGCCAGGGTGACCGGCACCACGATGGTCAGACGTTCCTTGGCGCGTTCCATGTACTCGAACTGGCCGCTCCAGGTGGCGTAGCTGCCGGGCGGGAAGGCGACCTGGGCGGCAACCGCCTGGCGCGCCTCGGCGACGAAGGAGCCGATGTCGCGGCCGTGCAGGTCCACATACACGTAGGCCACCGGCAGTGCGTTTTCGGTGCGCACCACCGGCGCGCCGCGCACGATCTCCACCCTGGCCACCTGGCCGAGCGGCACCATGCCGCCGTCGGGCAGCGGCAGATAGACCTCGCGGGCGATGCGCTGCGGGTCTTCGCGCAGCGCGCGCGGGTAGCGCACGGTGACGTTGTAGCGCGCCGGGCCTTCCACCGTGGCGGTGACCGGCTCGCCGCCCAGCGCGGTGGCCACGGTGTCCTGCAGCATGCCCACGGTCAGGCCGTAGCGCGCCAGGCGTTCGACGTCCGGCACGATGTCGAGGTAGAAGCCGCCGGTGACCCGCTCGGCGTACACGCTGCTCGCCCCGGGCACGCCCTTCACCACGCGCTCCACGTCCTGTGCCACCTGCTCGATGGTGGCCAGGTCGGGGCCGAACACCTTCACGCCGATCGGGGTGCGGATGCCGGTGGAGAGCATGTCGATGCGTGCCTTGATCGGCATGGTCCACGAGTTGGCCAGGCCGGGGAAGCGCAGCGCCGCGTCCATCTCGGCGATCAGGCTGTCCACCGTCACCCCGGGGCGCCATTCGGTTTCCGGCTTCAGGTTGATCACCGTCTCGAACATCTCCAGCGGCGCCGGGTCGGTGGCGGTGTTGGCGCGTCCGGCCTTGCCGTATACCGAAGCCACTTCCGGGAAGCTCTTGATGATGCGGTTGGTGGTGGCGAGCAGTTCGCCGGCCTTGGTCACCGACATGCCGGGCAGCGCCGCCGGCATGTAGAAGATGGCGCCTTCGTTGAGGGTGGGCATGAACTCGCTGCCGATGCGCGCGGCCGGCCACAGACTGACCAGGCTCAGCAGCACGGTGACCACGATGGTGGCCGCCTTGTGGCGCATCACCCAGGCGATCACCGGGCGGTAGAGCGCGATCAGCACGCGGTTCACCGGGTTCTTGTTCTCCGGCAGGATCTTGCCGCGGATGAAGATCATCATCAGCACCGGGATCAGCGTGATGGAGAGCAGCGCTGCGCCCGCCATGGCAAAGGTCTTGGTGAAGGCCAGCGGAGAGAACAGCCGCCCCTCCTGGCCTTCCAGCGCGAACACCGGCAGGAAGGAGACGGTGATGATCAGCAGCGAAAAGAAGATCGCCGGCCCCACCTCGCGGCAGGCCTCGATCATCGCCGCGGCGCGCGCGCGGGCGTCTGCGGCGCGTTCGCCCAGGCGTTCGAGGTGCTTGTGGGCGTTCTCGATCATCACGATGGCGCCATCCACCATCGCCCCGATGGCAATGGCGATGCCGCCCAGGCTCATTATGTTGGAGCCGATGTCGAGCGGGCGCATCACCAGGAAGGCGATCAGCACGCCGATCGGCAGCGTGACGATGGCCACCAGCGCGCTGCGCACATGCAGCAGGAAGACGATGCACACCGCGGCGACGATCAGGCTTTCCTCGATCAGCGTGGTGCGCAGGGTGGCGATGGCGCGCTCGATCAGCTCCGAGCGGTCGTATACCGGGAAGATCTCCACCCCTTGCGGCAGGCCGGGCGCGAGTTCGGCGATCTTCGCCTTCACCCCGCGGATCACCTCCAGCGCGTTCTCGCCGAAGCGCGCCATGACGATGCCGGAGGCCACCTCGCCGGTGCCGTTGAACTCCGCAATGCCGCGCCGCTCCGCCGGCACCAGCTCCACCCGCGCCACGTCGCGCACGCGGATCGGCGTGCCGCCGCTGGCGCGCAGCACGATCTCGCCGATGTCCGCCGCACTGCTCAGGTAGCCGCGCCCGCGCACCATGAATTCGGTTTCCGCCATCTCCACCACGCGCCCGCCGACGTCGCGGTTGGAACTGCGGATGGCCTGGCTCACCGCCTCCAGCGCAATGCCGTAGCTCGCCAGGCGGTAGGGGTCGACGGTGACCTGGTACTCGCGCACGAAGCCGCCGATGCTGGCCACCTCGGCCACGCCCGGCGCCTGGGTGAGCGGGTAGCGCACGAACCAGTCCTGCAGGCTGCGCAGTTCGGCCAGCGAATGGTCGGGGCCGTCCAGCGCGTACTGGTACACCCAGCCCACCCCGGTGGCGTCCGGGCCGATCTGCGGGCTCACCCCCGCCGGCATGCGCCCGGCCGCGCTGGACAGGTATTCCAGCACCCGCGAGCGCGCCCAGTAGATGTCGGTGCCGTCCTCGAAGATCACATACACGTAGGAGGCGCCGAACATCGAGATGCCGCGCACCACCTTCGCGCGCGGCACCGCCAGCAGCGCCGAGGACAGCGGGTAGGTGACCTGGTCCTCCACCACCTGCGGCGCCTGGCCGGGGTAGTCGGCGTAGACGATGACCTGCACGTCGGAGAGGTCGGGCAGCGCATCGAGCGGCGTGCGCAGCATCGCCCAGATCCCCGCCACCACCAGGAAGGCGGTGGCGAGCAGCACCAGGAAGACGTTGCGGGCGGACCAGGTAATGATTCTGTCGAGCATGGTTCAGCGCACCTCGACCTTGGTCACCACGAATTCCCCCGGCCCGCGCGCCTCGAACTCGAACGCGATCGGCGTGCCCGGCGCCAGCCCTTCGACCAGCGCGGGTGAGGCCAGGTCGAAGTCCATGGTCATCGCCGGCCACTGCAGGGCGGGAATCGGCTCGTGGGTCAGCGACACCGCGCCGTCCTCGTACAGTTCCTCGAACACTCCGCTGGCGCGGTAGACCTGCACCGCGGCGTCGTCGGCGGTGAAGCCGGCCAGCGCGGCACGCAGGCGGCTTTCGGCGTCGATCAGGAAGTTGGCCGCCACCACCACGCGGGCGCCGTTCTCCAGGCCGTCGAGAATCTCGATCCACTCCGGGTCGCGCCGTCCGGTGCGCACCGGCTGCGGGCGGAAGCGGCCTTCGCCTTCGGCCAGCAGCACCAGCTGGCGCTCACCGTCGTCGATGACTGCGGAATCCGGCACGGCCAGCACCGGCGCGGCCTCGCCGGTGGCCAGCGCCACCTGGGCGAACTGCCCCGGGCGCAGCCGGCCGTCCGGGTTGGGCAGTTGCAGGCGCACCCGGGTGGTGCGGGTGGCGGGGTCCAGCGTGGGGTAGAGGTAATCCACCGTGGCGGCGAAGTCCTCGCCCGGCCAGGCGTCCAGGCGCACCGTGGCGGGCTGGCCGGGGCGCACCCGGGCGATGTCCTGTTCATACACTTCGGCCAGCACCCACACCGTGCTCAGGTCGGCGATGCGGAACAGGGTGTCGCCGGCGCCAAAACGCATCCCGGCCACCGCGTTGCGCTCCAGCACCACGCCCTTCATCGGCGCGCTGAACTGCTGGCGGGCGCCGCTGCCGGCGCGCATCTCCCAGTTCGCCAGGCGTTCGCGGGTGGCGCCGGCCAGGCGCTCGGCGCCGGCGCGCGCCTGCGCGTCGGCTTCGGCGCCCAGGCTGCCGGCCAGGGTTTCGGCAATCTGCAACTCGGCAGCGGCGGAGACCAGTTCCGGCGCATATACGGTAAACAGCGGCTGGCCGGCGCGCACCGGGTCGCCCACCGCGGACACGTGCAGGGTCTCGATCCAGCCTTCGAAGCGCGGCGCCACGTCGCGGATGCGGCGCTCGTCCACCTCCACCCGGCCCACCGCGCGTACCGGCTGCAGCAGGGCGCGCTGCTCCACGCTGGCCACCCGCACGCCCAGCGCCTGCATGCGCGCCGGGCTTACCGTCACCGCGCCGGAGTCGTCGTTGTCCTCGCCCTCATAGACCGGGATGTAGTCCATCCCCATGCTGTCCTTCTTCGGCACCGGCGAGGTGTCCGGCAGGCCCATCGGGTTGCGGTAGTAGAGGATGCGGCGCTCGCCGTCACCCGCGGTGGTCGAGGCGGCGGCCGGGGTGGCGCCCGCTTCGTGGCTGCCGTGGCTGCCTTGGCCGCCGGCCCAGTAACCGGCGGCGCCGGCCAGCGCCAGCGCGGTGACGATCAGCGAATACTTGAGGCCCGGGTTCAAAGTTCTTCTCCGGCCAGGGTCTGCAGTTCAAAAAGTGCCATGCGGCCTTCGGCCTGCGCGCCGAGCAGCGCCAGGCGGCTGTCCTGCAGGCGGCGCCAGGCTTCCAGCACGGTGTCGAAATCGGCGCGCCCGGCCGTATAGGCGGCGCGTGCGGCCTCGAAGCCGGCGCTGACCTGCGGCAGCAGGCTGGCGGCGGTCAGGCTTTCGCGCGTGCGTGCGCCCTCCAGCGCGGCCAGGGCGGCGAGGACGGCGGGAAGGAGGGTTGACGGGCGGCTCATAATTCACCTCCGATCAGGCGTTCGATCTCGGCGAGCCGGATTTGTTCCTCGAACGTCACATTCACGTATTCGACCAACGCGCGGC
>JAUVWV010000188.1 GCA_030603925.1 Thauera sp. | reverse complement strand
TGGGAACGAGGAGACCGACGTCCGCAAGGCCCGGCCTTGGTACTTCTCAACGTGATCGAGAAGAACCACACTGCAGTGCTGAGCGCGCTTGAGGCGTAACAACCGGGGAAAACACGGACGTAGGTGCACAGTTTCATCGCCGCCAGCCAAGTGAAAAAAGGCGCTGATTTCTTCATGAAATCAGCGCCTTTTGAATTTGGCGCGCCCGGCGCGATTCGAACGCACGACCCCTGCCTTCGGAGGGCAGTACTCTATCCAGCTGAGCTACGGGCGCGGGGCTGCGGGGAAAACGGCTTCCCAGCAAGGCGCGCAAGCATATACCGGAATTCGGCCGAAGTCCATGACGCAGCGCCACAAGCGCCGGCAGGCCCGTTATAATTCGCGCTTTGTCTCCTGCCAGTCAAAGGACCCAGCATGTCGGAACATCGCGCTACTCGCGCCGCCCAGCGGCCTCTTAGCCTCGCCCTGCCTGTCGTCGCCGTGGTCGCAGCCTCGCTGCTGGCTGGCTGTGGCAAGCAGTCGGCGGTGGATCACGAAGTGACCGCCTCGGCCATCCAGCCGGTCGCCAAGCTCGAAGTGGTGATGCAGAAGGTGGCGCCGGGTGCGCGTACCGGCGAGGAAATCTACAAGAGCGTGTGCACCAGCTGCCACGCGGCCGGTGCGCTGGGCGCGCCGAAGACTGGCGACGCCGGTGACTGGGCGCCGCGCCTGGGCAAGGGCCTGAATGCGCTGGTGGCCTCGGTGACCAACGGCCTGGGCGCGATGCCGCCCAAGGGCGGTGGTTCCGACCTGACCGACACCGAGGTGGTGCGCGCCACGGCCTATCTGGCCAACACCGCGGGTGCGAGCTTCAGCGAGCCGGCGGTGGAGTAAGCGGCGCCACGCTTCGCACGGTTGAAGAAGGGCAGCCCGCAGGCTGCCCTTCTTGCTTACGGATTCTGGAAGACAGCACAGTAAGCGCGGGCTTGCCCGCGATGGGGCGCTCGAGAGAATGGACGCCGCATCGCGGCCAAGGCCGCTCCTACAGGCAAGATGCGGCGCACGCCCGCCGCTTCAGCCCAGTGGCCCGGCCTCGGTCGGCGGCGCGTAGGAGCGGGCTTGCCCGCGATACGGCCTTCGTTCTCCCCCACGCCGCATCGCGGCCAAGCCCGCTCCTACAGGCAAGTTGCCAAGGTCGGGGCGCCCCTAGCCGCGCCGTTCGAGCATGGCCATCAGTGCCGCAGCGCGGTTCTTGCCTTCTTCCTTGGGCAGCGGGTCGTTGCTGCGCCGGTTGGTCTGCTTCACGTCGCCGCCCATCTCGGCAATGAAGCGGCTCAGTTCGCAGGGGCGGAATTCCTTGCCGGACTTGCGCCGCTCGCACCAGCTGATGGTCAGGGTGCGCTGCGCGCGCGTGATGCCGACGTACATCAGGCGGCGTTCTTCCTCCACCTTGTCTTCGTCGATGCTCGCCTGGTGCGGCAGCAGGCCTTCTTCCACGCCGATCAGGAAGACATGGGGGAATTCCAGGCCCTTGGAGGCGTGCAGGGTGGCGAGCTGCACGCCGTCGAAGTCGGGGTCGTCCTTGTCGAGCATGGAGATCAGCGCGATGGTCTGCGCCAGTTCGATGAGGTTCTTGCCGTCCTCGTCGCCCTTGCGGGTGAGCCAGCCGACGAAGTCGCGCACGTTGCTCCACTTGCTCTCGGCCTCGCGGCTGTCGAGATGCTCGAACAGCCAGGCCTCGTAGCGCGTGGCGGCGAGCAGGTCTTCCAGCAGGCGGCCGGCGGGTTCGCGCGGCACGCGGTACTTGAGATTGTTGATGAAGGCGGCGAAGGCCTGCACCGCTTCGAGCTGGCGGCCGTTGAGGTGCTCGGTCAGGCCGTCCTCGAATACCGCGGCGTACAGGCTGATGTGACGCTCGCCGGCGTAGCGCCCGAGCGCTTCCAGGGTGGCCGGACCGATGCCGCGGCGCGGCGTGGTGATGGCGCGGATGAAGGCGAGGTCGTCGTCCTCGTTCTGCAGCAGGCGCAGGTAGGAGATCAGGTCGCGGATTTCGGCCTTGTCGAAGAAGCTCTGCCCACCGGAGATCACATAGGGAATGCCGGCGGTGCGCAGCGCCTGCTCGATGATGCGCGCCTGGTGGTTGCCGCGGTAGAGGATGGCGTAGTCCTTGTAGGCGGTGCGCGCTTCGAAGCGGTGGGCGTTGATCTTCATCGCCACCCATTCGGCCTCGGCATCGGCGTCGCGGCAGCAATGCACGGCGATCTGCTCGCCGGGGCCGTGCTCGGACCACAGGCGCTTTTCGAACAGCTTCTGGTTGTGGGCGATGAGGGTGTTGGCCGCTTCCAGGATGCGCCGCGAGGAGCGGTAGTTCTGCTCCAGCTTGATGACCTTGAGTTTCGGGTAGTCCTGCTGCAGGAGCTTGAGGTTCTCCACGTCGGCGCCGCGCCAGGCGTAGATGGCCTGATCGTCGTCACCCACCGCGGTGAACATGCCGCGCTCGCCGGCGAGCTGGCGCAGCAGGCGGTACTGCGCGCGGTTGGTGTCCTGGTATTCGTCGATCAGCAGGTAGCGCAGGCGGTGCTGCCAGCGTTCGCGCACCTCCGGGTTGTTCTCGAAGAGCTGCACCGGCAGGCTGATCAGGTCGTCGAAATCCACCGCCTGGTAGGCGCGCAGGGTGCGTTCGTATTCGACGTAGGCGGCGGCGGCGGCCGAGGCGAGCTCGTTGTCGGCCAGCTGGGCGGCTTCCGCCGGGGTGATCAGGGCGTTCTTCCACGAGGAGATCTGCCACTGCATCTGCTTGGCGATGCCCTTGTCGGCGTCCTTCGCGGCATCGGCGACGATCTGCACGGTGTCGGCGGCGTCCAGGATGGAGAACTGCGGCTTGAGCCCGCAATGCGCCGCCTCCTGGCGGATGATGCGCACCCCCAGGGCGTGGAAGGTGCACACCGTGAGCCCCTTCGGACTGCGCCCGCCCATCAGGTGGGCGACGCGTTCCTGCATCTCCTTGGCGGCCTTGTTGGTGAAGGTGATCGCGGCGATGTTGGCCGCGCCGATGCCGCATTCGTTGATCAGCCAGGCGATCTTGTGGGTGATCACCCGCGTCTTGCCGCTGCCCGCGCCGGCGAGCACCAGCGAGGGGCCATCCAGATAGTGGATGGCTTCGCGCTGCGGGGCGTTGAGCAGTGCGGACACGGGCGCCTTACTGGATGGCGCCGAAGATGCGCTTCGCCCAACTGCCGGCCGCACCCACCGGATTGGCGCGGATCGCGCGCTCTTCCTCGGCGATCATCAGGTACAGGCCATCGAGCGCCTTGCGCGTGACGTAGCCTTCGATCTGCGCGTCTTCCGCCTTCATCAGGCCGAAGCCGGAGGCCTGGCCGGCGAGCTTGTTGTACTGCCCGGCGAGCGCCAGGCGTTCGGTATGCTGCTTCACCACCGGCAGGAACAGCTCGGTGAGGCGCGTCTCGGTGTGCTGGCGGAAGTAGCGGGTGACCGAATCGTCGCCGCCGGTGGGGAGCTTGTTGGCGTCCTCGACGGTCATCTGTTGCACGGCCGCGCCGAGCAGGCTGCGCGCTTCGGGAACGGCGGCCTCCGCGGCGCGGTTCATCGCGGTGACCAGGCGGTCGAGATCCTTGCTGCGCCCGGTCATGCGCAGCAGCGGCTCGGCCTTTTCCAGCACCTCGGGCAGCGGAATCTTCACCTTCGGGTTGGCGAGGAAGCCGTCCTGCCGGCCGAGCAGGTCCACCGCGCGGCCGGCCCCCTGGGTGAGCGCCTCGCGCAGGCCGGTGGCGGTATCGCGCTCGCTGAAGCCGGCCAGCGCGGCAAGGTTGCCGGCGGCCCACACCGGCGCGCAGATGACAAGCAGGGCGAAAGCTCGCAGAATTGAACGCATGTCGCACCCCTCTCCGTTGGTAACCGCATGAAGCTCAAGATTATCGCCGCGATCGCCGTCGTGGTTCTCGGCCTTGCCGGATTTTTCGTATTCACCCAGAAACCCGCTGCGCCCGACGTGGCCTTCACCACCTTGCAGGGCGAGACCTTCCGCACCGCCGACCTGCGCGGTGAGGTGGTGCTGGTGAATTTCTGGGCCACCACCTGCACCAGCTGCATCAAGGAGATGCCGATGCTGGTGCAGACCCACGAGAAGTTCGCCGCGCGCGGCTTCCGCACCATTGCGGTGGCGATGGACTACGACCCGCCGGCCCAGGTAAGGGCCTACGTGGAGCGCAGCGGACTGCCCTTCCAGGTGGCGCTCGATGCGCGCGGCGAGGTGGCGCAGGCCTTCGACGGGGTGCGCCTGACGCCGACCACCTTCCTCATCGACAAGCGCGGGCAGATCGTCCATAAATACCTTGGCGAACCCGACTTCGCCAAACTGCACGAATTGCTCGAGCGCCTGCTGAACGAAAGCGTTTAGCGCGGCAGCGGGCGGGGAGCCGAACATGGTCACCGACTGGCGCAGCCACTTCATCCGGCAGACGGACTACCAGCTGTGGGCCAACCAGGTGATGTTCGACAGCCTGGCGCGCCTGCAGCCCGAGGCGCTGCAGGCCCACGAGGGCCTGTTCTTCGGCAGCATCCACCATACCGTCGATCACATGCTGGTGGTGCTGCGGCTGTGGGCCGCGCGCCTGCGCGGCGAGAACCCGACGGCGGACTTCCGCCGCGTCAGCGAAGCCCAGTGGGGCGAGCTGAAACGCCAGCTGCAGCACGAGCTGCGCCAGTTCCGCCATTGGCTGGAGCACCAGTCGGAAGCCAATTTCTACCGCATGGTGCGCTACACGCGCACCGGCGGCGAGGTGCATCACGCCGTGATGGCCGATCTGCTGACCCATGTGATGACCCACTTCGCCCACCACCGCGGCCAGGTCTCGGCCGTGGCCACGCGGCTGGGCGCGCCGGCCGCCGAGATGGACTTTCTGTACTTCGTGCGCGACATGGAACGCGCCGCGCGCGAGGCTCAGCAGCAGGCCCAGCAGCAGTAGGCGCGGCGCGCTACGCCGGGCCGGAACGCAGCGCGTACGCGCTGCCGGCGTGGAACAGGTACTCGACGCGCATGTAGGCGGGCGCGTTGGCCATGCGCAGGATGTAGCCCACCGCCTCGATCCGCTCGCCGCCACCGATCTCCGGAATGCGCCAGGCGTTCACGCGGAACAGCGGTGCCAGCTCCAGCGTCCAGTCGCCGCTGGCACGCGGCGGCAGGCGGGTGCGCGCGAGCAGCGCGGCGCCGTCCACATTGGCGCTCTGCGCCGGCAACTGACGGGCGGCGAGATCGGCCGGCAGCGTCAGCCGGTCGTCCGGCGTGACGATGAGTTCCACGTGCGGGTTCTGCCACTTCGAACGCTTCACCGTACCGGCGAGGTACATCGGCGTGGCGGTGTCGAAGCCGCTCCACCCGTGATGCGCGCGGGCGAGCAGCGGAACGGTGCCGGCAGCGAGCGTGCCGAGCAGGAAAAGACGACGGTCCATGACGCACTCCAGATCGAATCCGGGCAAGCCGCCCCTGGGGCGGTGTCCGTTCGATGGCATCGGCGCGGGGGAGTTCGCAGCGATGCGCCGGGCGGGCGTCAGAGATAAGCGATCAGGCGTCCTGCGAGGATCACCCCCAGCCAGATCGACAGGGACAGCACGACCTGCACGCGGGCCGGCGCATCGCAACGGGCCAGCCCGCCGCGCGCATGGAACAGCGCCGCATTGAGGCCGGCCAGGGCGAGCAGCAGCATCTTCCAGCGGAAGGCCGGGTGCACCAGCAGGGTGCCCGGATCAGCGGCGAACATCAGCAGCCCGCTGCTCGCCGCCAGGGCGAAGCCACCCAGGGTGAGCGGCAGGGCCAGACGCGCCAGCGCAGGCAGCGGCAGCGTCGGCGCAAGGCCCAGGACGCGCAGTTCGAGCAGCACCAGGCTGCCGAACAGCAGCGCGATGCCGGCGATGTGCACCACCTCCAGCGCCGGCCAGGTCCACAGCGAGCCGCGCAACCAGTCGCCGTAGGCGCTGTTCATGGCCGGCGTCAGGCGCTCAGACCACCCCGGCGCCGTGAGCCTGCTGGTCGGCCCAGTAGGACGAGCGCACCATCGGCCCGCAGGCGGCGTTCTTGAAGCCCATCTTCAGCGCTTCGGTTTCGAACATCTTGAAGGTGTCCGGATGCACGTAACGCAGCACCGGCAGGTGGCCGCCGGAGGGCTGCAGGTACTGGCCGATGGTGAGCATCTCGACGTCGTGCGCGCGCAGGTCGCGCATCACTTCGAGGATCTCCTCGTCGGTTTCGCCCAGGCCGACCATCAGGCCGGACTTGGTCGGCACTTCGGGGTGGCGCGCCTTGAACTCCTTCAGCAGCTTCAGCGAGTAGGCGTAGTCGGCACCGGGGCGGGCCTGCTTGTAGAGGCGCGGCACGGTTTCCATGTTGTGGTTCATGACGTCCGGCGGGGCCTGGTCGAAGATCTCCAGGGCGATCTCCATGCGCCCGCGGAAGTCCGGCACCAGCACTTCGATGGCGGTCTTGGGCGAGGCGGCGCGGGTCTCGCGGATGCAGTCGACGAAGTGCTGGGCGCCGCCGTCGCGCAGGTCGTCGCGGTCCACCGAGGTGATCACCACGTAGTTCAGGCGCATCGCGGCGATGGTGCGGGCGAGTTCGGCGGGCTCGTCGGCGTTGAGCGGTTCCGGGCGGCCGTGGCCGACGTCGCAGAAGGGGCAGCGCCGGGTGCAGATGTCGCCCATGATCATGAAGGTGGCCGTACCCTTGCCGAAGCATTCATGGATGTTCGGGCAGGAGGCTTCCTCGCACACGGTGTGCAGCTTGTGGTCGCGCAGGGTGGCCTTGATCTCGTTGAAGCGTTCGGCCTCCTGGCCGGCGCCGAGCTTGA
>JAUVWV010000162.1 GCA_030603925.1 Thauera sp. | reverse complement strand
GGCTTCGCCACCCCGGGCCCCCGGTGGCGTCGCGGGCTGCCCCGATATGCGCCCTTCGACAAACCCCCCGCCCCCCCGGGGCCACCCCCGCTCCTACAGGTCCGGTGGCGTAGCCCGGAGGCAGGCTGAAGTCCGGGAGCCGGGCCAGGCGATCAATCCAGCCACAAGGCCAGCGCCGCAGCCGCCACCAGCACAGGAAAGGCCGCCGCGGTGAGCCCCAGGCCGCGCTTGATCATCGCGCGCTGCGGCACCTTGCCGCTGCCGAACACGATTGCGTTGGGCGGCGTGGCCACCGGCAGGAGGAAGGCGCAGGAGGTAGCCACCGCCACCAGCACCGCGATCGGCACACTGTCGATCTGCGGCGCCATACCGACGAAGAGCGGGATGAGTAGCGCCGCACTTGCCGTGTTGCTGGTGAATTCGGTCAGCGCCATGGCGAACAGCACCATCAGCGACAGACTGAGCAGCACCGGCAGTGCGGCCATCGGATCGCCCAGCTGCAGGGCCAGCCATTCGCCGGCGCCGCTGTCGCCGAGCGCGCGGCTGAGGGTGAGACCACCGCCGAACAGCAGCAGCACGCCCCAGTCGGCGCTGCGCTCGATGTCCTTCCAGCTCGCCAGGCGCAAGGTATGCAGCAGCACCAGTGCCAGCAGCGCCACCGCGGCGTCGTAGCCACGCGTCAGGCCGATCGCGGCACCGAGCGGCGCACCGAACACCCACAGCAGCACGGTCAGCAGGAACACTCCGCCCATCGCCAGATGCGCGCCGTTCCAGCTCACCGCCACGTCGGGCGGACACACCTCGACGTCCAGCGTGGGGCGCAGAGTGAGACGCAGCGCGATTTCCATCAGCGGCATCAGCACCAGCACCAGCGGCAGGCCCCAGGCCATCCACTGCGCAAAGCTCAGGCCGACGTTGGAGGCGGCGATGGCGTTCGGCGGGCTGCCCACCAGGGTTCCGATGCCGCCGATATTGGCGGAAAACGCCACCCCCAGCAGTACATAGGCCCAGGTGCGCCGGTTGCGCTCGAAGTCCAGCGGCGAGAGCAGGCCCAGCGCCAGCGGCAGCATCATCGCCGCGGTGGCGGTGTTGCTGATCCACATCGACAGCGCGGCGGTAAGCCAGAACAGCCAGCGTGCGGCGCGGTCCAGCCGGTCGCCGGCTCTGCGGATCACCCAGGCCGCCACCCACTGGTCCAGCCCCTGGCGCTGCAGCCCGGCAGCCAGCGCAAAGCCGCCGAGGAACAGGAAGATGATCGGATCGGCAAACTGGCGCAGCGCCTCATCGAAGCTGAAGATGCCCAACAAGGTGGCGAGCAGCGGCACCAGCAGCGCGGTGACGCTGACATGCAGCGCCTCGCTGATCCACAGCCAGGCGATCGTGGCGAGCAGCGCCAATCCGGCGCCGGGCGCGCCCAGCAGACCACCCAGCCAGTATTCGAGGCCAATGAACAATGCGACCGCGATCGCCAGATTGATGATGCGCAAGCGCCTGTACTCCCTGTCCTATTTCACCGGCGGCAAGGCAATCTCGTGACTGCGCCGCACCCCTGCGGTCATCCGCCGGCAAGCCGCGAGAAAAGCGCGGATCGCCGCCGTGTGGTACTTGCCGCGATGCCAGACGAACTGGAAGCGGCGCGCCAGATCGAGCTCCGGCACTTCCAGCGGCACCAGGCTGCCGCGGCGGAAGGCATCGCGCAGTGCCAGGCGCGAGATGCAGCCGATACCCAGGCCGCTTTCCACCGCACGCTTCACGGCCTCGGTATGCTCCAGTTCGAGGCGCCGCTGCAGCCCGCCCTGAAGATGGCGCAAGGCCTGCTCCAGGGTTTCGCGCGTGCCCGAACCGCGCTCGCGCAGGATCCACCACTCATGTGTCAGTTCTTCGACCGACACCGTGCCGCGCCCGGCCAGCGCATGCTCCGGGGCGCAGAACACCACCAGCTCGTCCTCCACCCAGGGCTCGACCTCGATCTCCGTATCGTCCGCGCGCCCCTCGATCAGCCCGAGGTCGATCTCGTAGCGCTGTACCTGGGCCACGATGGTGGCGGTGTTGTGCACCGTCAGGGCCACCTGCCCGGCCGGATGGCGCTGCAGATAGTCGGCCATGATCAGCGGGGCGAGATAGTTGCCGATGGTCAGCGTCGCGCCCACCCGCAGCTTCCCGGGCGTCTGGTCGTCGCGCAGCAGCGCTTCCACTTCCAGCGCGCGGTCGAGCAACTCCACCGCGCGCGGCAGCAAGGCGCTGCCCCGTTCATTGAGGCGCAGGCGCTTGCCTACGCGATCGAACAACGGGCAGTCGAACTGGTGTTCGAGTTCGGCCAGCGCCGCGCTGGTGGCCGACTGCGACAGCGCCAGCGCCTCAGCCGCGCGCGAGACGTTCTCGCCGCGCGCGATCGCCACGAAGACCTCGAGCTGCCGGAGGGTGAATCTCATATCGACCAGACCGATATCGAATAGCTGAATTATCCATCAAACAGATATGCGCGCACACCTAGAATCGAGCGCATCCCAACAGCCCGGATTCCCGCACGGAGCCCCCTCATGAGCAAACTCGGCACCGAACGCGTGATCAGCGTGCATCACTGGAACGACACGCTGTTCAGCTTCCGCACCACCCGCGACCCCGGCCTGCGTTTCGCCAACGGCCAGTTCCTGATGATCGGCCTGGAAACCGAGGGCCGCCCCTTGACCCGCGCCTACAGCATCGCCAGCCCGAACTACGAGGAACACCTGGAATTCTTCAGCATCAAGGTGCCCGACGGTCCGCTCACCTCGCGCCTGCAGCACCTGCGTCCGGGCGACCCCATCGTGGTCGGGCGCAAGCCCACCGGCACGCTGCTGCTCGACGACCTGCTCCCCGGGCGCAACCTCTATCTGCTGTCGACCGGCACCGGGCTGGCGCCCTTCCTCAGCGTGATCCAGGATCCGGAGACCTACGAGCGCTTCGACCGGGTGATCCTTACCCACGGCGTGCGCTACGCGTCCGAACTCGCCTACGCCGACTTCATCACCCGCGAGCTGCCGCGCAACGAATACTTCGGCGAAGCGGTGCGCGAAAAGCTGCTCTACTACCCGAGCGTGACCCGCGAACCCTTCCATACACGCGGACGGCTCACCACCCTGCTCGACAGCGGGCAGCTGACCGCCGACCTCGGCCTGCCGGCGCTCGACCCGGCACACGACCGCGCGATGATCTGCGGCGGCCCGGCCATGCTGAAGGACCTGCGCGGCCTGCTCGACGCGCGCGGCTTCAGGATCTCGCGGCACATCGGGCAAGCCGGCGACTACGTCATCGAGCACGCCTTCGTGGAGAAGTAGATTCCCCACTCCGGGCACCCGGCGCCGGGCGCACACCCGCCCGGCGCGTAGAATCCGCAGCCCTGCCCGTTTGCATCGCCGCTTTCTTTGATGCGCCTCAAAAATCGGGCGCGCACCAAGGATAAGATGCAGCGGTGACCCCCCGTACCCTCCCCCTCGCCATCGTCGCCCTGTTGTCCGCCTTTGCTGCGGCACTGGTCTTCCTCACCTGGCGCGAGGCGCCGCCTGCCGCGATTCCGCTCGCCCGCAGCCCGGCGATTGCCGATGCGGTGCGCCGCGACGAACCGATCTCGCCGCTGCCGCGCGGCCTCGCCGGCGTCGACGCCGAACGCGCAGCCCTGGGCGAACGGCTGTTTCACGAACGGCTGCTGTCGCGCGACGGCAGCATCTCCTGTGCGAGCTGTCATCCGCTGGAGCGCGGCGGCGCCGACGGCTTGCCGCGTTCGCCCGGCGTGGGCGGCGCCGCGGGCCTGATCAACACCCCGACCGTGTTCAACACCCGCTTCAACCTTGCGCAGTTCTGGGACGGGCGCGCAGCCACCCTCGAAGAGCAGGTGGCCGGCCCGCTGCACAACCCCGTCGAGATGGATTCCAGCTGGGCCGCACTGATCGAACGCCTCGACGCGCATGAGGACTACCGCAGCACGTTCGCCCGGCTCTACCCGCAAGGCATCACGCCGGAGACCATCAGCGATGCGATCGCCAGCTTCGAACGCACGCTGATCACCCCCGACTCGCGCTTCGACCGCTATCTCAGGGGCGAGACCGGCATCCTCAGCGCGGACGAGCGCGAAGGCTACGCCCGCTTCAAGAACCTCGGCTGCGCAAGCTGCCACCAGGGCGTCAATGTGGGCGGCAACCTGTTCCAGCGCTTCGGCGTGATGGGCGACTACTTCGCCGACCGCGGCACGCTCACCGAGAGCGACCTCGGGCGCTACAACGTCACCGGCGCAGAGGAAGACCGCCACGTCTTCAAGGTGCCGGGCCTGCGCAACGTGGCGCTCACCGCCCCCTACTTCCACGATGCCAGCGTGCACACCCTCGACGAAGCCGTCGACATCATGGCGCGCTACCAGCTCGGGCGCAGCATCTCCGACGAGGACCGCCGGCTGATCGTGGCCTTCCTCCACACCCTCACCGGCACCTACCGCGGCGAGATGCTGCGATGAACGCCCTGTCCGCCGCGGCGGCCGATGCGCGCACGCCGCAACGCTCCATCCTGGGCGTGACCCGCATCCGCTTCGCCTGGACCCTGGTGGCGATCCTGGCGGCCGCCAGCGTGCTGAGCTGGCTGTTCCTGCAGGCCGATGCCATCGACAGCCGCGCCCATCAGGACTACAGCCGCGAGATGCGCCTGCTGCGCCAGGCCGATGCGGAACTGAACGCCGCCATACTCGCCAGCCGGCTCGGCCTGCAGACCGACTTCGACACCATCGTGGCCACCCAGGGCACCCTCGACGGGCTGCTCGACGGGCTGCAACGGGTTCCCGCCTTCCTCACCGAGAGCGACCGCGCGAAGGTGCTGCAGAAGGTGGCCGAACTGCGCGAAACGCAGACCTTCAAGAACCGGCGGATCGACCTGTTCAAGCGCGAGAACTCGGTGCTGCGCAACTCCCTCGCCTTCCTGCCGCAGGCCACCGACCTGCTCATCGACGACCCGCAGGCGCCGATCGCCCACACCCGGCCGGTCGGCATCTTCGTGCGCGGCGTCATGACCCACGCGCACAGCGGCGACCGGAGTCTGGGCGAACAGCTCGCGGCACGCCTGCTGCAGCTCGAAGAGCGCGCAGCCCTGCTGCACGGCGAGGCCCATGCGCGGCTGCACAACGTGCTGCTGCACGGGCGCATCATCCTGGAACGCAAGCCCGTGCTCGATTCGCTCACCCGCGAAATCCTCGCCAAGCCCACCGCCGCACTCGGCGAGGAACTCGACCTGACCTACGCGCTGGGCTACGAACGCGCGGCACGCCACGCGCACAACTACCGCGCGGTGCTCTACGTGCTGGCCCTCGCCCTGGCCGGCTATCTCGCCCTGGCCATGCTGCGTCTCGGACGCGCCTCGCGCGAGCTCGCACAGGCCAACAGCGCCCTGCAGGAACGCATCGAAACCCTGCACCGCACGCGCGACGACCTGAAGCTCTACGCCACGGTGTTCACCAACGCCACGGAGGGCATGACGATCACCGACGGTGAGGCCCGCATCGTGGCGGTCAACCCGGCGTTCACCGGGATCACCGGCTACAGCCTGGAAGAGATTGCCGGGCGCACCCCCGCAGTGCTCGGCTCCGGCCGCCAGGACGAGAGCTTCTACCGCGAGATGTGGGCCACCCTGGCGCGCGAAGGACAGTGGCAGGGCGAGATCTGGAACCGCCGGCGCAATGGCGAGGTGTTCCCGGAATGGCTGTCGATCACCGCGGTGCGCGACGGCGACGGCAACGACAGCGGCACGCCCAGCCACTACATCGGCATTTTCTCCGACATCACCGAGCGCAAGGCGGCCGAAGCGCGCATCCATCACCTCGCCCACCACGACGCGCTGACCAACCTGCCCAACCGCATGCTGCTGCAGGACCGCCTCGACCAGGCCATCCTGCAGTCGCGCCGCAGCCGCCGGCACGCTGCCGTGCTGTTCATCGACCTGGACCGCTTCAAGCTGATCAACGACACCCTCGGCCACGACGTCGGCGTCGGGCTGCTCAGCCAGGTCGCGCGGCGCTGCCAGGAGGTGGTGCGCGACACCGATACCGTGGCGCGCCAGGGCGGCGACGAGTTCGTCATCGTGCTGCCCGAACTCGAACACGCGCAGGACGCCACCGTGGTTGCGCGCAAGCTGCTCGAAGTGCTCGGCCGCCCCTACCGCCTCGGCGCGCACGAGCTGACCGTCACTGCCAGCATCGGCATCGCCGTGTACCCGGAGGACGGCCGCAACGCCTCGGTGCTGCTGCGCAATGCCGACGCCGCGATGTACGGCGCCAAGGCCGACGGGCGCAATGCCTTCCAGTTCTATTCGAGCGATCTCAACACCGCCTCGCTGGGCGAGCTGCTGCTGGAAAACCAGTTGCGCGGCGCGCTCGACCGCAACGAGCTGCTGCTGCACTTCCAGCCCAAGGTCGGCGCGGAAAGCGGTCGCATCAGCGGTGCGGAAGCGTTGCTGCGCTGGCAGCACCCCGAACTCGGCCTGCTCGGCCCGGGGCGCTTCGTGCCCGCGGCAGAAGAGTCGGGCCTCATCGTACCGATCGGCGAATGGGTGCTGCGCCGCGCCTGCCGCCAGTTGCGCGCGTGGCTCGATGCCGGCCACGAGCCGGTGAGCGTGGCGGTCAACCTGTCGGCCCAGCAGTTTGCCCATCAGGACATCGTCGCCCTGGTGCGCAACACCCTGGCCGAAACCGGCCTGCCGCCCGAACTGCTGGAACTCGAACTCACCGAAACCATGCTGATGCGCGACGTCGAGCGCACCATCGAGGTGCTGGCCCGCCTGCGCGCGCTGGGCGTGAAGCTGTCGATCGACGACTTTGGCACCGGCTACTCCTCGCTGGCCTATCTGAAGCTGTTCAACGTGGATGTACTGAAGATCGACCGCAGCTTCGTCAACGACATCCGCAGCGACGGCGCCGACGGCAAGATCGCCGCGGCGGTCATCGCGCTGGCCCACAGCCTGGGCCAGCAGGTGGTCGCCGAAGGGGTGGAAACCGAGTACCAGCGCGACTTCCTCGCACGCCACCGCTGCGACCAGTTCCAGGGCTATCTCTTCGGCCGCCCGGTACCGGCGGACGAGTTCGCCGCGCAGCTCGCGCTAGGGCTGCGGATGTAGCCCCGGCCTCCGTCCCGCCTACCCCCCGGTCCGGCGCAACCGGATGGCCCGCACTCCCGGCCCGCCCGGCAGCGATGGTATCCTCCCGCCTTTCGTCTCAAGCCCCGGATTGCCCACTATGGCCCAGTACGTCATGTCGATGCTGCGCGTGAACAAGGTCGTTCCGCCCAAGCGCCAGATCATCAAGGACATCTCCCTCTCCTTCTTCCCCGGCGCCAAGATCGGCCTGCTCGGCCTCAACGGCTCGGGCAAGTCCACCGTGCTGCGCATCATGGCCGGCGCCGACAAGGAATATGACGGCGAAGTGCAATGGCAACCCGGCGTGCGCATCGGCTACCTCGCGCAGGAGCCGCAACTCGATGCCGCCAAGACGGTGAAGGAAGAGGTCGAATCCGGCCTCGGCGAGATCGTCGAGGCGCGCCAGAAGCTGGAAGAAATCTACGCCGCCTACGCCGAACCGGACGCCGACTTCGACGCCCTGGCCGCCGAGCAGGCCAAACTCGAAGCCATCCTCCAAGCCGCCGACGGCCACAACCTTGAGCGCCAGCTGGAGGTCGCCGCTG
>JAUVWV010000211.1 GCA_030603925.1 Thauera sp. | reverse complement strand
CGGGGCCTTGCGCGAGGTGCTGCCGCAATGGAGCCCGGCGCCGATGCCGATGTCGGCGGTGTATCCCGCCAACCGCCACCTGTCGCCCAAGGTGCGCGCCTTTGTCGATTGGGTGACCGAACTGTTCGCCGCATGCCCGTTGCTGGGCGGCTGCAGCGCGGTGGACGTGTGCTGCAGCTACGAAGGCAAGCCCGGCGGCCACACCCTGCGCGCGGTGGCCGAGCAGCACAACCTGGCCGAAAGCGCCTTCTAGGCCCCGAGCGGAACCCGTAGGAGCGGCCTTGGCCGCGATGCTGCGCTGCTTACCACCCCGAACCGCCGCATCGCGGCCAAGGCCGCTCCTGCGGGCGGGCGGATCAGTTTGCCGGGAGGATGCGGAAGACCTCTTCCGGCGGATTGCCGGGGTAGTGCAAGGCGCCTGGAGGGATGAGGACGCCGCGCAGTTTGTGTGCGGTCCAGATGTGGATGGCGCTGCGCAGGTCGACCGGGTCGTCCAGCGATCCGCCCTTGATGCTGAGCACCTCCGGCGTGCAGGTGCGCTGGTGCCAGAGGCGCGAGCCGCAGTTCGGACAGAATGCGCAGGCGAGGGTGGTGCCGCTGTCGGTGGGGCGCGACCAGAAGTGCGGGCTGCCCCGTGTGACACGCAGCGCCGTGCTGGCCACGAATACCGACACGCCAAAGGCCGAGGCGGACTGCTTGCGGCATTCGCGGCAGTGGCAGACGATCACCTTCAGCGTGGCGCCGTTCAGCGTGTAACTCACGGCACCGCACTGGCAGCCGCCGTGCCGCAGCGGGAGGTCTAGGTGATCATCCATCTCATCTCCGGTGCGCGGCCGGTGTGGGGCGGGTGTCGCGGCGTGCCTCGCGGCGCAGCCAGCCGATGAATGCCTTCACCGCCGGGTTGTCGCGCGCGGTGTCGGAGACCTGCAGGTAGAAGCTGCCCAACTCGGCCACGCCGGTGCTGCCGAAGGGGGCGCACAAGGCGCCCTCCCGCAGCCTGGCGTCCAGATGCGGACGCTTGCCGATGGCCACGCCGCAGCCTGCGAGCGCGGCCTCCACCACCTGATCATAGTGCGAGAAGCGTTGCCGTTGGGCGGGGCGGAAGCGCGGCGCCTTTACGGCGCGGAACCACTCCTCCCAGTCGTACCAGGGGCGTCCGTTGACCGTGGTCTCGAACTCCAGCAAGGCATGCTGAGCCAGATCGGCAAGGGTGCGCAGCGGACGTGCCTGGTCGTTCAGCAAGGCCGGGGCACAGACCGGGAAGATGCTGTATCCCATCAGCCGGTTGCCATGCGCCGGTTCGTGGCCGCTGCGCACATGCCGGATGGCGATGTCGATGCGCGACTGAGGCAAGTCGAGTACATCGTTACTGGCGGCAATCTGCACGTCGATATCCGGGTGGCGCCGGGTGAAGCGCGGCAGGCGGGGAACCAGCCAAAGCGAGGCGAGAGGGATGGTGGTGGTCACGGCCACGCCGCCCTGCGGCCCGGCCAGGCGTGCGGTGGCGGCATCGATCAGTGCGAGCGCTTCGTCTACCGCGTGGAACAACTCTTCGCCCGCCGGGGTCAGGCGCAGGCTGCGGTTGACCCGGTGGAACAGCGGCTGGCCAAGCTGTTCCTCCAGTTTCTTGACCTCGCGGCTGATCGCCGACTGGGTGACGAACAGTTCGGCTGCAGCCTGGGTGAAGCTCAGGTGGCGTGCGGCCGCCCAGAAGCCGCGTACCAGATGCAGCGAAATCCTGGGGTTCCGGTCCATGCCATGCATTCCCTGAACGCATCCGAGCGTTGATATTTGATCGTTTGAGCGCTGCCTGTGGCTCGGTGGACAATTTTTTCCGTCAAGAGATCACGCGCGGGGTTCACGGAGAACGGACCGCGGTGAAGCCGGAGGAGGCGATCATGAAAACCAAGCGTTCAATCCAGGCCCGCACAGTTCTTGGGGCGCTCGCCCTTGCGCTGGCGTGTGGCCTGCCGTTGCAGGCGCCGGCCGAAGAGGTCGCCGCGGTCAGCAGCGTACGGGTCAAGGTGTTCCCGGATCATTACGCGGTTGATGGTCAGCGTATGGGCGATGCGCTTGCGCTGGAGGCGGCGCTGCCCGCCGATGCGCATGCCGCGGTACGGCTTGAAACCTGCGGCGCGGCGTCCGCCAGGCCTCTGTTGGCCGCGGTGGAGCGACTGCACGGCGCGCGTGTGGGGGTGGTGGAAATCCACTCCTTGCCCGGCGGGGAGCCGGGTTGCGCGTCGGGCGACGGCCATCAGGCGACGGATGCGGCGGGCTACGGTCTTATCCCGTGATCCGGCCGCGTGACAGGGCAGCCGCCGCTGCAGGGGTGGCTGCCTCAGCCGGCCAGCTGCGCAACCCGGAATACCCGGGCGTCGCCCCAGTGTTCCAGCAGGATGCGTTCGACGCGCTGCTGCCAGAGCTGGCCGAACAGGCGTTGCTCGGCGGCATCGGCTTCGCCGCGCATGCAACGCTCCATCAGCGCCGGCATTTCGGCGGCCGGCGGCACCGATGAGAGATCGGCCTGGGCGTCTACCGCGGCGCCGCTGTCCAGCCGGGTGAAGCGCAGCGCGAGGGGCTGTTCCTGCGCGAAGTGCTGCAGCTCGCGGCGCACGAAGCGGCCGGCCAGACCCTTGAAGCCGCCGGCCTGGGCGGCACCGCTGAGCAGGCTGAGCACGGCGGCGGTGACGCCGGTGACGCCTTCTTCCAGCGGCTGGGCGAAGTCGATGCGCACGCCGCCGCGTTCGGGCAGTTCGTCCGGGTAGAGCGCGGTGAGCGCCTGGCAGCCCAGCGCGTAGGCGGCGGCCACGGTGGGGCAGGAGTGGCCGGCGAGCTTCACCGCGTCTTCATAGCCGTAGTCGAGGATGCCGTGCTCGGCGGCGCCGAGGAATTCGGCCAGGGGGTCGTGCAGGCGCAGGCGGGGAACGCGCGCGAAGAAGGCGGGCAGGGTCATGGGGAGTCCTCTCGGGGGCTGGTCAGGACGGCTCATCGTCCGTCTTCGGTTTCTCGTCCTTGACCTCCAGCCCCCAGTCGCCGTAGGTGTACCAGTCCTCGCCCAGCAGTTCGGCCGGGTGCTGGGTGCGCCCGGAGCCGTTGCCGCAGCCGAGCGAGTCGGCGGGGCAGTACTTGTCGCAGCCCCAGCAGATGCGCTCGGGGTGGCGGGGGTGGAGGGGGAACTTCTTGGCCATGGGCGGGCCGGCGGTGGCGGATCGAGTCCCGCAGGGTATACCGCCCGCCCGGCGGGGCATTGATGGCGGTCAAGCGGTGGCGGCCGGCGGCGTGTCGGATTCGTTCAAGACGGCGCGGCGCGCCGGGGGTAGGCTGATGGTCGTCATCGAACCGATCCGGAGCCTCGCCATGAAACTCGGCTACACCATCCTCTATGTCGCGGACGTGCCGCGCACCCTCGCCTTCTACGAAGCGGCCTTCGGCCTGGCGCGCCGTTTCCTGCACGAGAGCGGCGACTTCGGTGAGCTGGAAACCGGCGCCACCGCGCTGGCCTTTTCCTCGCGCCGGCTGATGCGCGAACTCGGCAAGAATCCATCGACGCCCGATCCGCATGCGCCGTGCTGCGAGATCGCCTTCGTCACCGAGGAGGTGGGTGCGGCGGTCGAGCGCGCCGTGGCCGCCGGGGCGGTGCTGGTGCAGGCACCCGCGCAGATGCCCTGGGGGCAGACGGTGGCCTATGTGTCCGACCCCGACGGTTTCCTGGTGGAGCTGTGTACGCCGGTGGCTCAGGCGTAGCCCGGCTCGGCGGCCAGCGCCAGCAGCGCCCGGTCGGCGCGGAAGCGCGCCGGCGGGCAGCCGAACCAGCGGCGGAAGTCGCGGCTCATGTGGGCCTGGTCGGCATAGCCGTGCTCGGCGGCGACCTCGGCCAGCGATGTCGTGCCGGCCAGTGCGGCGGCGGCACGGCGTGCGCGGGCGAGGTTCTTCCAGTAGCGCGGGGGGCGCGCGGTGGCCTGCAGCAGCAGGCGCTCCAGGCTGCGTTCGCTCACCCCGAGCGCGCGGCTGGCGGGGGCGACGCCCGCACTCGACGCCAGCGCCTGCAGCGCCTCGGCCAGGCGGTGGTCCACGCGCACGTGTTCCTCGATGCGTGCGCCGAGTTCCAGCGGATCGTCGGCGTCCAGCCGGCGGGCGGCATCGAGCAGCGCCGCCTCGTCGATGCGCGCGGCGGGGTGGAAGCGCAGGCCGGCAAAGTGCTGTCCGGCGCGGCCCGGCACCTGCAGCATGCCGTCGGCCAGCGGCGAGATGAACCAGCGCGGCGGGCCGCCGGGCGCATGCACGACGATGAGGTCGCGGCAGCCGTCGGGCAGGACCGCGGAGCGGGTGTCGCGATCAAGGCTGAAACACCAGTGGCGCAAGGCGGTGGCCGGCAGGGAGGCGAGCGTGTCCATGCTGCATTGTAGGCAGGGGGCGCCGACGCTGGATGAGCGCATCGCCTGAACCTGCCGTAGGAGCGGCCTTGGCCGCGATGCTGCGGTGCGTACATCCCCGGTCGCAAAGCGGCCCAAGCCGCCGACGGGGTCTCCGGCGCCCGGGCGATCCAGCGGCAGCGGTGCAGGGTTTCGCCCGGTTCCACGGTGCCGCACAGCATCAGCAGGTGGCGCCGGCGCTGCAGGTCGCTCGCGGCGAGCTCCAGCAGGCGCGGCCAGCGCAGCGCCTCGTCGCCGGTCCAGGGCTGGTAGAGGGCCGATTCGAGGGCGGGAATGGCCTGCTGCAGCGCAATGGCGGCCAGGGCGGGCTGGGTGGCGAGAAAGTCGAAGGGCAGCACGTCCTCGCCGCGCAGGCACAGTTCTTCCAACACCTGGGCGGTGGCGAAGCGGCCGCCGGCGCGTGAGTTCCACAGCACGCCGACCTGCTCCGCCGGGGCGCTGCCGGCGGGCAGTGCGGCCATGCAGGCATGGGCGCCGGCGACGCATAACTCCACCTGCGCGCCGGCGCGGCGCAGCGGCGCGCGCAGGGCGGCGCGCACCTGCTGGCGCAGCGCGGCGCTGTCCAGCACCAGCGCGATGTCGGCGAGGATGCGCGTGCCGTGCGGTGCTTGCAGGGCCTCGTTCATGCCGCCGCCTCGCGCTGTGCTAGCACCAGGGCGGCGATGCTGCCGCCGAAGCCGATCAGGTTGAGCAGCAGGTTGCGCGGCCGTGCGTAGGGCATGGGCGCGCCGCTGTCGAAGGCGGCCAGCAGGGCGCTCAGTTCGGCCAGCCCGCTGGCGCCCAGGGTGTGGCCGAGGTGGGCCTTGAGCGGAATGCGTGGCGGCAGGGCGGCGCCGAACAGGCACTCCAGCGCGCGCGCCTCGGGTTCGTCGGTGGCGGCCAGTCCGCCACAGTGCGGCTTGAGCAGATCGATGTCGGCCGGTGCGAGGCCGGCATCGGCGAGCGCGGCGCTCAGGGTGCGGGCGATGCGCTGGCCATCCGGTGCCGGACCGGTGGGCGAGTGGCCGTCCAGGCCGAGGCGGCAGCCGGCGATTTGCCAGCCCGGTGCCTCGCCCGCCTCCAGCAGTACGCCGGCCACCGCCTCGCCCAGCACCAGGCCGCCGCGCGGCGCGTCTTCGCTGCCTTCGGCCAGCAGGCCGAGCGCGGCGAAGCCGGCCAGCGTGATGTCGTTGGCCAGCTCCAGGCCCAGCACCAGGGCGCGCTCCAGGCGACCGGTGGCGATCAGCCCGGCGGCGGCTTCCAGCGCGGCGAAGCTCGACGTGCAGGTGGTGGAGAACACCCGCGGGGTGTCGTGCAAGCCCAGCCAGGCGCCCGCTTCGGCGGCGAACAGCGCGGCGTCGTGCGGGATGTTCACCTGGCCGCTGGCGCGCGCCGCGGCTTCCAGCGCGCCGACCTGCAGCGAGGAGGAGGCGAAGACCAGCGGCACGCCGGCCCAGTCCTGCCCGGCGGGCAGTGCGCCGCGCAGTTCGGCGCCCACCGCCTGCACGGCGCGGCGCGCGCGCGCGTGCCAGTCGGTGGCGCAGAAGGGCAGCGCGTG
>JAUVWV010000209.1 GCA_030603925.1 Thauera sp. | reverse complement strand
CGCGGAGATCGGCCGCTGGCCGTGGCCGCGCGCTGTGCATGCGGCCCTGCTCGAACGCCTGGCGCGGGCCGGTGCGGACGTGGTGGCGCTCGACATCATCCTCGCCGAGCCGGATCCCGACCACCCCGCCGGCGATGCCGCGCTGGCCCGCGCGATCGCCGCGCATGGCCGCGTGGTGCTGCCGGTCACCCACGGTACGCGCGCCGCCGCGAGCGCCGGCGAGGCGCTGCCGGCGGCGCCCTTCGCGGCCGCCGCGGCTGCGCTGGGCCACATCCACATCGAGCTCGATCCCGACGGTATCGCGCGCAGCGCCTACCTGTGGGAGGGCATGGGCAGTGCGCGCCATCCCCAGCTTGCACTCGCTGCACTGACCCTGCACGCCCCCGGGCAGGCGCGCCGCCATGGCGAGCCGCCGCCCGCGCAGCAGGACGGCGCGGGCTGGCGGCGTGCCGGCTGGTTCCACATTCCCTTCATTGGCCCGCCGGGCAGCTTCCGCTACCTGTCCTACGTCGACGTGCTGCGCGGCGCACTGCCCGACGGCAGTCTGCGCGATGCCGTGGTGTTCGTCGGCGCCACCGCGGTGGGCATGGGCGACATCGTGCCCACGCCCACCTCCGGCCATGCGCGGCCGATGCCCGGCGTGGAGGTGCACGCCACCATCTTCAACGCCCTGCATCACGGCCTCGCGGTGCATCAGCTGGAGCGGGCGTACACCGCCCTGCTTGCGATGACGGTGGTGGTGGCGCTGCTGCTGCTGATGCTGCGTGCCGGGCCGCGCTACACCCTGGTGGCCGGCTTCGGCTGCGTGCTCGCCATCCTCGCCGGCTGCTGGGTGCTGCTCGCCCTGTGGCAGCTTTGGCTGCCGCCGGCCGGCGCGCTGGCCGGCTGCCTGCTGGCCTATCCGCTGTGGAGCTGGCGCCGCCTGGAGGCCGCGCAGCGCTATCTGGATGCCGAACTGGCCACCCTGCGGGCGCCGGGCGGCCCCTTCGGTCTGGGGGGCTCGGTGAGGGCGGTGGGCGATACGCTCGATCCCTTCCGTGCACGCATCGCCGTGGTGCGCGACGCCGCGCGGCGCGAGCGGGCGCTGCAGCGCTTCGTCGCGGATACGCTGGATGCGCTGCCGGTCGGGGCGCTGGTGGTGGACCCGGACGGCCGCATCCGCCTGGCCAACCGGCGCGCCGGCGACCTGCTCGGATCGGACCACCCGGACGCGCAGCGCCAGCTGCTCGCGGGATTGCCCTGGCCCGCCGGGCAAGCGGAAGCCGGGGGCCTGCCGGTGCCGCCGCCCGGCGCCGCCACGCTGGCGCTGGAGGCCGAGCTGCCCGACGGGCAGGCGCTGCTGGTGAGCGTCAGCGGGCTGGCCGACGAGCACGGTGCCCCGCTCGGTGCGGTGTTCGGACTCGCCGACATCGGCCCCATCCGCGCCGCGCAACGCAGCCGCGAGGACATGATGTACTTCCTCTCGCACGATCTGCGCTCGCCGCTGAGTTCCATCCTGACCCTGCTCGAGTCGCCCGCCGACGCCGCCGAGGGCGCGGCCGGCCGCGAGCGCCGCCTCGGCGGCTATGCGCGCAAGGCCCTGGGCATGGCCGACAACCTGCTGCGCCTGGCGCGTGCCGAGGTGCTCGACCCGCAGTGCTTCCGCGAGGTGGGCCTGGAGATGCTGGTGATGGATGCGGCCGACGAGGTGTGGGCGCTGGCGCGCGGCAAGGAGGTCGCGATCCGCACGCGCATCGCGCCGCAGGCCGAAGCCGGACCGTGCTGCGTGATGGCGGAGCGCGAACTGCTGTACCGTGCGCTGGTGAATCTGTTGAGCAACGCCATCAAGTACTCGTCCCCGGGCGGCCAGGTCGTGCTGGCGCTGACGCCGGCGGCCGGGGGTTGGGCGATCTCGGTGCAGGACTTCGGCCGCGGCATCTCGCCGGAGGAACTGCCGCGCCTGTTTCGCCGCTTCAGCCGGGTCGGCGACGCGCGCGCCGCGGTGGACGGCGTGGGTCTCGGCCTGTTGATGGTGCGCACCGTGGCCGAGCGGCATGGCGGCTCGGTCGAGGTGCGCAGCCGGGAAGGCGAAGGTAGCACCTTCACCCTGTTCCTGCCCGCCGGAGGGCGGCGATGAGGCTGCGCAGGCTGCTGCAGGCCTGCGCCCTCGCGCTGCTGCTTGCGCTCGGCCTGGCGCTCGTCGTGCTGGCGCAGGGCGGCGAATGGCTGCGCCGCATTGCGGTGGAGCGCCTGCAGGCGGAACTGCTGCCCGAGCTTGCGCTGGGCCGCGAGGTGGAGTGGGCCGTGTGGCCCCAGCCGGCGCTGGTGCTGCGTGAGCTCAGCCTGCGCGATGAACGGGGCGAGGCGCTGCTGAAGATCGACCAGATCGCCCTGACGCTGCACTGGGACGACCTGCGCGCGCGTCGCCTGCGCCTGCAGACCCTGCGGCTCGCCGGCGTGCGGGCGGTGCTGCAGCGCGATCTCGACGGGCGCTGGAATGCCGCCGACTGGCTGCGTCCGCGCGCCGGGCCGGCGGCGGAGGTGTCCGCCGCCGGCCTGCCGGAATTGCGGGAACTGGTGCTGGAAGACCTGCGCATCGAGCTGGTCGATGCGCCCCACGGCCTGGCCGCGCAGCTCACCGTGCCCCATCTGCAGCTCGGGCCGCTGGCAGCGGACGCGGGCGGGGAACTCAATGCGCGGGCCACCGTGGCCTTGCAGGCGCCCCGTCAGGGCACGCTGCAGGCCGAGCTGCAGACGGCGTACGTTGTCGACGTGCCCGCAGGCAGGCTCTCGCTGCACGACTGGCGCAGCACCCTGGAGGGCGAACTGAGCGAAGGTGAAGGCGCAGGCTGGCGCCTGCGCGACGGCCGCCTGGCGGTCGAACGGCTGGCCCTGGGCACAACGGGGGAACTGAGGCTCGCCGGCGGGGCGCTGGCACTGGCGCTCGACGGACCGGCGCTGCAGGCCACGCTGAACGCCGCACTGGGCGAGCTCGAGGGGGGCGCGGGCGGCTGGCGGGCTGCCGGCGAGCTGGATCTCGTCTCGCACGGCTTCCCCGCTGCGCGCATACACAGCGACCTGCGCCTCGCCGCGCAGCAGCTGGAAGGCAGCGTGCGCGGCCAGTTGCAGGGCGCCGACCTGAGCGGACGCTGGCGCTGGTCGGCGGAGGCGGCACCGCCGCTCGAGGTCGCTCTCTCCCTGGCGTACTTCGATGCCGATGCCTGGCAGGCTGCCGCGCCGCCGTCCGGGGGCGGCGACCTGCCGGACTGGGCGGCCTGGCCGGTGAGCGGCCAGCTCGACATCGGCACCCTGGTGCTGCAGGGCGCCCGCGTGCACGGCGTGCGTCTGCGCCTCGACGGTGCGCCGCCGGCCCGCTGAACGCGCCGTTCAGCCCCCGCTCACCTCGAGCGCCAGCGTACCCACCCCCGCGATGCGGCCGTCCAGGCGATCGCCCGGTACCACCGGACCCACGCCTTCCGGCGTGCCGGTGAAGATCAGGTCGCCCGGCATCAGGCGGTAGTAACGCGAGAAGTACGCGATCACCTCCGGAATCGACCAGATCATGTCGGCCAGGTCGCCACGCTGGCGCTGCGCACCGTTGACCTGCAGGACCACCTCGCCGGCGCTCAGTACGCGGCCGCCGGCGGGGACGATCTCCGAGATCGGCGCCGCCGCGTCGAAGGCCTTGCCGATGTCCCACGGCCGCCCCTTGGCCTTCGCCTCGGCCTGCAGGTCGCGCCGCGTCATGTCCAGCCCCACCGCGTAGCCCCAGATGCATGCAGCCGCCTGCTCGGGCGTCAGATCGGCCCCGCCGGCGCCGAGCGCCACCACCAGTTCGAGTTCGTGGTGCACGTCCTGCGTGGCCGGCGGGTAGGGAAAGCGCCCGACCTGCCCGCTGCGCACCGGGAGCAGCGCGTCGGCCGGCTTGGTGAAGAAGAAGGGCGCCTCGCGCGTCGGGTCGGCGCCCATCTCGCGTGCGTGGGCGGCGTAGTTGCGCGCCACGCAGTAGATCCGTCGGACCGGGAAGAGACCTCCACCGGCGACCGGAACGGCCGGCTGTGCGGGTGGGGCGATGACGTAGCTGTCGGACATGCCGGCTCCTGTGCGGTGGGATACAGAACGATACGATTGTCGCATTCCCGACGAGTCCCGGCCATGTATCCGGGCCGCTGCGGCGGATCGCCCGAGGCGCTGGAACACCTGCAGTGGCCGGGCTGGGCCGTGCGCCGCAGCAGGCGCCGCGTGGCGGGCATGCTTCCTGCGGGAAAGGATTCGACGTGGGAGGTGCTTGACCTGTGATCCTCTCGGTGTTTTAATGCGAATCATTCTTGTTCGACTTAAAGATACAGAACGATGGATCAGCTGCCATGCGGCGCATGCGGATATCCGGCGGATGCCGCCTCCGAGCCGCGCGAACAGGACCTGCCGCAGGGCATCGCGCTGCCGATTGCCAGCGAGGAACTGCTGCAGGGCCGCAGTTGCGTGATGATCCGCCACGGCGACGCGCTGTACGCACTGCGCGCCACGCGGACCGGCAAGCTGATTCTGACCAAGTAGCTGTTGTGCAGTGCGGTGCCCCGCACTGGTCGTGACCACCACCAGGGACTAGACTGTCATGTACGTCTGTGTGTGCAACGCGGTAACCGAAAGCCACATCCACGATGCCGTGGAGCGGGGGGTCAGGCGTATGCGCGATCTGCGCGACCACCTTGGCGTGGCCGCCGATTGCGGTCGTTGCGCCAGCTGCGCGCACTCCTGCCTGAAGTCGGCGATCGGCTCGCAGGCCGCCAGCGCACCGCAGGCGTTTCCGGCAGCATTCTCTCTGATGGAGGCGCGATGAAAGGCGACAAGAAGGTCATTCAGTATCTCAACAAGCAGCTTACGATCGAGCTGACCGCGATCAACCAGTACTTCCTCCATGCGCGGATGTACAAGAACTGGGGGCTGGTGCGCCTCGGCAAGCACGAGTACGAGGAATCCATCGAGGAGATGAAGCACGCCGACAAGCTGATCGAGCGCGTGCTGTTCCTCGAAGGGCTGCCCAACCTGCAGAACCTGAACAAGCTGCTGATCGGCGAGAACGTTCCCGAGTGCATCCAGGGCGACCTGAAGCTCGAGCTTGAAGGGCGTGCGCAACTCGTCGAGGCGATTGCGTACTGCGAGTCCTGTAAGGACTACGTGTCGCGCGAGATCTTCGAAGAAATTCTCGAGGACACCGAAGAGCACATCGACTACCTTGAGACGCAGATCGAGCTGATCGAGAAGGTCGGCCTGCAAAACTACCTGCAGTCGCAGATGGAGGGTGGGTCCTGATCCATGCCTTCCCTCGTCCGGCGTGAACGCGCCGGGCGGGGCGCCTGCCAGCGGAGCCCTGCGCTCCCGCTTTGAGCCGCGTGCCGCCCCGGCGGTATCGCACCGCGTGGCGCCGGATGCGCCGCACGCCAGCCACGCCCGGTCTTGTTGCGGGCCAGCCAGCAGAACGACCCGTACAGGACTGGTGATCATGGTTCATCCGATACTGCGAGAAATTCCGGCGCGCCTGGCCGGTGCTGCGTTTGCGGTTCGCCGTGTGGCGATCTATCTGGTGGTTGCGGCTTCCCTGATGCATGTCATCCTGCCGCCCGCAGGCGGACTGTAGAACCGTCCTGACCCGGACCACACACCATGAGCGCCGCCGACCACGCCCTGTCCGCCTTCGACCTCTCCGCCGCTCCGCCGACCCCGCAGCGTGCCGTGAACAGGGCGCGTGCGGTGGGCGCGCCGGCCGCGGTGGCGCGCCGTGCCGTGGTACGCCCGCCGCGGCGCGCAAGGCATTTGTCGCTGACCCTGGTGGTGCTTGCGCATGTCGCCGGCCTGCATGCCCTGACCCGCGCCGATTGGTCGCCGGTGGTGATTCCCGGCATGGCCCTGCAGGTTGCGCTGATCGAGGCGCCGATTCCCGCGCCGGTGGTCGAGGCGCCGCCCGCCCGTGTGGAGCCGCCGCCCGCCCGTGTGGAGCCGCCGCCCCGTCCGCTGCCCGAACCGGTGGCGCGCCCGAAGCCGCCCAGGCCCGTGCCGGCCAAGCCGGCCCCGCAAGCGCCGACGACGGTCAGCGAGGCGCCGACCGCGCTCACCGCCGAAGCGAGCGTCCCCGAGCCCGCCGAGG
>JAUVWV010000043.1 GCA_030603925.1 Thauera sp. | reverse complement strand
CCCTTGTTGTCGCCGATGCGGATCACCCGCTCGGCCGGCACGCCGACTTCCCTGGTCCAGATGTCGTAGGCCTCGTCGTCCTCGGCATACACGGTGACCCACAGTTTGTCCTTGGGCAGCTTGAAAACGTCGGTGAGCAGTTCCCAGGCGTAGGTGATGGCGTCACGCTTGAAGTAGTCGCCAAAGCTGAAGTTGCCCAGCATCTCGAAGAAAGTGTGGTGGCGCGCGGTGTAGCCGACGTTTTCCAGGTCGTTGTGCTTACCGCCGGCGCGCACGCATTTCTGCGAGGTGGTGGCGCGCGTGTAGGGACGCTTGTCGAAGCCGAGGAAGACGTCCTTGAACTGGTTCATGCCGGCGTTGGTGAACAGCAGCGTGGGGTCGTCGTGCGGCACCAGCGAACTGGAGGCCACGATCTGATGACCCTTGGACTCGAAGAACTTGAGGAACTTGTCGCGGATTTCGGCGGATTTCATAAAGTCGACGTATCGCTATGCAGGGAACACCCGGCGGCTGCGGGCGAATGCGCCAGTCTATCATGAGCCCGTACCGTCGCCGGGACCACGCGGGCAAGCGCTCCCCTATAATTGACGCACACGTCAACCAACAGCAGAGATCACCATGGGAAACCGCCTCTCCAAGATCTACACACGCACCGGTGACGCCGGCACCACCGGCCTGGGCAACGGCAACCGGGTGTCGAAGAACAGCCTGCGCATTCACAGCCTGGGCGAGGTGGATGAACTCAACGCGGTGATCGGCCTGCTGCTCACCGAGGACCTGCCGGAGGAGGTGCGCGCGCTGCTCACCGACGTGCAGAACGACCTCTTCGACCTCGGCGGCGAAGTGTGCATTCCCGGCATGAGCATGATCAGCGAACGCCAGGTGACCCGCCTGGAGAACGAGCTGGATCGCATGAACGAGCACCTGGAGCCGCTCAAGGACTTCATCCTGCCCGGCGGCACGCGCGCCGCGGCGCTCGCCCACCTGGCACGCACCGTGTGCCGGCGTGCCGAGCGCATGCTGGTGGGGCTGGCGCAGGAGGAGGCGGTGAACGACGGCCCGCGCCAGTACCTGAACCGCCTCTCGGACCTGCTGTTCGTGCTCGGGCGCGCGCTCAACCGTGCCGGCGGGCGCGGCGACGTGCTGTGGCAGAAGGGCAAGAACGCCTGAGCCACCCTGCGCGGGGACTGCGCGCCCCGCGTGCCCGGCAGGTCAGGCGATCACATTCTCGCCATCGGCCATATTCAGGATGGCGCCGACGATGTCGTCCATGGTGATGATGCCGGCCAGTTCGTTGGTGGCGGTGACCAGCAGGCGGCGGATGCCGAGATTCACCATCATGCGCGCGGCGTGCTTGATCTCCACCTCGCGGGAGATCGAGATCGCCGGCTTGGCGCAGATGTCATACACGTTGATCAGGTCGATATCGCCCTCTTCGGCAACGATCGTCTTGAGGATGTTGGTGTAGGTGATGATGCCGAAGGCGTCGTGCTCGTGGCGCTTGTCGACCACCAGCGACTTCACCCCGCGCTGCTTCATCACCTGCATCGCTTCGCGGATGGTTGCGAACGGCGAGATGGTGACCACCTCGCGCACCATGATGTCCTTGACCAGCAGCATGCCCGTTTCTCCTAGATGTCGTCCTTGATGCGCTGTTCGAAGCGCTGGATCTGCGTGGTGTCGATGCCGGCGATGTGCTCCAGCGGCAAGGTGAACACCACGCCCTTGCTGTCGTTGCGCAGATTGAGCTTCTCGGTGAGACTTTTCAGCACGACCAGCGAGAGCTTCTTCTCCAGCACGAAAACCAGCACCGACTGGCTGCCCTCGTAGGTCAGCCCGAAGAAGGTCTTCTTTTCCTGCGCGCCGATGCCGCGCGCGTCGAGGATGGTGACGCCGGCAGCCCCCGCCTCGCGGGCGATCTCCAGCGCCTTCTCCTCCAGATCATCGGCCAGGATGGCCACCAGCACTGCGAACTTCATGAGGTTTCTCCTTGGGGCTGCGCGGCCCGCTCGACGAAGATGGCATACAGCATGACAGTGACGATCGGAAAGATCGACGCGAAGGCGATCAGGCCGAAACCGTCGATCAACACGCTGCGCCCCGGGATGTGGGTGGCCAGGCCGATGCCCAGCGCGGTGACCAGCGGGACGGTGACTTCCGAGGTGGTCACCCCGCCCAGGTCGAAGGCCAGCGGCACGATGTACTTGGGTGCGAGCCAGGTGAGCAGGATCACCAGCGCGTAGCCGCCCATGATGTAGTAGTGAATGGAGCCACCGACGATGATGCGATGCACGCCGATGGTGATGCCCAGCGCCACGCCGATCGCCACCAGCATGCGGATGCGGTTGCCGTCGAGGCGCCCCTTGCCGGCCTCCTCGGCCTTCTGACCGATGGCGATCAGCGCCGGTTCGGCCATGGTGGTGGCAAAACCGATGGAGAAGGCGAAGAGATAGATCCACAACACCGACTCCAGGCCGATGAGCTGCTCGGCCATGCTGCGCCCGATGGGGAACAGGCCCAGCTTGAGTCCGACCACGAAGGCGTAGAGACCGACGATGACCAGCGCGAAGCCGCCCATCACCTTGTGGATGTGCGCGATGTGCTTGCGGATCACCATGTACTGGAAGAACAGAATCACCCCGATGATGGGCGCCACATCGCGGAACATGCGCAACAGATCGCCGAGCATGCCCAGCAAGAAGGCCAGTGGACCTGCGCTCACCGCCTCGCCGGCCGGCGCCCCCACAGCGGCGGCCGCGACGAGCGGAGCGGCATCGGGCGCACTGCCGAAGCTGTACACCACGATGCCGTACAGCTGTACCGAGATCATCGGCACCATCACCGCCAGCGCCACCAGTCCAAAGCCATGCGCCAGCGCATTGCGCCCGCGGATCGACATCGCCAGACCGATGCCGAGCGAAGCGATCAGCGGCACGGTGACAATGTTGGTGGTGACCCCGCCCGAGTCGTAGGCCAGACCGACGATCTCCTCCGGCGCGAAGAAGGTCACCGTGACCACCAGCACGTACCCGCCTATCATGTACCAGTGCAGGGAATGGCCGAGGATGGTGCGCACCACGCCGAGCGCCACCACCAACCCGACCGACAGCGCAACCAGAATGCGCAGCGTGAAACCGTCGATCCGCCCGCCGCTGATCATCTCCGCCTGGCTGGCCACCGCGATCAGGGCGGGTTCGGCCACCACCGCGGAGAATCCCAGGGCGAAGCCAAAGATCATCAGCAGGGGCAATGAGCCCTTCTTGGCGAATTCGTTGGAAAGATTCTTGCCGATCGGGAAGATGCCCAGTTCCAGCCCCTGCAGGAACAGCGCCACGCCGAACACCACCACCAACAGGCCGAAGGCCATCGACAGCAGGCCGTCCGGCATCTGGCGCATCACCGCGAGCTGGAAGAACGCGACCACGACGATGATCGGCAGCAGGTTGCGGAACGAATGCTGCAGGATGCGGAAGAACTCGCTCAACTGACCCAAAGGATGATTCCCGAAGCGGATTGGAGGCCGGCGTACAGCCGGCGGCGGGCCAAGTATCTTGGCATCCGCGCGGCGCGTCAAACCCCGCGGAGGGGTTTCAGACAGATGCCCCCGTCCTGCCGTCCGGCACCGGCGCCTCGTCGAACAGCGCAAGCTGCCCGGCCACGTCGGTCTCCTCGGCGAAACGTACGCCGATGCCGAGCAGGCGCACCGGACGCGCGCGGCGCGCATGGCCCTCGTCCAGCAGGTTCAGCCACAGCGCGAGCGAAGGCGCATCGGCCGCGCGCTCGACCGTGGTCTGGCTGAAGTCGGCAAACTTCACCTTGACGAAGGCCTTGTTCACCGCGGCGGCATCCTGCAGGCGGGCGAAGCGCCGGCCGAAATCCTCGGCCAGCGCGGGCAGCGCGGCACGACACGCGGCCAGATCGGGCAGATCGTCGGTGTAGGTGGTCTCCACCGAGAGCGACTTGCGCACCCGGTCCGGCGCCACCGGGCGCTCGTCCACCCCGCGGCACAGGCGGTGCAGGCTGGCACCGAAGCGGCCGAACTCGGCCACCAGCTCGGCCTGCGTCCAGGCCCGCAGATCGCCGCAGGTGTGCGCGCCAAGGCGATGCATGCGCTGCGCCGTGACCTTGCCGACACCGAAGATCTTGCCCACCGGCAGCGCGGCGACGAAGGCATCCACCTCCGCGGGGCGCACCACGAACTGCCCGTCCGGCTTGTTCCAGTCGCTGGCCACCTTGGCGATGAACTTGTTCGGCGCAATGCCCGCCGAGGCGGTGATGCCCACCTCCGCCCTGATGCGCGCACGGATCTCCTGCGCCATCAGCGTGGCGCTGCCGCGGCAGCGCTCCACCCCGCTGACGTCGAGATAGGCCTCGTCGAGCGAGAGCGGCTCAACCAAAGTCGTATAGTCGCGGTAGATCGCCAGGATCTGCCGCGAGGCGGCCCGGTAGCGCTCGAAATCCGGCGGCAGGAGGACCAGTTCCGGACACAGGCGCAAGGCGTGCGAAGAGGACATCGCCGAGCGCACGCCAAAGGCGCGCGCCTCGTAGTTGCAGGTGGCGATCACCCCGCGCGCGCCCGGCCGCCCACCCACCGCCACCGGCCGCCCGGCCAGTTCGGGCGCATCGCGCACCTCCACCGCGGCGTAGAAGCAATCGCAGTCGCAATGGATGACCTTGCGCGGCGCCGCCGCAGCGCCGCATGGGTCGTAGGGACTATCCACAATTGCCGCTGAATCGCGCACTGCCTAATCTCGAAAAATAACGCCGGAACGTCCGCAATGGGCGACGCGGCACCCCGCAGCGCGATCCGCGCCGCGGGCATCATCAGACATTTCATCAGGAGGAGCAATGGCCGATTCCGATCAGTCACTCGACGATCTGAGTGCAGAGGACCGCAAGAAGGTCCAGGAGTTGATGGAGAAGGACCAGAAGACCGAACGACGCGTCGCCGGTCCCTGGCTCTGGCTGACCTCCACCATGGCGGCAGCCATGGTCCTGCTCTACTTCTACGGCTCGGGCTTCCAGGCGCTCGGCACCCAGTATCACCTTGGTATCTACGTGCTGATCACCTTCGTGCTGGTGTTCCTGCTCTATCCGGCCGGCGGCCGGGTGGCGGTGGGCGGCATGTCCATCCTCAGCGGCATGCTGCTCTCGGTGGGCGTCAGCAGCTTCCTGCTGTTCGATTCGCCCGCCGAGTTCTACGCCCAGATCAACACCTTCCGCGAGACCTGGGAGTACGACGGTCTGGACGAAGCGCTGGCCAACGACTTCGGCAACCTGCGCTGGGCCCTGCTGCTGATCGTGCCCTTCGCCGCCGTGATGCTGCCGCTCGACCAGTGGCTGGCGCGCCGCTTCCACAACGCCCCGACCGCCAGCGACGTGCTGATGGCCGTAGGTATCGCGGTGATGGTGCTGTACTGGATCAGCCAGTTCGAGGCACTCAACTACCGCGCCGGCGCCGAGAACGAACTCGACCGCCTGGTCTCCATCATCGGCCTCGTGCTGTCGCTGGAGATCTGCCGCCGCGTGCTGGGCTGGTCGCTGACCATCATCGGCCTGCTGATGCTTGCCTTCGGCCTGTTCGGCCCGCACCTGCCGGAGATCATCGCGCACCGCGGCTTCTCCTTCGAACGCCTGGCCACCGCGCTGTTCATCACCACCAACGGCGTGTTCGGCATCATGGCCAGCGTGCTGGCCACCTACGTGATCCTGTTCATCTTCTTCGGTGCCTTCCTGATGAAGTCCGGCGCAGGCCGCTTCTTCATCGACCTGCCGCTGGCCGTTGCAGGCAAGTCCGCGGGCGGCCCGGCCAAGGTGGCGGTGATCTCCTCCGCCCTGTTCGGCTCGGTGTCGGGCAGCGCGATCGCCAACACCGTGTCCTCGGGCGCCTTCACCATCCCTATGATGAAGCGCGCGGGCTTCAAGCCGCACGTGGCCGGCGCGATCGAGCCGGCCGCCTCCATCGGCGGCGCCTTCCTGCCCCCGATCATGGGCGCTGGCGGCTTCCTGATGGCCGAGCTGACTGGCCTCTCCTACGCCAACATCATGCTGCTGGCAGTCGGCCCGGCGCTGCTCTACTTCCTCTCGGTGTTCTTCATGGTGCACTTCGAGGCCAAGAAGCGCGGCCTGATCGGCATGCCGGGCGAAGCCCTGCCGGACTGGCGCCATGTGCTGAAGACCGGCTGGTACTTCTCGCTGCCGCTGGTGATCATCACCGTGCTGATGATGATGGGCCGCTCGCCGGGCAACGCCGCGTTCTGGGCCACCGTGTCGTGCATTGCGCTGAGCTGGGTGAACAAGGAAACCCGCATGGGACCGAAGGAGATCTGGGAAGCCATCCAGATCGGCGCCAAGAACACCCTGGTGATCGGCGCCACCATGGGCGTGATCGGCATCATCGTGGGCACCATCTCGCTCACCGGCATGGGCCTGAAGTTTGCCGATCTGGTGATCTCGCTGGCCGGTGACAGCATGCTGATCGCCATCGGTCTGATCGCCATCGCCTCGCTGATCCTCGGCCTGGGCGTGCCGGTGACCGCCGCCTACCTTATCCTGGCGGTGCTCGCAGTACCGGCACTGGGTGCGCTCGGCCTGCCGATCATCGCCGGTCACATGATCGTGTACTGGCTGGCCCAAAGCTCCAACATCACCCCGCCGGTGTGTCTGGCGGCCTTTGCCGGCGCGGCCATCGCGGGTTCCGACCCGTGGAAGACCGGGTGGACCTCGATGCGCTTCTCCAAGATGCTGTTCGTCACCCCGCTGCTGTTCGCCTACATCCCGGCGATCCTGCTCGACGGCAGCGCTTTCGAGATCGGCACCGCCTACTTCTCGGCCGTGCTCGGCACCATCGCCTTCGGCGCACTGGCGATGGGCTACCTGCGCCGTACCACCAAGGTGCATGAATGGATCCTGCTGGGCGTGGCTACCTTCCTGCTGTACTGGCCGACCTTCCTGACCGACGGCATCGGTCTGGCGATCGTCGCCCTGGTATGGTGGATGCAGCGTGACGCCAAGCAGGCCCCCGCGGCCGCCGCGGCCTGACCCGATACGACGAGGACTTAGCAAATGGCCGATATCAAGACCATCCTGTTCGCCACGGATTTTTCCGAAGGCTCGGCGCGCGCCTGCGACCTGGCGCGCACCCTGGCCAAGCTGGCCGGCGCCCGCCTGCACGTGCTGCACGTGATCACCGAACTGGTGGACAAGCAGCGCCGCCGCCTGCCCGCGGAGGTGGTCGACACCCTGGTGCGCGAGGTGGAACGCCACGCCGTGGAGGACATGCACCGCTTCTGCGACGCCAACTTTGCCGACCTGGACACGACCAGCGACATCGTCATCGGCGTCGCCCACGAGGAAGTGATCAACAACGCCCGCAAGGTCAACGCCGACCTGATCGTGATGGGCACCCACGGCCGTACCGGCCTGGAGAAAATGCTGGTGGGCTCCACTGCCGAGAAGGTGGTGCGCAGCTCGCCCATTCCCGTGCTGACTGTGCGCGAGTAAGGCGCACGGCACAAAACGGGGCCGTTTTGTCCCGACGGCCCCGCTTTCCAGTTTTTTCCACGTAGAGGAGACCATACGATGACCCTGACCCGACTGTTCAAGCTGCCCGCCACCGTGAGCAGCTTTGCCGCTGCCGCGCTGATGGCGGTGACCCTCGGCGCCTCCCCCGCAGCCGAAGCCCAGACCCAGCGCCTGGCCTTCTCCGGCGGCCCGGACGGCGGCACCTTCCAGTTCTTCTCCAACGGCATCGCCACCCAGCTGTCGCGCGCCATCCAGGGCGTGGAAGTGTCCAACATGGCTTCCGCCGGTTCGGTGGAGAACCTGCGCCGGGTGAACTCGCGCGACGCCGACTTCGGCATCGTGTATTCCGGTGACCTCTACCTGGGCATGAACGGCCGTCTGACCAACGACGCCAACCGCTACCGCAACGTGCACGCCGTGGCCTACATGTTCGGCGCCCCGGCCCACCTGATCGTGCTGGAAGGCTCGGGCATCACCGACGTGGCCCAGCTCGCCGGCAAGAAGGTTGCCGTCGGCCCGGCCGGCTCCGGTGCCGCCGCCTCCGCGCAGCGCTTCTTCGAAAGCCTGGGCATGTGGGACAAGATCAGCCCGCAGTTCATCGGCTACTCGCAGGGCGCGTCCGCGCTGGGCGACCGCCAGATCGAAGCGCTGTGGGTGTTCGCCGGCTTCCCGAACGCCTCGGTGATCCAGGCCGCCTCCACCAACAAGGTCCGCCTGCTGCAGGTGTTCGAAGCCTCGCAGAAGGGCAGCCTGGCGAAGGACCACCCGTACTACGCCAAGGTCACCATCCCGGCCGGCACCTATCCCGGCGTCGACTACGACGTGGTCACCATCGAAGACGGCGCCCTGTGGGTGGCCGGCCGCCACGTCAAGGACGAGGACATGTACAAGTTCATGACCTCGATCTACTCCGACGAGGGCATGAAGTTCATGCGCTCGGTGGCCAAGGCCGCTGAAGCGATGACCATCGAGAATGGCCTGAACGGCGTGGTGACCCCGGTGCACAAGGGTGCGCAGAAGTTCTGGGGCGAGAAGGGCAAGACCCTGACCGACGCGCAGAAGTAAGCGCCTCACCGTCCTCCGGCGGCTGCCCCCCGTGGCCGCCTGCTTCAGACCCGGCCCTCGTGGCCGGGTTTTTTTCGTCTGCGCAGTCCTTCAGCGCCCCGCGACGAGTTCCACGGACTGGGCCTCGGCATCGGCGTAGAGCACCATCTCGTCCTCCTGCAGATCCGCCACGTGCACGACCCCGGCCCAGCAGGCAGCCTCCGGCAACAGTGCCGCCAGCCGGTTCGCCCGGGCGCGCAGCGCCGCTTCGTCCAGCGTGTTGCCGGTGCGCTGGGGAAACAGGGCGAAGTACAGCATGTCGGCCTCGATCAGCTCGTTGAGGAAGTGGGTGCCGAGCGAGACGTCCGGCACCAGGTTCTCGTGCATGGCGACGATCTCGCACAGTGCCGCCACATGGTTGATCTCCGCGAAGACCACCGGCAGGCCGAGGAAGGGGTCGCGCGACCCCCAGCGGCCGGGGCCGAGGAGCAGCAGGTCCATGCCTGCGCTGGCCTGGTTGATACGCCCGACCACGCGGGTCACCGCCAGCCGGTCGGCCTGCCTGAGCGGCGCAAAGGCGGCCGGCGACACAGTGACGATGCGCCGCGGCCGGATCACCCGCGAAGGGCCGATCACCGCGCCACGCGCGCTGAGCACGCGCGGCGCCTCCGCCGCAGGGCGCTCGACGAGTGCGCCTTCCACGTTGCGCACCTGCATCGGACGGCATTGCAGCAGGTTGATGCGGTAGTCCTCCGGCGCACCACCCGGCACCCGGTTGAGCGCAAACTCGATCTCCACCGCGTGGGCATAGGCCGAGTGCAGGCAGGCCAGCATGCGGCGCAGTTCGGCAGCGAAGGGCGTGCGGCCGAGCAGGCCGTCGAAGGTGAGAAAGGGGGGACGGTCCGCGCCCTCCCGGGTGGTAAATAGGTCGAGCGGAAAGTCTGCCTGGCCGCCGACGATCTCAGCGAAAGGCGCGCTCACCTGGCATCCGGCCTGCAGGTCGAGCGCATCCATACGCCGCTGGGCATGGCGCGCGATGGCCCCGAAGCTCGTTTCCGGGCGCAACTCGGGTGCATTGAGCGCCACCAGGCGGGTGTAGTCGTCGTCGCTGCGGTCCACCGCGCGGGTGCCCAGGCCGGCCACCAGGCGCACCACGCCGGCGCGCATGTCGATCTGCGGATTCCACGGATAGGGATTCACCGACAGCCCGACCCCCGCCGCATGTGGGTGGAAGTAGCGCCCGCCGGCGGTGCCCGAGACCCGCATGATGAGCAGCGCCATCTGCTCTTCCTCGTCCAGCAGGCCGCGCCGCTGGCGGTAGCGCAGCGCGCCTTCCGAGAGCGTGGAGGCGTACACCTGGCGGACCGCGGCGAGCAGTTCCGCAAGGCGCGCCTCGCGCGGCCCGCGGTTGATGCAGAACACGCTGTCGTACTGACCGGCAAAGGCATTGCCGTAACGGTCCTCGAGGCGCGAGCTGGAGCGCACGATGTAGGGCCACTCGCCGAAGTAGTCCAGCATGCCCTCGAACTGGCGCAGGGTGGCGGCCGGGAAGCTTCCCTGCAGGATGCGTTCGCGCGCTTCGTCCAACCCGTGCAGGAAGGTGGCCGGATCGCGCTGGCGGCGGCGCAGCCACCACACCCGGTTCCACACCAGGAAGCTGTCGAACACCACCGTGCCGACATAGAAGGAGTCATGCGCCTCCAGGCGCTCGTGCAGGGCGGGCGCATCACGCCGCAGGATCGCCCGCGCGAGCAGCATGCCCAGCGCCTTGCCGCCGATGGCACCGATGCCGATCATGCGTTCGCGCACCGCCAGCAGGTCATCCAGCCCGAGGTAGCGGTCGATCAGCCGGCGCATCGCCGGGTCGTCCGCAAACAGCATGCGCGACAGACGGGCGAAGTGCTCGGCCTCGGCTGCCGGCTCGGCACGCCCCGCCCGGCGCTGCGCCGCCACGACGCGCGCCGCAGCGAAGTGGCGCTGCCAGTAGCCGCCGCCGCTGCGGTCCTCGAGGCCCTGCCATTCGGAGGCGGCGAGGATCTCCGCTACCGTGCCGCTGTCGGCCACCGGGCGGAAGCGGTCGCCCGGCTCCCAGGCATGGATCAGGTTCATCGCCGCCGCCGAACGGTGCTGCACCTTCAGCGGGCGGATGTAGAGCCGCCCGCGGCAACGGAACACGTCAAGCAGGAACTGGGTGGTGTCGCCGACCATCGCCAGCGCGGCGCGCGAATGGGTGTTGCGCAGCACGCCGAAGTAGGTGACGGTGAAGAGGTCGAACAGCCGCGGGCAGGTCAGGCGGAAGAAGTTGCCCATCATGCGGTCGGACTGCCAGGCTTCGGCGAGGTCGGACAGGCAGTCGAAGACGTACATCGCCTCCACCCCGACCGCCTCGATCACCGTGTGCACCTGGTCCACGAAGGCGTCGAAGCCGTCCTGCGGACGCGGGTGGTGCACCTCGGCGCCGGCATCCGCCGGCAGCAGCGCCTCATGCGCCGCGAAGCGGAAGTAGATCAGCCGGCGCCCCTGGCTGCGCGCCGCCGCCGCATAGGGCAGCACAAGCGCCTGGTATTCGTCCAGGGACTCGATCTGCCACACGATGTTGTCACCGCGCGCCACGCCGCACAGTACCGCATCCAGCCCGGGCAGGCCGGTGGTCGGCGCAAAGGCCGCAGGAATCGTCTCGCTCATGGCCGGTTAACTTACCGCCCGCGCGCATGCCCGTACAGCACGACGGGGGAACTTTTCCCCTCCTGCAGCGCACCATACGGGCTGCACGGCAAAGCGCCCTGCCCCACCGGACCACCTTCTGTACGAGGACCCCGCATGCCCGTTTCACGCACCATCGCCGCACTCCTGCTGCTCGCCACCCTCACCGCCTGCGGCGGCGTGGTCGAGGACACCCGCCCCGGCCAGCCGGTGAAGACCCGGCAGGACGCCTTCAAGGCCATGCTGCGGGCCTTCGAACCGATGGGGGTGATGCTGCGCGAGGGCGAGTACCAGGCTGAGCCGTTCGCCGCGCTGGCCGTGCGCTTCGATGCGTTGCGCGATGGCCCGTGGGCGCACTTCGGACCGGACACCGACTACCGGCCGAGCAAATCGAAGGCCGCGGTGTGGCAGCGCGCGGACGAGTTCGCCAGCGCGCGCGAACGCTTCATCGCCGCCTCCGGCGCCCTGCGCGAAGCGGCCCTGGGCGAGCAGGAGGCCGCCGTGCGCGCAGCCTATCAGGCGGTGTACGACAGCTGCCGCGACTGCCATCGCACCTTCCGCAACTGAGCCTGCAGCGCCGCGCGGACGACACACGGCCACTACCCCTCGCCCGCTGCCTCGTCGAACACCGCACTGCGGTTGCGCCCCGCGGCCTTGGCGCGGTAGAGCGCGAGATCGGCGGCACGTACCAGCTCTTCTGCGCTGCGGCCATGCTGCGGGAAGAACGCCAGGCCGACCGACAGGCTGAGCGCAATACGTCCGCCGCCGCTCCACAGTTCGATCGCGGAAAAGGCCCGCCGCCAGCGCTCGGCGCGCTCGAGCGCCGCAACCCCCGGCATGCCGGGGAGCAGCACGAGGAACTCCTCCCCGCCGTAGCGGCAGACCACATCCTCCCCCCGGGCCTCGCCGGCCAGCAGCTGCGCCAGTTGCCTGAGCGTCTCGTCGCCGGCCTGGTGGCCGTAACGGTCGTTCACCTGTTTGAAGTTGTCGATGTCGATCAGCATCACGGCGAGCGGCAGCGCCTCGCGCTGGCAACGCGTCAGTTCGCGTGCCATGGTGTCCTGCAGATAGCGGCGGTTGTACAGCCCGGTGAGCGGATCGCGGTTGGCCTGGTCCTTGAGCTGCGCCTGCAGCGCATGGATGTCCTCCAGCCGCGCACGCAGCGTTTCGTTGGCGTGCTGCAGCGCCGTTTCACCCTGCTTGAGCTGCTCGCGCGTGGCGCGCAGCGCGAGGGCCCGCGCATAGGCCACATGCCCGATACCCAGCAGGTACCAGCTCAGGCCGAATACGCACAGTGCGGTCACCCACGCATCATGCACCGGCGCACTGGCCAGTGCATAGCCGGTCGGCGCGCCGCCCAGCAGTGCGCCGCCGCCAAACGCGGACAAGGCCAGGACCACGCCACGCCGGCCCCGGCTGATCGCATTGTTGATCGCGGTGCTGATGAACAGCGTGAAGCTGATCCACAGCGGAAAACCCAGTGCCGCCACCCACAGCGCGACCAGGAAGCAGTCCAGCACCAGGTTGTGCAGCTCGGCGCGCTGCGAGTCGCGCGCCCGCCGGGCGCGCAGGTATACCAGGTGCGGATAGACGAGGAACTGCAGCGCCAGCAGGACCCAGGCCCACGCGGCGTAGCCCTGCCCCCACATGTGCAGCGCGACGAAGGCGAAGGCATTGGCGAAGGACGCCGAGCGCATCACCCAGTGCGTCCCGACTATCCAGTGGGGTCTGACGGGCGGTCGAGGCATGTTCATGGCCGCATTATGCTGCAATGCCATACGACTGCAAGCGGCAGCAGCAGGTCACGACCAGCCGGGCGGCCGCCTCAGCGCCAGAACTGCCACCAGCGCCGCTGCCGCTGCGCCGCGCGCGCCTCGGCCATCCAGCCCGGCGTGCTCGCATTTTCCTGATACCAGACGCCGAAGCGCTTGTCCGATTCGCAGATGTGGCGCATCAGCCAGACGCGCAGGAAATGCAGCAGCTCGAAGGTAATCGAGGTTTCGCCCGAATCGAGCTTGTGCTGCAGCGCATGTACCTGATCGATCAGCGCCTCGTGGTAGATGCGATGTTCGGCGTAGTCCGGATAACAGGCCTCGCGCATCATGCGCTCTTCGACGGCGAAGTGGCTGCGGGTGTAATCGACCAGTTCGTCCAGCGTGCTGCGTACCGCGGCCGAGCCGCGCTTCTCGCGCACGGCTTCGTGCAGGGCGTTGAGCAGTGCGACGAGTTCGACATGCTGCTCGTCGATGTCCCGCACCCCGACCTGGAACTCGTCTTTCCACTCGAACAGTTCCGCCATCTCGACTACTCCGCAACGTACAGGGTGACGATCATGTTACGGATGCGGCGGCGCAATATTGACGGAAATCAACCCGCCCGGGAAAGCCTCAGTCGGACTGTCCGGGCAGGATGGAGCGCATCGGGTCGTCCGGCCGGATGCGTCCCGGCGCACCGCCCGGCGGCGGCTCGGCGAGCATCGATTCGATGAGGATGGTGACCCGGCGATTACGCGCCCGGCCCGCCTCGCTGCTGTTCTCCGCCACCGGGCGCTGGTCGCTGTAGCCCGCTGCGGTCAGGCGCTCCGGGCTCACCCCGGATTCGACGAACAGGCGCACCACCGAGGAGGCGCGCACCGCGGAGAGTTCCCAGTTGGACGGGAAGCGGAAGGTGCTGATGGGCTGATTGTCGGTGTGCCCCTCGATGGTCACCGGAAAGCTGGCCGGCGCGAGCACCCGCGCCACCGCCTGCAGGGCCGACACCGCCTCGGCCCCCAAGGCTGCCTCGCCCGGCGCGAACAGCACGCTGGCGTTGATCTCCACGGTGATGCCGTGCGCGCCTTCGGTCACCGTGACCTGGCCGTCGCGGGTGAGCGGGCCGAGCACGCGGCGGATCTCGTCGGCCATGTTGTGCATGCGCCGGGTGGCCTCGCGGCGCTGGTTCTCGGCTTCGACCTGCTCCGGCGTGCGGCGGGCGATCTGCGGTACCACCGAGCCCGAGATCACCGCGGGGTCGACGACCTGCTCCGCGCCTTCAAGGATGGCACCGGAACGAAAGGCCTGCACCAGCGAATCCGACAGGATGCGGTACTTGCCCTCGTTGATCGAACTGAGCGAGTACATCACGACAAAGAACGCGAACAGCAGGGTGATGAAGTCGGCATAGGACACGAGCCAGCGCTCGTGGTTTTCGTGCTCGTCTTCCTGCTTGCGCCGACGCCCCATGGCTGCTCCGCGAATTCCTCTGTGTCTGCCGCCGGACGCGCCGCGTCAGACGATGTAGCCCTGCATGCGCCCTTCGATGATGCGCGGGTTGTCGCCGTTGGCGATACCGACCAGGCCATCGACCAGCATCTCACGCTGCGACACCATTGCGGCGACGTGCGCCATCAGTTTCTTGGCGATCGGCAGGAAGATCAGGTTGGCCGAGCCCACGCCGTAGATGGTGGCGACGAAGGCGACCGCGATCCCCGAACCGAGCTTGGAGGGGTCCGACAGGTTCTCCATGACGTGGATCAGGCCCATCACCGCGCCCAGGATGCCGATGGTGGGCGCATAGCCGCCGGCGGCCTCCCAGATCTTCGCACCGAGCTTCATCTGCGCCTCCCAGGCGGAGATCTCCACGTCCATCACCTCGCGCAGGCGGTCGGGTTCGACGCCGTCGACCAGCAGCTGCAGGCCCTTCTGCATGAAGGGCTCGGGCAGGCGCGGAATCTGGTTCTCCAGCGCCAGCAGGCCTTCCTTGCGCGCGGTGTGGCTCCAGCTCACCACCAGGGTGATCAGCGCCGCGTGGTTGATGGTAGGCGGCACGAACACCCACTTGCTCATCCGCGCGCCGTCGACGAACACGCGCAGCGGGCTTTGCAGCATCACCGCACCGAGCGTGCCGCCCAGCACGATGAGCGCGGCGGTGGGCTGGATCAGGGATGAGATGTGACCGCCCTCGAGCACCTGGCCGACCAGGATGGCGGCCAGGCCAAGGGTGAGGCCTACCAGGCTGATACTGTCCATTTATCCGATCTCCGCCGCCTGCGGGGCTCAGGCCCCGGCAGCCGGCTTCTTGGGCGGGCGACCGCGCCGTGCGCCGACCGGCGCGGCGGCGCGCTGGCCGAGCACGCGCGAACGCAGGCGGGCGATGGCCTGACTGTGCAACTGGCACACACGCGACTCGGTGACCCCCAGCACTTCGCCGATCTCCCGCAGGTTGAGTTCCTCGTCATAGTACAGGGCCATGACGAGTTTTTCGCGTTCGGGCAGGTCGTCGATCGCCAGGATCAGGTTGCCGCGCATGTCCGCGTCTTCGAGCAGGTCCGCCGGATTGGACTCGTGCACGCCGAGGTGGCGCTCGAAATAGTCCTCGCCCTCGCCGTCGGTGAAGTCCTCGAAATGCACCAGCTGGTAGCCGCGCGCATCCTGCAGCAGGCGCTGGTACTCGGCCAGCGGCACGTCGAGTGCCGCGGCCAGTTCGGTCTCGGTGGGCTGGCGGCCGTTCTGCTGCTCCAGCGTGTGGATGGCCGATTCGATGCGGCGCATGTCGCGCCGCAGGCTGCGCGGCAGCCAGTCGTTCTCGCGCAGGCCGTCGAGCATGGCGCCGCGCACGCGTTGCACCGCATAGGTCTCGAATTGCGCGCCGAGGCCGTCCTCGTAGCGGTTGATGGCGTCGAGCAGGCCCATCATGCCGTTCTGGATCAGGTCCTCGACGTCGACGCTGGCCGGCAGCTTCGCCATCAGGTGATAGGCGATGCGCTTCACCAGCGGGGCATAGGCCTCCACCAGGTGATCCTTGTCGAGATTTCCTTCAGCGTCGTACATCCAGGTGACCTGAACCTTCTTCCTGCGGCTGGTTTGGGACGCCGGGCGTTCGGGTTGCCCGCCGGTGCGCCATTTTCCCGCACCCGGGCCGCTATGACCAGATGAATACGTCAGGCCGAGCATGATCGTCACCTCCGCATCGTGGCGCGCGGCGCACTGGCCGTGCCGAGCGCCGACAGACGGCGCAGGAAGGCGTGCTCCGCCTCGCGCGGGCTGGATTCGGCGGCCGGATGGGCCAGCCCGGCGGCCAGGTCGTCGCGCTCCACCTCGCCCAGCCAGGCCAGCGCCACGCCCACATGGCGGCGCACCAGCGCATCCAGGCTGTCGAAGAAGGCGGCGGCTTCGTTGCGGCTCTTCGCGCGCGCCACCGCCACATGCAGCGAACCGGCGCCGGCGGCGGCGAGTTGCTTGATCACCCGGTAGGCTTCGGTCGCCCCGCTGGCGCTGGCCTCGGCCACCACCAGGCGACGCGGTGCGGCATAGACGAAGGGCGAGGGATCGTCGGCCGAGTGGCCGGCGGCGTGGATCAGCAGGAAGCCGGCATGACGCTGCATCTGTCGGATGGCGCCGAGCAGGGCCTCGCGCCGGTCCTCGTCGAGCAACGGCAGGGCCAGCGCGGCGGCCGAAGCCGCCACCCGGCCGAGCAGGCCGGGCACCGGCTGCAGCAGCTCGGCCGGCGTGCAACGCCCGTCGAGCACGCTGAGCAGATCCGGCCCCTGCGACAGTTCCAGTTGTGCGGCGAGGCTGGCCTCGCCGGGCGCCTCGTCGAGCAGGATCACGCGCTCGGCGCGGCCGGCGATGGCGTGCGCGGCGCGCAGGGCATTGTGCGCACTGTTGCGTCCGGTGGCATACATCGCCACCACCGTGGGCGGTGCGCGCCGGAACAGACGGCGCAGGCCCGCGGCCTGGTCTTCCCGTGCGTCGATCATGATCAGGCTCCCGCGCCGCCGGCCGCCAGCATCAGGCCGGCCTCGTCGCCCTGCAGCTTCCACGGCGAGCCTTCGGCCTGCTCGCGCATCGCGCGGTGCAGCAGGTAGGCGCGGTTGGGCAGGTGCAGGTCTTCCGGCACGCGCTGGCCGTTG
>JAUVWV010000034.1 GCA_030603925.1 Thauera sp. | reverse complement strand
ATTAAATCTCGCGTTTGACCTTTCTTCAGGCAAGCTGAAAATGAAACGCACCTACCAACCTTCCGTCGTCCGTCGCAAGCGCACCCATGGCTTCCTGGTCCGCATGAAGACCCGTGGCGGTCGCGCGGTGATCCGTGCCCGTCGCGCCAAGGGCCGTCATCGCCTCGCTGTCTGAGGTGACAGATCTTTCGGGCGTTGACCTCGGTTTTCGCGACGCCCACAGATTACGCAAAACGGATGAGTATTCATCCGTTTTTGCTTTTCGGCGGGCCATCAAGGGGCGCTGGTTCATCGTCCATTACCGGCCCAACGAATGCGGTACCGCCAGACTGGGTGTGGTCGTGGCCAAGAAGCTGGCGCGGCGCGCGACGCTGCGCAACCTGCTCAAGCGCATCGTGCGGGAGAACTTCCGCAAGATGCGTGCAACGCTGCCCGCGCACGATCTGGTGGTCCGCCTGCATGCCAGGGCCGACGATGCGACCCGCGCGATGCTCAACGAGGACATGGCCCGCCTGCTGGCCCGCTTGCCGCGATGAAACTTGCGGCGCCCGCCGCTGCCTGCGTGTATCGTGACGCCCTGTGCGGGCCGGCCCGCCGGGCGGGTATGATCCCGTCCCCCGACCAACGAACGCTCAATCGATAGAAGCTCCGTATGGATCAACGTCGCCTCATCCTCTTCCTGATTTTCTCGTTCGCGCTGGTCATGCTGTGGGACAGCTGGCTGGATCACAACCGGCCGAAGGCGCCCGCCGCCGTGGCGCAGAGCGCCGGCGCCGGTGCCGATGGCGTTTCGGCGGTCCCCGCGCCGACCCCGGGCAGCAGTCTCACGGCCGCGCCGCTGCCTGGCGAGCAGGGCGGCGCGGTGGCGGCCTCGGTGCCGCGTACCGTGGTGCGTACCGACCTGATGGTGGTCGAAATCGCCGCACAGGGCGGCGACATCGTGCGCATGGAGTTGCCGGCGCACAAGTCCAATGAGGACCGCAGCCGCAACTTCGTGCTGTTCGACGACGGCGGGCGCCATGTCTATGCGGCGCAGACCGGTCTGATCGGCGACGGCCTGCCGAACCACAAGACCCTGTTTGCGCTGCCGGCAGACGAGGTGGTACTGGCCGAGGGGCAGGACAGCGTGACCGTGCGCCTCGAAGCACCGGCGCAGGACGGTGTCCAGGTGGCGAAGCTGATGACCTTCCACCGCGGCAGCTACCTGGTCGATATCGCCTACGAGATCCGCAACGACGGCGACCGCGTGCTGTCCTCGCACGCGTACTACCAGTTCACCCGCGACAGCAAGCCGGCCGAGGCAGTCGAGGTGTTCGGCGTGAATACCTTCACCGGGCCGGCCTTCTACACGGATGCGGAGCGCTTCCAGAAGGTGCAGTTCGAGGACATCGACAAGGGCAAGGCGAAGTTCGTGCGCGAGTCCGGCGATGGCTGGGTGGCGATGGTGCAGCACTACTTCGTCGGCGCCTGGCTGCCCGAGCCGGGCCAGCAGCGCGAGTTCTTCGCCCGCCGGGTGAGCAGCGATCTGTACTCGGCCGGGGTGATCCTGCCGGTCGCGCCGATCGCCGCGGGCGAGAGCGCCAGCGTCGCGATACGCCTGTATGCCGGCCCGCAGGAGCAGGACAAGCTGGAAGGCATCGCCCCGGGTCTCGACCTGGTGGTCGACTACGGCTTCCTCACGGTGATCGCGGCGCCGCTGTTCTGGGTGCTGTCGTGGTTCCACAGCCTGACCGGCAACTGGGGCTGGGCGATCATCCTGGTGACCATTGCGATCAAGCTGGTGTTCTTCCCGCTGTCGGCGGCGAGCTACAAGTCGATGGCGAAGATGCGTGTGCTCGGTCCGCGCATGCAGCGCCTGAAGGAGCTGTACGGCAACGACAAGGCCAAGATGCAGCAGGAGATGATGAATCTCTACCGCACCGAGAAGATCAACCCGCTGGGCGGCTGCCTGCCGATCCTGGTGCAGATCCCGGTGTTCATCGCGCTGTACTGGGTGCTGCTGGGCAGCGTCGAGATGCGCCATGCGCCTTGGCTGGGCTGGATCCAGGATCTGTCGTCGAAGGATCCGTACTTCATCCTGCCGGTGATCATGGGCCTGTCCATGCTGGTGCAGATGAAGCTCAACCCGGCGCCGCCCGATCCGATGCAGGCCAAGATCATGATGGCGCTGCCCTTCGTGTTCACCATCATGTTCCTGTGGTTCCCGTCCGGCCTGGTGCTGTACTGGGTCGTGAACAACGTTCTCTCCATTGCCCAGCAATGGCAGATCACCCGGATGATCGAGGGTGCCAAGCAAGGCAGCAAGGCCGCGTGACACGATAGCGGCCATCGCGACGGCGCCGGGCCGCGGAGGCATCGGCGTCGTGCGTGTGTCCGGCGCCGATCTGGCGCCGTTCGCGCGGGCGATCGGCGGCCGTGATCCGCAGGCGCGGATGGCGGCCTTCGCCCGCTTCCGGGACGCGGCAGGGCAGGCCATCGACGAAGGCCTGCTGCTGTACTTTCCCGCACCGAACTCATTCACCGGTGAAGATGTCGTCGAGCTGCAGGGCCACGGCGGCCCGGTGGTGATGCAGCTGCTGCTGGCGCGCTGCCTGGAGCTCGGCGCGCGGCTCGCCGAACCCGGTGAGTTCACCAAACGTGCCTTCCTCAATGGCAAGCTCGATCTGGCCCAGGCCGAGGGTGTGGCCGACCTGATCGAAGCATCGACGGCGGCCGCGGTGCGCTCCGCCTTGCGCTCCCTGTCCGGCGCATTCTCCGAAGAGGTGGCGACGATCCGCGACGGGCTGATCGACCTGCGCATGCTGGTCGAGGCCACGCTGGACTTTCCCGAGGAAGAGCTGGATTTCCTGCAGAGCGCGGATGCATTCGGCCGTCTCGCCGCGCTGCGGGGCCGTCTCGAATCCCTGCTCGACCGCGCGCGGCAGGGCGCCCTGCTGCGCAGCGGGCTGAACGTGGTGCTGGTCGGGCGGCCGAACGTCGGCAAGTCCAGTCTGCTCAACCAGTTGGCGGGCGAGGAACGCGCGATCGTCACGGACATCGCCGGCACCACGCGCGATGCGCTGCGCGAGACCATTCAGATCGAAGGCATCCCGCTGCACATCATCGATACAGCAGGACTGCGCGAGACCACCGACGAGGTCGAGCGTATCGGCATCGCGCGTACCTGGCAGGAGATCGAGCGCGCCGATGTGATCCTGCGCCTGATCGACGCGCGCGAGGCTGCGGCGGCCAGTGACGCGGAGATCGAGCAGCGGCTGCCGGCGGGTGTCGAGCGCATCACCATACGCAACAAGCTCGATCTGCTCGGCGAAGCGGCCGGGCGGGTGGAGACCGCCGAAGGCGTGGTGCTTGGGTTGTCGGCGAAGTCGGGCGAGGGCATCGCCTTGCTGCGCAGCGAGCTGCTGCGGGTGGCCGGCTGGCATGCGCATGGCGAGGATCTGATCCTGGCGCGCGAGCGCCACCTCACGGCCTTGCGGGGCGCGCTGCAACACGTGGTGCAGGCAGCCGGGCAGGGCGGGGCGCTGGAATTGCTCGCCGAGGAGTTGCGGCTGGCGCAGGAGCACGTCAGCGAGATCACCGGAGAGTTCACCGCGGATGACCTGCTTGGTGTCATCTTCTCGCGGTTCTGCATCGGCAAGTAGCGCTGCGCCGCGCGCTCCGGCCCTGAGCGTGTTTCACGTGAAACGGTAGCGATGGAACTCGAGTTTCTCTTTCTGATGCTCGGCTTGGCGGCGTTCTTCGCCGGCTTTGTCGATGCCGTCGTCGGCGGTGGCGGGCTGATCCAGATCCCCGCCCTGTTTGCCGCTTATCCGGGCACCGCGCCTGCGACCTTGTTCGGTACCAACAAGGTGGCCAGCATCGTTGGCACGACGAGTGCGGCTGTCCAGTACGCGCGTCGGGTGAGCATTCCATGGCATGCTGCACTGCCCGGCGCGATGGCGGCGCTGGTCGGCGCATGGTACGGGGCGAAGGCAGTCGCCTATTTGCCCCCTGAGGTGCTGCGGCCGTTGATCCTGCTGCTGCTGATTGCGGTGGCCGCGTATACCTTCGCTCGCAAGGATCTGGGCCAGCATTCGCGCGAGCATGGCGCGCCGGCGCGCACCATGGCGATCAGCGGCGGGATAGGGCTGGTGATCGGCTTCTACGACGGCTTCTTCGGCCCGGGTACCGGAAGCTTCCTGATCTTCCTGTTCATTCGGCTGTTGGGCATGGATTTCCTGCGTGCCTCGGTGACGGCAAAGATCCTGAACGTCGCCACCAACCTCGCAGCGATCAGCTTCTTTGCGCTCAACGTCGAGGTGCTGTGGAAGCTCGGCTTGCTGATGGCGCTGTGCAATCTGGCCGGAGCGGTGACTGGTTCGCGCATGGCCTTGAAGCACGGCACCGCCTTTGTGCGCAGGATGTTCCTCGTCGTGGTGAGCGCACTGATCCTTAAGCTGTCCTACGACCTTCTTCTTGGGGCCTGACCCCGGGCCGGGCTGTTCCACGTGGAACAGCCCGGCGTGCACCTTTGCGCGAAGTACATTCGCAGGAATATTTGGTTTTGCTTACGTGGTAGAATCGACGGCTTTTCTGTAGTTGGATAGAAGGAAACCATGAACGGACTTCATCTGATTGCGGACCTCTACCGCTGTCAATGCCCGCCCGCCCTGCTCAAGGACCGGGCCGTACTCGAAACGCTCTGCGTCGAGGAGTGCCGCAGCGCCGGTCTGACTCCGCTGGGCGCCTATTTCTATCAGTTCGTGCACGACGACGGGCAGAAGGCCGGCGTCACCGGAACGGTGGTGCTGGCCGAATCGCATCTGGCCATACACACCTGGCCGGAATCGGGCGACGTGACGCTTGACGTGTATGTCTGCAACTTCTCGCGCGACAACAGCGACCGCGCGCGCCGCGTCTTCGCGCGCGTGCTCGACGCACTGCGCCCGCAGGATTCCGCCTGTCACGACGTGATCCGCGGCAAGATTCCTGCGGAGGCCTGACGGTGAGCGCGCAAACGCCCTCGGCGAGCGGCGATCTGCTGCTCGAGTGGCTCAACGAGGACGCCGGCTTCTTCTACCGCAAGGGCCGCCTGCTGGATTCGGGCAGTTCGCCCTACCAGCAGTACGAGGTCTGGGAGACGCCGCAGTTCGGCCGCCTGTTCCGTCTCGACGGTTGTTTCATGACCTCCGAGCGTGACGAGTTCTTCTACCACGAGAACCTCATTCACGTGCCGGCGATCGCCCACCCGGCGCCGCGCTCCGCCTTGATCATCGGCGGCGGCGATGGCGGATCCGCGGAAGAGCTGTTCAAGCACCCGAGCATGGCGCGCGTGGTGCTGGTCGAACTCGACGAGCGGGTGATCGAGATCGCGCGTACCCATCTGCAGGCGGTGCATAACGGCGCGCTGGACGATCCGCGCCTCGAACTGCGCGTGGAGGACGGTCTGCGCTACGTGCGCGAGCTCGCCCCGGCGAGTGGCGAGCGCTTCGACCTGATCGTGCTCGATCTCACCGACCCGGTGGGGCCCGCCGAAGCACTGTATACCCCGGAGTTCTTCCGCGACTGCAAGGCCTTGCTCAGCGAACAGGGCGCGATGACCCTGCACATCGGCGCACCGGTGTTCCAGCCGGCGCGCGTGCGCCAGCTCGTCGCCAACCTGCGCGCAGCCTTCGCCTGCGTGCGACCGTACTTCCTCTACATCCCGCTGTACGGCAGCCTGTGGGGCATGGCCTGCGCCTCGGACCGTCTCGATCCGGCCGAGCTGGATGCCGCGCAGGTCGATGCGCGCATCGCGGCGCGCCAGCTGGCCCGCCTTCAGCACTACAATGGCGCCGTCCATTGCGCCCAGTTTGCGCTTCCCAATCACCTGCGCAGCCTGCTTGCCTGAGTCCCGGGCGGGCTGTGCCCCGCCCGAACGAAACGTGTCCCGCTCCCCCGATCTCTCCCGGCGCAAACCCCGTGCGCCCCAAGGCGCCGCCGATCCGTCGCGCCGCCCGCGCCGTCCGCAAGCTGCCGCCGAGCGCCCGCCGCTGCCGACCGACAGCCTCGCCTATGCCGTGCAGCAGGCCGGCCTGCTGGTCGATGCGGTACGCCAGGGCGCCAACCTCACCGAGCGCTGGGATGCGCTGCTGCAGGCGCATCCCGAATGGCCGGACGCCACCCGTGGTGCGGTGCGCGACCTGTGCTGGGGCACGCTGCGCGACTACGGGCGTGCCGATCCGGTGTTGCGCCGCCTGATGCAGAAGGCACTGCCGGATCCCTACCAGGCCATGCTCGAGGTTGCCCTGCATCGCCTCGAGGTGCGCCCGGAACAGGCCCATACCCTGGTCGATCAGGCCGTCGACGCGGTCGCGCAGAGCGCTCCCGGGCTGCGTGGCGTGGTCAACGGTGTGCTGCGCAACGTGCTGCGCCAGGCCGAGCAGGTGGCGCGCTGGCGCGACGCCGACGAGGTCGCCCGCCACCGTCATCCGGACTGGTGGATCGCGCGTATGCGCGCCGCCTTTCCGGCCGAATGGGAGGCTGCGCTTGCTGCAGGCAATCTCCATCCGCCGATGGCCTTGCGCGTGAACCTGCGCCGCGCCACCTCCGCGCAGGTCCAGGACGCCTGTACCGCTGCCGGCATCGAGACCCGCCAGCTTGCCAACGGCGCCCTGCTGCTGTCCCGCCCGCAAGCGGTGTCCCGCCTGCCCGGATTCGCCGACGGCTGGATCTCGGTGCAGGACGCGGGCGCGCAACACGCCGCGCACTGGCTGCAGCCCAGGGCGGGCGAACGGGTGCTCGATGCCTGCGCCGCGCCGGGCGGCAAGGCGGCGCACATCCTCGAGCTGGCCGATGTCGCGTTGACCGCGCTGGAGTATGACGCCCGCCGCGCGCGCCGCATCGCCGACAACTTCAACCGCCTCGGCTTGCACGGCAACGTGGTGGTGGGCGATGCGCGGCGTCCGCAGGACTGGTGGGACGGGGTTCCCTTCGACCGCATCCTCGCCGACGTGCCCTGCTCGGCTTCCGGGGTGGCGCGCCGCCATCCGGACATCAAGTGCTTGCGCCGGCGCGACGACATTGCGCGCTTTGCCGCGCAGCAGGCGGAAATACTCGATGCGCTTTGGCACACCCTGGCAGCGGGTGGCACAATGCTGTACGTGACCTGTTCGGTGTTCGACGAGGAAAATCGCGCGCAGATCGCGCGTTTCTGTGCCCGTCATGCCGATGCCCTCCGCCTGCCGATCGACGGCCGCCTGGAGCAACAGCTGCTGCCCACCGCCGAACATGACGGTTTCTACTACGCCCTGCTGCGCAAGAACTCCTGACCGACCGCTCTGCGCACCGCGTGGCAGCCTGCCTGCCGCTTTGCGCGCGCTGCTCGGCCTGCTGCTGTGCATCGCCGCACTGTTCGGCCAGGCGCACGCCGACGAGGTCAGCCTGCGCCACACCGAAGTCCTGCTGCGCGAGGAAGGCTACGTGGTGAACGCCGAGGTCGATCTGGAGCTTAATCCGCGCCTCACCGACGCGGTCAATCGCGGCGTCTCGCTGTACTTCGTCGCCGAGTTCGTCGTCGAGCAACCGCGCTGGTACTGGTTCGACCGCGTGGTGGTCGAACGCCGCCTGAACTACCGCCTGTCCTACCACGCGATCACGCGCAGCTACCGTCTGTCGCTCGGCAGCTTTCATCAGAGCTTCGACAATCTCGACGCCGCGGTGCGCACCATGCTGCGCATCCGCAACTGGCAGGTCGCCGCCCGCGAGGCCCTCGAGGACGGCGAATCCTACCGTGCGGCGCTGCGCTTCCGCCTGGATACCACCCAGCTGCCCAAGCCCTTCCAGGTCACCGCGATCGGCAGCCGCGACTGGAACCTGGGCACCGACTGGTACACCTGGACCTTTCTCGCCGGAGCGCAGATCGCGCGATGAAGCGAGCCGCCCTGATCGTCGCCGCCGCGATTGCCGGCATCTCCCTGTTCCTGCTGGCCTCGGCCAGCGCGAACACCGAGCTGTTCGCCGGCGGCTACCCCTACCTGCTGGCGCTCAACGGCATCGTCGCGGTGGCGCTCGCCGGCCTGGTCGGCGTTCAGTTGCGCGCCCTGTGGCGCGAGTATCGCAGTCGCCAGTTCGGCTCGCGCCTGAAGTACCGCTTGATGCTGATGTTCGCCCTGATGGCGCTGCTCCCCGGGGTGGTGGTGTATGCGGTATCGCTGCAGTTCGTCGTGCGCAGCATTGAATCGTGGTTCGACGTGCGGGTCGATTCCGCCCTCGAGGGCGGCATCGCGCTCGGCCAGAACGCGCTCGACTATCTGGTCAGCCAGGTCGCCGACAAGGCCGCCGACATGGCGCTCGAACTCGACGGGCTGCCGGTGAGCAGCACCCGCCTGAACCGTCTGCGCGAGAATGCCGGGGTCGCTACCGCGACCCTGGTGAGCGCCTCCGGGCAGCTGCTGACCACCGTCTCGGACGGCCGCGGCAGCCTCATCCCCGACCTGCCCACGGTCGCGCAGTTGCGCCATGCCCGCCAGTTCCGCAAGTTCAGCCTGGTCGACAGCCTGCCCGACGGCAGTCTGGTAATCCGCGTGGTGGTGCCGCTGGCCGGCCGTTCGCTGACCCAGGACCCGCCTTTCCTGGTACTCGGCCAGCCCGTGCCGGACACCTTCGCCAGCCATGTCGAGGCGGTGCAGGAAGCCTACCGCGACTATCAGCAGCTCACCCTGGGGCGTGCCGGGCTGACGCGCATCTACAGCCTCACCCTGACCCTCTCGCTGCTGCTTGCGCTGCTTGCCGCGGTGGCGGTGGCCTTCGTGCTTGCCCGCCGCCTGGCCGCCCCCCTGCTGATCCTTGCCGAGGGTACCCAGGCGGTGGCGCAGGGCGACTACTCGCCGCGTCAGGCACTGCCGGCGCGTGACGAACTCGGCGTGCTGACCCAGTCCTTCAACCAGATGACGCGCCAGCTCGACGACGCCCGCGCGGCCGCCGAGCGCAACCGGGCGGCGGTCGAGTCGGCGCGCGCCTACCTGGAAAGCGTGCTCGCCAACCTGTCCACCGGGGTGCTCGCCTTCGCCGCCGACGGCACCCTGCGCGCGGCCAACCGCGGCGCGATGGAGATCCTCGGCGACGAACTGGTGGGCTACGAGGACCTTGCGCTGGCCGACTGGCCGCGCCATCAGGCCTTCCGCAGTGCCCTGCTGGAAGGCTTTGCGGCCAACGAAGGCGACTGGCACCGCGAGCTGGAACTGCTGCGCGAGGATGCCAGCCCGCAGACCCTGCTGATCCACGGTGCACGCCTGCCGGCGGCTTCCGGCGGCGGTTCGGTGGTGGTGTTCGACGACATCTCCAGCCTGATCGCCGCGCAGCGCACCGCGGCCTGGGCCGAGGTCGCACGCCGCCTGGCGCACGAGATCAAGAATCCGCTCACCCCCATCCAGCTCTCCGCCGAGCGCCTGATGCACAAGCTGCACGACCGCCTCGACGAGGATGGGCGGCAGATGCTGGAGCGTGCCACGCGCACCATCGTCAACCAGGTCGAGGCGATGAAGAACCTGGTCAACGCCTTCCGCGACTATGCCCGCCTGCCCGCGCCGCAGCTTGCGGCGGTCGACCTGAACGGTCTCATCGAAGAGGTGTTGAACCTCTATGAGAGCACGCCGGTCTCCATCCGCACCGAACTGGCGCGCGATCTGCCCGCGGTACAGGGCGACCCCACCCAACTGCGGCAGATCATCCACAATCTGCTGCAGAATGCCGAGGACGCGCTGGCCGACCGGGACGACGGCGAACTTTCGGTCATCACCCGGCGCGAGGTCGACCGCGTGGTGCTGGTGGTGCGCGACAACGGCCCGGGTTTCCCGGCGGAGATCCTGGCGCGCGCCTTCGAACCCTATTTCACCACCAAGTCGCGCGGCACCGGCCTGGGCCTGGCGATGGTGAAGAAGATCGTCGACGAGCATGGCGGCGACGTGCGTCTGGCCAACCGCGACGGTCACGGGGCGGAAGTGCGCATCCGCCTGCGCGTGGCCGGCACGGACAACTGATACGACGGAATCATGGCGAACATACTGATTGTTGATGACGAGATGGGGATCCGCGAGCTGCTCTCGGAGATCCTGCGCGACGAAGGACATGACGTGGTCCTTGCAGAGAACGCCGCCGCGGCGCGCGCCGCGCGCAACGAGGCGCGTCCCGACCTGGTGCTGCTCGACATCTGGATGCCCGACACCGACGGCATCACCCTGCTCAAGGAATGGGCGGCCAACGGCCAGCTCAGCATGCCGGTGGTGATGATGTCCGGCCACGGCACCATCGACACCGCGGTGGAGGCCACCCGCATCGGCGCGATCGACTACCTGGAGAAGCCGATTGCCCTGCAGAAGCTGCTCGCCGCGGTTAAGCGCGGCCTGCAGCGCCCGGCCACGCCCGGTGCCCCGGCGCCGCTCAGCCTGGCGGCGTTCACCCGCTCGCTGCCCTTGCGCGAACTGCGCCGGCGCATCGAACAGATCGGCGAAAGCTCGCGCGTGCTGCTGCTCAAGGTGGGTGCCGGGAGCATTGCCGAACTGGCTGCGCGTAGCGTGCTGGCGAGCGCCACGCACTGGGTGGACCTCGCCGCGCTGCATGCGCCGATCGACATCGCCCAGCTGCAGGCCGCACATGGGGGCGTGGTCTTCGTTGGCGAGCTGGCGCGCCTGTCGCGTCCGCAGCAGAAGAACCTCGCCTTCACCCTGGAGCGCCTCGACCGCTACGACCTGCGCCTGGTGGTGGCCACCGATCACAGCATGGAGGCGCTGCAACGCCTGGGCTGGGACGAGATTCTGCTTGCCCGCCTGTTCGAGGTCAGTCTGGCGCCGCCCTCGCTGGCCGACGTGCGCGACGACCTGCCCGAACTGGCCGCGCAGATCCTCCTGCACCTGGTCGAAGCCGGCGAGGTGCCGCGCCACCACTTCTCCACCGCCGCGCTCAATGCGCTGCGCACCCACACATGGCCGGGCGGCTCCACGGAGCTGCGCGCGGCGGTGAAATCGATCGCCCTGGGCACGCTGGAAGACGAGATCTCGCTGGCCGACGTGCGTCGCATGACCGCGCGCCCGGCGGACGGCGTGGCCTACGGCCTGCCGCTCGATCAGCCGCTGCGCGAGGCGCGCGAAGCTTTCGAGCGTATGTACTTCGAGCATCACCTGCGCCTGGAAGGCGGCAACATGACCCGTCTGGCCGAGAAGAGCGGCCTGGAGCGCACCCATCTGTACCGCAAGCTCAAGCAGCTCGGCCTGCAGGGCGGACGGCGCGCCGAGGAAAACTGAGCGAGCTCGCGCGCGGCTTGTTGGTGCGCTGCAACAAAGTGTTTCAACAATGCCGGGGCCGGGCGTAGAATCGGCGCCTTGACCCAGGACGGGCGTACGCTGTGAAGATCATCATCCTCGGTGCCGGACAGGTCGGCGCCTCGGTGGCGGAAAATCTCGTTTCGGAAGCCAACGACCTCACCCGGGTCGATACCAGCGCCGACGACCTGGCGGCGCTGCGCGACCGGCTCGAAGTCCGCACGGTGTGCGGCAACGCCGCCTCGCCCTCGGTGCTGCGCGAAGCGGGTGCCGACGATGCGGACCTGCTGATCGCGGTCACCCAGTCGGATCAGACCAACCTGTGCGCCTGCCGCATCGCCAAGGCGGTGTTCAACCTGCCCACGCGCATCGCCCGCCTGCGCTCGACGGACTTCGTCGACTACCCCGAGCTGCTCGACAACAACAACTTTGCGGTGGATTTCTCGATCTGCCCGGAGCAGATCGTCACCGACTACATCAAGCGCCTGATCGCCTTCCCCGAAGCCCTGCAGGTGCTCGACTTCGCCGAGGGCGTGGTCAGCCTGATCGGCGTGAAGGCCTTCGAGGGAGGCCCGCTGGTCGGCCACCCGCTGAAGAACCTGCGCTTCCACCTGCCCAACGTCGAGGTGCGCATCGCCGCGATCTACCGCAACGGCGAGCCCATCATCCCGGAGGGCAATACGGTGATCGTGCCCGGCGACGAGGTGTTCTGCCTCGCCGCCACGGTGCACATCCGCCAGGTGATGCGCGAGCTGCGCCGCACCGACAAGCCGATGCGGCGCATCATGATCGCCGGCGGCGGCAACATCGGCTTCCGTCTCGCGCGCAGCATCGAGGCCGACTACCACGTGAAGATCCTCGAGGTGGACAAGCGCCGCGCCGAGGCGCTGGCCACCCAGCTGTCGAACGCCCTGGTGCTGCGCGGCGACGCCACCGACGAGAAGCTGCTGGAGAACGAGGGCATCGACGAGATGGACCTCTTCGTTGCGCTGACCAACGACGAGGAGGACAACATCATGGCCGCCTCGCTCGCCAAGCGCATGGGCGCGCGCCGCACCCTGGCGCTGATCAACCGCAAGAGCTACGTGGACCTGGTGCAGGGCGGGCCGATCGACATCGCCATCTCGCCGGCGCACACCTCCATCGGTTCGCTGCTCGCCCACGTGCGGCGCGGCGACGTGGTGGCGGTGCACAGCCTGCGGCGCGGTGCGGCCGAGGCGCTGGAGATCATCGCGCACGGCAATCCCAAGGACTCCAAGGTGGTGGGCCGCAAGATCGAGGAGATCCAGCTGCCCAAGGGCGCCAGTATCGGCGCCATCGTGCGCGACGAGCGGCGCATCGACGGCAAGGTGTTGCGCCGCATGGTGATCATGCCGCACCACGACACGGTGATCGAGCCGGAGGACCACGTGATCGTGTTCTGCACCCACAAGAACATGGTGCGCAAGGTGGAAAAGCTGTTCCAGGTCGGCTTCACCTTCCTCTGAGCCGCCCAGCCCGACGATGCGCGCCTACCATCCCGCCCTGAATGCGCTCGGCCTGATCATCATGATCTTCGGCCTGCTGATGGGCTTCCCGCTCGGCGTCTCGGCCTGGTTGGACGACGGCGCCACGCTCGCCTACGACCAGGCCCTGCTGCTCACCATCAGCTGCGGCGCCCTGCTGTGGGCGTTCACCCGCAGCCGCTCGCGCGACCTGCGGGTGCATGACGGCTTCTTCCTGGTCGCCGCCGCCTGGGTGGTGCTGCCGGTGTTCGGCGCGCTGCCGCTGCTCGCCTTCCTGCCCGAGCTGTCCTTTACCCACGCCTATTTCGAGGCCGTCTCCGGGCTCACCGCCACCGGCGCCACGGTGCTCACCGGGCTGGACGACCTGCCGATCTCGATCAACCTGTGGCGCACCTTCATGCACTGGATCGGCGGCATGGGGGTGATCGTGCTGGTGGTGGCCATCCTGCCGCTGCTGGGCATCGGCGGACGGCAGATGTTCAAGGCCGAAGTGCCCACGCCGATGAAGGAGAGCAGTCTCACCCCGCGCATCACCGAGACCGCGAAGGGTCTGTGGGTGAGCTACATCCTGCTCACCGTGGCCTGCGGCATCAGCCTGTGGTACGCCGGCATGGATGGCTGGGACGCGCTGATCCACGCGTTCACCGTGGCCGGGCTGGGCGGCTTCTCCAGCAAGGACGAGTCGATCGGCCATTTTGCCAACGTGAACATCGAGATCGTCATCATCGTCTTCGCCCTGCTCGCCGGGCTCAACTACGCCACCCACTACCTGGCGCTGATGCGGCGCAGCGCCATGCCCTACTTCCGCGACCCGGAAATTCCCTTCTACTTCGCCGTGCTGGCCGCCAGCGTGATCGGCCTCACCGTCTACCTCAGCCAGTTCAACGCCCACACCGATCTGGCCGCCACGCTGCGCTACGTGTCCTTCCACGTGGTGTCGATCGCCACCTCGCTCGGCCTGGCCACCTACGACTACACCCTGTGGCCGATGTTCGCCCAGCTGTGGATCCTTTTCCTCGGCAGCTTCATCGCCTGTTCGGGGTCCACCGGCGGCGGCATCAAGATGATGCGCGCAATGATCCTCTACAAGCAGGTGTTCCGCGAGATCATCCGCTCGCTGCATCCGCATGCGGTGCGCCCGGTGCGCATGGGCCGCCAGCCGGTGTCGGAGGGCATCCTGCATGCGGTGCTGGGCTTCTCCTTCATGTACATGGTGTCCATCGTCTCGCTCACCCTGGTGCTGTCGGCCTCCGGGCTGGACATCGTCACCGCGTTCTCCGCGGTGGTGGCCTGCATCAACAACACCGGCCCCGGCCTCGGTGCGGTGGGACCGACGTCCAACTACGCCGGCATGGACACCTTCCAGAGCTGGGTGCTGTGCTTCACCATGATCCTCGGCCGGCTGGAGATCTTCACCCTGCTGGTGGTGCTCACCCCTTCGTTCTGGCGGCGTTAGGCGGACTGGCGCAAAACGCGGGATAATCGCGCTTTGCCCCGGCGCCTCCCGCTTGCAGGATGCGGCCGGAACGCTCGGACGAAACCAGGAACGCCAACGTGAGCCGCCTCAAGAACGACACCTTCCTTCGCGCCCTGCTGCGCCAGCCCACCGAATACACCCCCGTCTGGCTGATGCGCCAGGCCGGCCGCTACCTGCCGGAGTACTGCGAGACGCGCAAGCGCGCCGGGAGTTTCCTGCAGCTGTGCAAGAGCCCGGCGCTGGCCTGCGAGGTCACCCTGCAGCCGCTCGCACGCTACGACCTGGATGCCGCGATCCTGTTCTCCGACATCCTCACCGTGCCCGACGCGATGGGCCTGGGCCTGTACTTTGCCGAGGGCGAGGGTCCGCGCTTCGAGCGCCCGCTGCGCGAGGAGTGGGAGATCCGCAACCTCGCCGCGCCCGACCCGCATGCCGAACTGCAGTACGTGATGGATGCGGTGGCCGAGATCCGCCGGGCGCTGGACGGTTCGGTGCCGCTGATCGGCTTCTCCGGCAGCCCGTGGACCCTGGCCTGCTACATGGTGGAAGGCGGTTCCGGCTCGGAAACCGACTACCGTCGCATCAAGACCATGGCCTACAGCCGCCCCGACCTGCTGCACCACATCCTCTCGGTGACCGCCGACTCGGTGGTCTCCTACCTCAACGCCCAGATCGAGTCCGGCGCCCAGGCGGTGATGGTGTTCGATTCCTGGGGCGGCGTGCTCTCCGAGGCGGCCTACCAGGAATTCTCGCTCGCCTACCTGCGCCGCGTGGTTGCCGGGCTGATCCGCGAGCGCGACGGCGAGCGCGTGCCCAGCATCGTGTTCACCAAGGGCGGCGGCATGTGGATCGAACAGATTGCCGACATCGGCTCGGATGCGGTGGGTCTGGACTGGACGCTGGACATCGGCCGTGCGCGCCGGATGGTCGGCCACAAGGTGGCCCTGCAGGGCAACCTCGATCCGTCCATCCTGTTCGCCCCGCCTGAGGTGGTCGCTGCCGAAGCCCGCCGCGTGGTCGATTCCTTCGGCCCGCATGCCGGGCATGTGTTCAACCTGGGGCACGGGATCTCGCAATTCACCCCGCCGGAGAGCGTCTCGGTGCTGGTCGACACCGTGCACGCACACAGCCGCGCGGTACGCGCCGCAGGCTGAGTATTACCGTCTTGCGGTGGCGGCGGATGCCACGAAAGGACCCGGTCTTTCCGCCGCCCTGTCAAGTGGAAAAATGCGTCGAAAGGGCTTGACTTATACACATCGCCCGCTTCCGCAGCTGTTTCTCGCACAATCCTGGTGCGTTATGCAGCAAATTCAGCATGCTGTTGTTTAATAAAGAAATTTTTTCTGCCTATTGATGGGGCAAAGTATCGAAAATGCTTGTGCCACATCGGTTTGCAGCCGTTTCACCCACGCTTTCCACAAAGTTATCCACAGCTTTTGTGGACAAGCTGCAGAGCTGTTTTCCCGGCAAGCTGTTACCCGGTATTTCCAGGTTGCGCCTCAAGTAGACGTTCCAACTTATTGTTTTTAAATGGGTAACGCGAATATCGCGCCGAACCGCATCCGCCTCGTACGTGTCGCGCTTCCCGTTCCGCTTCCGCAACTCTTTGATTATACATCTGAAGATGCATGCGAGACGGATGTCGGGCGATGTGTGCGGGTGCCCTTCGGGAAGGGCGAAAAGAGCGGTCTGATCGTCGCCCTACCGGCCGCAGCGGACGTCGATGTCGCACGCCTCAAGGCGGTGCGCCACATCCAGCGCGAGGTCTGCGCGCTGCCGCCGGACTGGCTGGAGATGGTGCACTTCACCGCGCGCTATTACCATGCGCCGCTCGGCGAAGTGGTGGCACTTGCCCTGCCGCCCGGCCTGCGTCGCGCCGACGCGGTGGCCGGGCGCGACCAGGATCCCCTGCTTGCGCCCAGCGAAGGCGGCCTGCAGGCCCTGCGCACGGCGCGTCGCGAAAGCCGCGCACTGGCCTTGCTGCGCGCGGTGCAGGCGACCGACGCTGCCCTGCGGCGCAGCGTGATCCGTGGCATGGCCGAGGGTGCTGCGCTGGGCGACGTGTTGCGGCGCGGCTGGCTGGCGCCGGTGCGCCAGGGCGCGGCCGAGCCGGGCGGCGTCCTGCCGCCGCTCACCGATGAACAGCGCGCGGTGCTCGATGAAGTCGGCGGTGCCGCGCCGGGCTTCGTCCCCTGGTTGCTGCAGGGGGTCACCGGCAGCGGCAAGACCGAGGTCTACCTGCGCCTCGCCGAGCGCGCCCTGCGCGCCGGCCGCCAGGTGCTGATGCTGGTGCCGGAGATCGCCCTCACCCCGCAGCTCGAACAGCGTGTCGCGGCGCGCTTCCCGGCCGCCGAGATCGTCAGCCTGCATTCGGGCCTGGCCGAGGGCGCGCGTTCGCGCGGCTTCGTGCGCGCCCTTGAAGGTCATGCGGACATCGTGCTCGGCACCCGCCTGGCGGTGTTCGCTCCGCTGCCGCGCCTTGGCCTGATCCTGGTCGACGAGGAGCACGACGCCTCCTACAAGCAGCAGGAAGGCGTGCGTTACTCGGCGCGCGACCTCGCGGTGTGGCGCGCACGCCAGCGCGCCGTGCCGGTGCTGCTCGGCTCGGCCACGCCCACGCTGGAGAGCTGGCAGCACGCGCGCAGCGGGCGTTACCGCCATCTGCGCCTCACCCGCCGTGCGTTGGCCAGCGCGCTGCCTGCGGTGCGCTGCATCGACACCCGCCGCCTGCGCCTCGACGAAGGCCTCAGCCCGGCGCTGCAGACGGCGCTCGGCGAGCGCCTGGCGCGCGGCGAGCAGAGCCTGGTGTTCCTCAACCGGCGCGGCTATGCGCCGGTGCTCTCCTGCCCGGCCTGCGGCTGGGTGAGCAGCTGCCCGCACTGTTCGGCGAACCTGGTGGTGCATCTGGCCGACCGCCGCCTGCGTTGTCACCACTGCGGCTGCGACGGGCCGATTCCGCACACCTGCCCGAGCTGTGGCAACCATGACATCCAGCCCTTCGGGCGCGGCACCCAGCGCATCGAGGCGCGCCTCGCCGAACTCTTTCCGCAGGCGCGCGTGCTGCGCGTGGACCGCGACTCGGCGCGCACGCGGGCGCAGTGGGAAGCCCTGCTGGCGGCCATCGGTGCCGGCGAGGCGGACATCCTGGTCGGCACCCAGATGATGGCCAAGGGGCACGACTTTCCGCGCCTCACCCTGGTCGGCGTGGTGGGCGCCGATGCCTCGCTGCACGCGGCGGACTTCCGCGCCCCGGAGCGCCTCTTCCAGCAGTTGATGCAGGTCGGCGGGCGTGCCGGGCGGGCGCAGCTGGCGGGCGAGGTGCTGATCCAGACCGAATTCCCGGAGCACCCCCTGTACCGCTGCCTGGCGCGCCACGACTTCGACGCCTTCGCCGCGCTGGCGCTGGAAGAGCGCCGCCAGGCCGGTTTTCCGCCCCACACCCATCAGGCCATGCTGCGTGCCGATGCGCCGCTGCTCGACGACGCGGTGGCCTTCCTGCGCCAGGCCGCGCGCCTGGCGGCCGACTGCGCCCCACCCGGCCTGCAGATCTACGACCCGGTGCCGATGCGCCTGACCCGCCTGGCGCGCCGCGAGCGCGCGCAGTTGCTGGTGGAGGCCGCCGGGCGTGGCGAGCTGCAAGCTTTCCTGGCGCACTGGGTGGAGGCCCTGCGCACGCAGCGCGCGGGGCGCGAGCTGCGCTGGAACCTCGACGTGGATCCGCTGGAAGTGTGAACGGCCGGGCGTTCAGCCGTTGTGCAGCAGCCAGTCGCGGCGCTCGGCGAGGCGCTTGCGCCAGGCCGGCGACAGACCCGGCGCCTCGGCCAGCAGGGCAAGTTCCGCGGGGTCGGGGCGGTGCGCGATGCGCGCGGCCCACAGGCGTGTCAGGGTGATGCCGGGGGCGGGCCGGCTGTCCAGCTCGAAGCGGCAGCCGGCTTCCACCTCGCCCTCGTCGAGCACGCGGTAGTACCAGCCGGTCAGCCCTTCCGCGCTGATCAGTTGCGACACTCCGCGGGCGTCGCAGCGATGGTCGATCTTCCAGCACGGGCTGCGCGGTTCGGAGACCTGGATGCGTGCCGAACCCAGGCGGAAGATGTCGCCCACGCAGACCTCGTGCTCGGTCCACCCGGTCGTGGACAGGTTCTCGCCGAGCAGGCCGGCAGGGGCAGATCGTCCGCCTGCGGCAGCGGCCGCGGGCTGTGGCCCCATTCGCCGGCGATCCCATTGACCCCCGTGAGCAGGCGGCCCT
>JAUVWV010000342.1 GCA_030603925.1 Thauera sp. | reverse complement strand
GGGGGGGGGGGGGCCTCCCCGCGGGGGGGGCGCGGGGGCGGTCTGGGGGCCTTCTGCCAAACCCGCCCCCCCTCCGCCCCCCCCCCCGCTCCTACATGCCGACCTGGCGTCGGCTTGATTCGCTCAGCGCACGCCGAGCAGTTCCACTTCGAACACCAGCGTGGCATTCGGCGGAATCACGCCGCCGGCGCCGCGCGCGCCGTAGCCCAGTTCCGGCGGAATGGTGAGCTTGCGCTTGCCGCCCACCAGCATGCCCTGCACGCCCTCGTCCCAGCCGCGGATCACGTAGCCGGCACCGAGCGGGAATTCGAAGGGGTCGTTGCGATCCTTGCTGGAGTCGAACTTCTTGCCGTCGGTCAGCCAGCCGGTGTAGTGCACGGTGACGGTCTGGCCCTTGGTGGCGGCGGTACCGCTGCCGACTTCCAGCTCTTCGATGACGAGGCCGCTGGCGGTGGTGGTCTGGGACATGGAAACTCCTGGATGTCTCTTGATCGGAAGGCCGGATTCTAGCCCGCCTTTCAGTCCTTGCGCCGGCGCTCGCCGAACTTCTCGCGGAACTTCGCCACCTTGGGCGCCACCACGTACTGGCAGTACGGCAGATCGGAGTGGCGCGAGTAGTAGTCGTGATGTTCGGGCTCGGCCGGCCAGAAGGGGCCGGCACGCTCCACCCGGGTGACGATGGCCGAGGGGAAGACGCGCGCCTCGCCCATCTCCTCGATGACCGCCAGCGCCTCGTGCAGTTGCGCGTCGCTGGTGGCCAGGATGATGGAGCGGTACTGGGTGCCGATGTCGTTGCCCTGGCGGTTCACCGTGGTGGGGTCGTGAATGGTGAAGAAGATCGCCAGCAGGTCGCGGTAGCCGATGAGCGCCGGATCGAACTCGATGCGCACCACCTCGGCATGGCCGCTGCCCCCTTCACAGACCTGGCGGTAGGTGGGTGCCTCGAGATGCCCGCCGGCGTAGCCGGAAGTCACTGCGCGCACGCCATCGACTTCACGGAACACGGCCTCCAGGCACCAGAAGCAGCCACCGCCCAGTATCGCCACATCACTTGCCGGAGTGCTGATGTCGTCGTTCATCGGGGGCCTCCTCTGTCTATATGTAGTTATCTCGCGTGGTGTGACCGCAGCGCCGCGCAAGCATTCCGGTTCAACGGAAGGAAAGTGTGTAATACACGTCGACCGCGTTGTCGGTACCGCCGCGCGCCACCAGCGACACCCGGCGGCTGAGCTGGTAGGTGAGCTTGACCAGACTTTCCGCACCGCCCAGGCTCTGCTCGAAGGACAGGTATACATCGGACGACAGGCGCTTGCCCAGGGTCAGCACCTGCCCGCCGAGGGTGCCATCATCCACCACGCTGCCACTGCCCACCACCCGGCTGGTGGCACGGCGCGAGACGCCGCCGACCTCACCCTGGCCGATGCTGAATTCGTCGAAACCCAGGCTGCGCGAGAGCTGTTCGGTCATGCCGCCTCCCGGACCGCCCAGCAGGGCCTGCGCGGCGGGCAGCAGCAGGCCGAGGTCGGCCCCGGCGCCGGCATCGGGCGCGCGCCCGAGCACGATCCAGGAGAGCTTTTCCGGATCCGGCACCGGCGGATCGGACACCAGGCGGATCTGCGGCCGGCGCACGGTGCCGCCGATCGCCAGCCCGGCCTCCACCGCCAGGCCCTTGCGCAGCGCGACCACATTGAGCCCGGGGTTGTCCAGCGCGCCCTGGAAGTTGATCAGCCCGCGCTCGATGCTGAGGTTCTGCCCGTAGCCGCGGAAGCTGCCGCCGGCGGTGGCGATGGTGCCGGTGGCGCTGAGCGGCCGGCCCTCCGCAAGGCGCAGACGCAGCTCGCCGGTCAGGCGGGTGTCCACCCCCAGGGCGGAGAGATAGAGATGATCGCCCAGTCTCACCCGCAGGTCGGCGGAGAGCGCCAGCCCTGCGCCGCCGGCCGGTTCGCGCCCGAGAATCACCACGTCGTCCGAGAGGCTGGGGGCCGGCGTCTCGGCCAGTTCCACGTAGCCGGCATCGGCGCGGAAGTCGGCCTGCAGGGCGAGCGTGGTCCAGGTGGAGCGCGCCTCGCCCTCGCCGGAGAGGATCAGCCAGCGGTCGACGCGCTGCAGCAGCGGCAGGCGCTCGGCGCGAAAGACGAAGCGCCCGGCGCCGGAATCGAGTTCGATCTCGCCGGACGCATCGAGCGTGCCCGGGGTGGCGGTGAGTGCCTCCACCGGCGGACGGTTGTCGCGCGGGCGGACCCGGTTGGGGGAGATGAAGGCGAGCCGGGTGAGGCGCAGGCGGTCGCGGTCGAACTCGGCCAGCAGCTCGCCGCCGGACAGGTGCAGGCCCTGGTCGACAAGCGCCACGGCGAGGTCCGCGCCTTCGATGCGCCCGGTGGCCAGCGGATCGGCCGGCGTGCCGGAGAAGGAGAAGGCGGCGTCCAGCCGGCCGGAGGTGTCGATGCGTTCCTGCATCAGGCGGCCCATCCAGGCGATGGAGGGCCTCTGCAGGCGCGCCGAGCCGAGCAGCTCACCCTGCGGGGCAAGCCGCCAGCCGCCTTCGGGCGCCCGCTCGGCGAGCGCGGTGAGCGCACCCGACAGGGTGCCGAATTCGCTACCGCGCGCGTCCAGCGAGAGCGCCAGGCGGTTGTCGCGCGCGGTCAGCCAGGCTTCGAAGTGCTCCAGTCCGAGGCGGGTGCGGATCTCGCCGCTGAGTTCCAGGTCGCCGGCCTCGCGGAACACGCGCAACTCGCCCTCGGCGCTCTCGGCCAAGCGCAGATCCCACTCGGCACCCAGCACCAGCGGCCCCGGGCCGCGCCGCGGACGACCGTCGGCGCGGGTCTGCAGGCCGAACGCGAGCCCGCTCAGCGAACCGCGC
>JAUVWV010000380.1 GCA_030603925.1 Thauera sp. | reverse complement strand
CCGCCTGTGCCACGTCGCCGGTCTGCCCGCCTTGGCACGGCAGCAGCAGGCACTGACCATCAGCATTCAATGCCCGGGCTGTGCGCCGGCCTGCTCCGCGGGTGTCGGCGACGGGCCTGTTCCGAACTTCCCGCTCGACGCAAGCACTCGTTCGAGGAAGCGGAGATTACGCCATGTGGGGGGGCTGGAACCAATGCTCTCAACTTTAGCTTATAGCCCTTGTGAACCCTATGGGAAACGGGTAAAATGGCGTTCGTTAAGTCATTGATAAATAGACAATATGAACTCGAATACTCGACCACGAGTCGCTGCTGTCCGAGTTCGCTGACTTTCTGCTCGACCCCGCGCTGGCCGAGCAGGTACGTCTTCGGCCTGGGGCCTTCACCCGCGATCGCAAGCTCACCCTGCCGCGCCTGGCGGCCATGATGATCTCGGGCATGTGCGCGAGCGTTCAAGCCGAACTCGACGCCTTTTTCGGTCGCCTGCATGCGGTGCCCGGGCGGATCCGCGAGGTCAGCGCACAGGCCTTCAGCAAGGCCCGCCAGGGGTTTTCGGGCCGGCTGTTCGAATTGGCCAGTGCGCACCTGCTGCACCTGGCGCGCCCGCACATAGAGGCGGCACGCTGGAATGGCCGCCGCGTGGTGGCGGCTGATGCGTCGCGCCTGCGTGTGTCGACACGCAAGACGGCCGCACTGACGGCGGACCACTACGCGTTTGCCTTGTTTCTGCCGGGCACCGAACTCACGCTGCACGCCAGTCTGCATCCGGCCGACGGCTCGGAGCGGCAGATGCTGTTCGAGGCGCTCGACGCACTCGATCCGGCGCAGGATCTGCTCGTGCTCGACCGAGGTTACGTCGGCAACACCATGGCAGCGACGCTGGCGCAACACGGCATGGCCTTCTGTCTGCGCGTCGATGCCAGCGGCTGGCGTTGCGTCGCCGACTTCCGACGCTCGAACGAGGCCGAGCGCGTGGTCACACTGTCGCCGCCCACCGCACGCGATGCCAGCACGTTCGATCTGGCCCGCACCGCCACCACCGTGCGCCTGATCCGCAACATCGCTCCGAACGGCCAGATCCGCGTCCTGATGACCAACCTGCTCGATGCCCAGTCGTATCCGGCCGCGCAGTTCAGCGCGCTCTATCACCAGCGCTGGCGCGTCGAGGAGGCCTTCAAGCGCATCAAGCATCGTCTGCGCCTCGAGGCCACGACGGGGTTGAACTACCTCGCCCTGCAGCAGGACTTCGCCGCCAAGATCCTGGCCGACAACCTGTGCGCACTGCTCAGCGGCAGCGGCACTGACGACGCCATCCAGACCGGCTCCCGCCCGAATCGCACCTACGCATTCGGCGCACTCAAGCCCATCCTCGCCGGGTGCCTGCTCGGCATCGCTCAGGCATGGGCGGCATTGCCCGATACCCTGGCCGCCATGGGCCGCAGTCGATGCCGCATCCAGCCAGGCAGAAGCTACCCACGACCGCCCCGAAGCAAGCCACATTTGCATATGTCCTATAAGGGAGCGTTAAGTTGAGAGCATTGGGGCTGGAACCACAGATCGAACGGTAATCGGCACACGTCGCCGGCTCACCAGCTCGTGGCCGATGCAAGAAGACTGAAGCCGATCGTCGTCCTGCCGGCGGACGACAGGGCGAACGGCTTGCCGCCATGCATGCGCGCGATCGCTGCGACGATCGACAGTCCGAGTCCGTGATTGGTGCTTCCGTGCTCGCGTGCCGCGTCCGCCCGATAGAAGCGGTCGAACAGGCGCGGAAGATGTTCCGCAGGAATCTCAGGCCCGACGTTGCTGACGGACAAGCGAGCGCCGCCAGATTTGTCGGGCTCGATGTCCAGATCGATCATTGACCCGCGCTCTGCAAACCGCGTTGCGTTGGCGAGGAGGTTCGATATCGCCCGCCGCAACAAACCCGCATCGAAGTCGCCGCCGCTGTCCCCGGAAACGCGAACACTCACACCAGCCTCCTGCAGTGCCGCATCGTGGAACTCGATGACCTCGACCGCAAGCGCAGCGAGGCTGCCGACCGGGCTTCGGCGCGCCCGCTCGCCGCGATCGGCTTTCGACAGGAACAGCATGTCATTGACGAGGCCCGCTAGGCGGTGCAGGTCCTCGAGATTG
>JAUVWV010000163.1 GCA_030603925.1 Thauera sp. | reverse complement strand
CAACGACGACGCGCAGCTCATCGGCATGGTGCGCAACGAGCTGCGCATCCACGCGCCCAACCCGCGCCGCCGGGTGCGTGCGGGCGACATCCTGATGATCGAGGCCGAGGCCGACGCCCTGTCCGCGGTACTGTCGGCCGCCGGGCTGGAGCTGGCCGAGGCGCGCAAGCCGGACGAGGACAAGGAGGACAAGGGGCACGCCGAGGGCAAGGCGGCAGACGAGAACGGCGGCAAGGGCGAAGCCGGCAAGGACGCCCGCGCGGCCAACGACGACGAGGTGGCGCTCACCGAGCTGGCGGTGTTGCCGCAGTCCTCGCTGATCCAGCGCAGCCCGCGCGAACTGCAGCTGCGCACCCGCTACAGCATCAACCTGCTGGCGCTGTCGCGCCAGGGGCAGCGCAGCGTGGCCCGTCTGCGTCATCAGCGCCTGATGGCCGGCGATGTGTTGCTGATGCAGGGCCACCCGGACGCGGTGGCCGACTTCGCCGCCGAAACCGGCTGCGTGCCGTTGGCCCAGCGTCCGCTGAGGCTGCCCGCAGGCAGCATGGCCTGGCGGGCGGCGGCGATCATGGCGCTGTCCATCGGCGCCGCAGCGCTCGGCCTGCTGCCGGCGCATGTCGCGCTGGCCGCCGGCGTACTGGCTTCGATGGCGCTGCGCACCGTGCCGCTGCGCGCGGTGTATACCTCGGTGGACTGGCCGGTGGTGGTCCTGCTCGCCGCCCTGCTGCCGGTGGCCGGCGCCATGGAGAGCACCGGCGCGGCCGACCTGATCGCCGGCGCCTTGATGCAGGACCTGGCCCGCGGCCAGCCGGTGATCGCCCTGGCGGTGGTGCTGGTTGTCACCATGACCCTGTCGGACCTGATGAACAACGCCGCCACCGCGGCGGTGATGTGCCAGATCGCGCTGAGCACCGCGACCAGCCTGGGGGTGAGTGCCGACCCCTTCCTGATGGCGGTGGCGGTCGGTGCCTCGTGCGCCTTCCTGACCCCGATCGGCCACCAGAACAACACGCTGATCATGGGGCCCGGAGGATTCCGCTTCGCCGACTACTGGCGCCTGGGGCTGCCGCTGGAGATCCTGGTGGTGGTGGTCAGCCTGCCGATGCTGCTGTGGGTATGGCCGCTGTAGCCGGCACGCCGAGCATGACCGTCAGGTCGCCGGGCAGCACCGCGCGGTCGCGCCCGCCGTGCTTGGCGACGTACATGCGCTGATCGGCCAGTTCGACCAGTTCCGTCCAGTCGAGCACCCGGTCCTGCAGGCTCTCGGCCACACCGATGGAGGCGGTGAGCGGTGAGCCGTCCGGCCGCCTGCCGAACCCGGCCTCGCGCAAGCGCTTCAGGAAGGCCGGCATCTGGTCGGCGGGCATTTCCGGCAGTACCGCGATGAACTCCTCGCCGCCCCAGCGCACCAGCACGTCGCCGCGGCGCAGGGTCTCGCGCAGGCGGGTCACCAGGGTGCACAGCGCCTGGTCGCCCGCGTCGTGGCCGTAGGCGTCGTTGAGCGACTTGAAGTGGTCGAGGTCGAAGAAGGCCACCGCCAGCGGCTTGCCCGACATCGACGAGAGGCGGAACATCAGTTCCAGCGCCTCGGTGCCGGAGCGCCGGGTGTAGGCGCCGGTGAGCGGGTCGGTCATCGCCTTGTACACCAGGCTTTCCATGTAGTGCGACTGGCTCATGCCGGAGAACATCGCCACGCCCATCATCATCAGCATGAACCACAGCGTGGCGCCGTGCTGGTCGAGCACCAGCTCGGCACCGCCGGACAGCATGCCGGTGACCGCGATGCCGAGCACCGGCACCGACAGCAGCAGGATCTCCAGCGCAGTCAGCGGGAAGATCGCCAGCCCGCCCAGCACGATGGTGGGCATGAAGGTGTAGAGCTGCATCACCAGGCGCTGGCTGTCGTTGAGCGCCGAGGCATCGATGATCTGCAGCGACACCAGATAGAAGGTGGGCGGCACCATCAGCATGATCAGCAGCATGATCACCGCCTGCGTATAGGGGCGCGACGGCGATACCTCGCGCGGCCAGGCCAGCCCGACGAACACCGCCGCCGACACCAGGCGCAGCAGCACCAGCCAGATTGCGGTGCGCATGTCGAACACCAGCAGGTCCACCACCGACCACAGCGGCACCAGCAGGGCGAACAGTGCGGAAATGAGCTGCACCCGGGCGATGATCACCGAGGCGGCATGGCGGCGCATGTGCACCGATCGGCCGATGGGGGTCAGCAGCCCGAGCACCTGGTCGCCGGTCAACTGCGTCGGCGCAACGATGTGCTCGGTGATGGTGTTCCAGAGCTTCTTCAAGATCCGTACTCGGAGGAGCGGCGCGACCGTGGCGACAGGGACGGCGGAGCCGGAGCGGGCAAGATCAACCCAAGGTTGACAGGGGGCTATATCTTACGATGTAACGCCCGGCAGATTCGGGCGAGCACACGCACCCGGCGGACGAAATCCACCGCGCAAGGAAATACGTCACACTGCAGCGCACAATCCCCCGTACAGCGCCGGGCCGCGCACTCACACCGACAACGCCTCGCGCACCCCGTCCGCGTCCATCTCGGCACCCGCGCCGCGCATGACGATCTCGCCGCGCTCCATCACCAGATACTGGTCGGCCAGCGAGCGCGCGAAGTCGTAGTACTGCTCGACCAGCAGGATGGCCATCTCGCCGGTCTCCGCCAGGCTGCGGATGGCGCGCTCGATGTCCTTGATGATGGAAGGCTGGATGCCCTCGGTGGGCTCGTCGAGGATCAGCAGGCGTGGGCCGAAGGCCAGTGCGCGGCCGATCGCCAGTTGCTGCTGCTGGCCGCCGGAGAGGTCGCCGCCACGGCGCGCCAGCATCTGGCGCAGCACCGGAAACATGCCGAAGATGCGTTCCGGCACCGGCTCGCCGCGCGGCCGCGTGGCCAGGCCCATCTGCAGGTTCTCCGCCACCGTGAGACGCGGGAAGATCTCGCGCCCCTGCGGCACGTAGCCGATGCCGGCGCGCACCCGCTCCCAGGACGGTGCGCGGGTGATCTCGCGGCCGTCGAAGCTGATGCTGCCGCCGGCGGCAGGCACCAGCCCCATCAGGGTTTTCAGCAGTGTGGTCTTGCCCACCCCGTTGCGCCCCAGCAGCGTGGTGACCTGGCCCAGCGGCACCTCGAAGGAGAGATTGCGCAGGATGTGGCTGCCGCCGTAGTACTGGTTCAGGGCGTCGACCTTGAGCATCGCGTCTGTGGTTCCGGAGTTGAGGGACATCGGCGCCCGCGCGGAACGCAGGCTACGGAACACAGACTACGAAAGGCGGCGCGCCGCCGGAATACGCAGGATGGCGTAGCCGGCGGCCGTGCGCCGCTCAGCGTCCGAGCGCGGAAAGATCCAGATGCCCTGCGCGGACGGGCGGGCACCAGTAGTAGCCGCCGGAAACCGGCCGGCTGAAGCGGAACAGCCCATCGACGATGCCGTCCTCCAGCCCGGCCATGCGCCGCATCTGCACCTCGAAGGCGCGCAGTGCGCAGCCGAAGGCGAGGAACACCAGCCCCGCCTCGCCGCCCTCCGCCCAGGGCATGGAGCGCCGCAGCACGAAGGCCTCGGGCTCGAAGCTCTCCTGCGCAGTGCGCTTGACGTGGGCGGATGCCGGTGCGTCGTCGAGTTCCTCGTTGTCCGACTTGCGCCGACCGAAGATGTCGTCCTGCTCGGCCTCGGGCAGCGCCTCGAAGCCGTCCAGGTCATGCACCCAGTGCTGGATCGCGGCGAAGCTGCCGCCGCGCAACCCGGCCGGCCCCTCGGTCACGCTGGCAGCAAGCACGGCCTCCTCGCCTTCCGGGTTCTCGGTGCCGTCCTCGTAGCCGGTCAGGTCGTGGCCGCTGCGGTAGCGGAAGGCGTCGGTGGCCTGCACCAGGCGCAGCGCCGGCGCCAGCGCAGCTTCCAGCGCACGGCTGCGGTGCAACAGTTCTCCGCGGTCCTCGCCGCGCAGCCAGCACCACAGCGCATGCTGGGTAGACGGCACATCCACCCCGGCGCCGCTCAGCGCGGGGAAGGACCGCAGCCCGTCGACCGACGTATCCAGCGCCTGCAGCAGCGAAGCGCCGAAACCGGCCACACAGGCCTCGCCGTCGGCCTGGCCCGCCAGTGCATCGAGCGCCGCGGGCAGGCCGGCCGCCGAATCGAGCGTGAAGAACAGGTGGCGCGCCTGCAACGGCAGGGGGGCGAGGACGCCCGGCTGGACGGGGGCTTTGGAACTCATCGGTATCTCCAGGAAGCGAAGGCGGGATTCTAACCAAAGCCAACCACATGGCTTACACTCGCGCAAACAATGCGCCGGCGGGCCGACCCGGCACGGCCGCGCCCTACAACATCCGAGATCCCGATGACCCGCTCCCGCCCCCTCTTCGCGAGGCCGCGCGCATGAGACGCGCCTGGCGCAGCGCCAGCGTCCCAGGCCCGCTGGCCTGGGCGCTCGCGCTGCTGCTGTACTGCAGCGCGCCCGGCGCACCGGCGGCGGTGCTCGCGCTGGATGCCGCGCCGGCGGGACCGCTGGGACGGCTGAGCAGCATCCTGGTGGATGGCACAGGCACGCTGGGCCCGCAGGAGGCGCTGGCCCTGCAGCGCGCCGGCGCTTTCGCCGCATCGCGCGACACGGTGCCCAAGTTCGGCATCGGCGCGCCGCCGGTGTGGCTGCACCTGGCGGTGCGCAACACTACCGACGAGGCGCTGGAGCGCCGGCTGATGCTGGGCATGGCCTGGGTGGACCGGCTGGACGTGTACCTGATCCACGACGGCGCCATCGTGCGGCAGTGGACCGCCGGCGACGGCGACCCCGCCTTCGCTCCACCGCACGGCGGCATGGGCTACGTGATGAGCCATGCGTTCCCGCCGGGCGACAGCGAGATCCTCATCCGCGCGGCCACTCCCGACCCGCTGGTACTGCCGCTGCGCATACTCTCGCCGGAGGCGGCGAGCGCGCGGACGCGCCAGCACGACTATGGCTACGGCCTGCTGTACGGCTTCCTGCTCGCGCTGGCCGGCTACAACGCCATGCTGTACGCCGGCCTGCGTGAACGCAGCCACCTCGACTACGCGTTCTACCTGGGCAGCTTCGTCCTGCTCAGCCTGGCCTATTCCGGCCACGGATACACCTGGCTGTGGGCCGGACAGCGCGGGTTGCAGGCCTACGTCATCCTCGCGCTGATGGTGCTGTTCGGCATCGCCGGACTGCGCTTTGCCGACCGCTTCCTCGGACTGGCGCTCGCCAGCCCGCGGACCGCCAGGGCGATACGCGCGTTCTCGGCCAGCGGCGCGGCCGCCATGGCACTGTGCGTCGCACTGCAGTGGCAGGTGGCGGCCGCCACGCTGGCCTTCGTCTTCGTCCTGCTGTTCAACATCCTGATGGTCGGCCTCGGCGTGTTCTGCGTACGCCGCGGCCAGCCGGCCGCCTACTACTTCCTGGCCGGCACCCTGTTCGCCATGGCCGGCGCGGCGACCACCACGCTGGCCGTGTGGTTCGCCTTGCCGTTCAGCGATCGCTGGTTCCACGCCGCCGAACTCGGCGTGGCGATCGAAGGCACCCTGCTCGCCCTCGCCCTGGCCTACCGCATGCGCCGCATCCAGAGCGCCCACGAGGTCGCCGAACAGCTCTCGCGCACCGATCCGCTCACCGGCCTGCTCAACCGGCGCGCCTTCCTGGAGCAGGCGGCTGCGGCCTGGAGCACGGCGCAGCGCCGCGCCCGTCCGCTGTCGGTGATCGTCCTCGATCTCGATCATTTCAAGGCCCTCAACGACCGCTACGGCCATCTCGCCGGCGACAAGGCGCTGGAGGCCGTCGCCACCGTGCTGCAGGACTCCTGCCGGCGCGGCGACCTGGCCGCGCGCTGGGGCGGGGAAGAGTTCATCGTGCTGCTGCCGGAGACCGACTCCGCCCAGGCCCACGCACTCGCCGAGCGCCTGCTGGGCGGCATCCGCACGGTTTCGCTGAGCGAGGGCGGACGCACCATGCATCTGAGCGCCAGCCTGGGCGTGGCCGAACGGGCGGCGCACGACACGCTGGAAACGCTGATCCGCGATGCGGACGGACGCATGTACCGCGCCAAGCAGGCCGGACGCGCACAGGTGTGCAGCGCCCCGGCGATGGGCTAGGCCGCCGGTCGGCCGCAGGAGCGGTCGTGGCCGCGATGCGTGCAGTGGCCCGTGGAATCGCCGCAATCGCGGGCAAGCCCGCTCCTACCGCCGGGGCCTGCGATGGGTTGGTAGGAGCGGCCTTGGCCGCGATTCGTGCGTTGGTACATGAACCGCCGCGTCGCGGCCAAGGCCGCTCCTACAGTCGGGGGTTTGCCTCAGCGCCCCAGGTACACCTCGATCACCCGCGGATCGTTCTGCACCGTGGCCAGATCGCCCTCGGCCAGCACCGCGCCTTCATGCAGCACGGTAACCTTGCCGCCCAGCGCCTCGACGAAGGCCATGTCGTGCTCGACCACCACCAGCGAATGCTCACCCGCCAGGCTGACGAAAAGCTCCGCGGTGCGCTCGGTTTCCTCGTCGGTCATGCCGGCCACCGGCTCGTCGAGCAGCAGCAGGCGCGGCTCCTGCACCAGCAGCATGCCGATCTCCAGCCACTGCTTCTGGCCGTGCGACAGCAACCCCGCCGTGCGGTCCGCCGCGTCGGCCAGGCGGATGCGTTCCAGCACCGCGGCGATGCGGTCGCCCTCCTCGCCGGACAGGCGCGCGAACAGGCTGCGGCGCACGCGCTTGTCGGCCTTCATCGCCAGCTCCAGGTTCTCGAACACCGTGTGCTGCTCGAACACCGTGGGTTTCTGGAACTTGCGCCCGATGCCGGCGTGAGCGATTTCCGGTTCGCTCATGCGGGTCAGGTCGATGGTCTGGCCGAAGAAGGCCTTGCCCTCGTCGGGCCGCGTCTTGCCGGTGATGACGTCCATCATCGTGGTCTTGCCCGCCCCGTTGGGGCCGATGATGCAGCGCAGCTCGCCGGCGTCGATGGCCAGGCTCAACTTGTTGAGCGCACGGAAGCCGTCGAAGCTCACCGTGATGTCGTCCAGGTAGAGGATGACATTGTGCGAGAGGTCCAGCTCGCCCGGGCGCACAACGTGCGCGGTGGTGGCCTCGCCCTCCCATTGTTCGCGCTGGTTGGCCTGTTGCGCGGCGTCGCGCTCGATCACGGTACTCATGCGGTGGCTCCGCGGGGGGCTGCGGGGGTCGGTTCGGTGGCGGGCGGGGCGGCGTCGATGCGCGCGCCCGGCGCAGGCGGCGTCTCGGCGCGCACATCCGCCGGTGGCGGCGTGGCTGCGCGGCGGCTGGCGAAGCGCTCCCGCAGCCTGGCCCACAGCCCGATAACGCCGTTGGGCAGGAAGAGCGTCACCGCGATGAACAGGAAGCCGAGGAAGAACGGCCAGTATTCCGGGAAGGACACGGTGAACCAGCTCTTCGCCAGATTGACGATGCCCGCGCCCAGCACTGCGCCGACCAGCGTGCCGCGCCCGCCCACCGCCACCCATACGGCGATCTCGATGGAGTTGGCCGGGCTCATTTCCGAGGGGTTGATGATGCCCACCTGCGGCACGTAGAGCGCACCGGCCAGCCCGCACAGCACCGCGGACAGCGTCCAGATGAAGAGCTTGTAGTGCAGCGGGTTGTAGCCGATGAACATGACCCGGCTCTCGGCGT
>JAUVWV010000012.1 GCA_030603925.1 Thauera sp. | reverse complement strand
TCACCTGGTTCGGGTAGTCCGAACGCCCGGTGGCGATGATGCAGTCCGGGCGCACGCGCTTGGCGTCTTCGGGCAGGATCTCCGGATTCGGGTTGGCGAGCGCGAAGATCAGCGGCTTGTCGGCCATTTTCTGCACCATCTCGGGCTTGAGCACGCCCGCGGTGGACAGGCCGAGGAAGACGTCCGCGCCTTCGATCGCGTCGGCCAGGGTGCGCGCCTCGGTGACCTGGGCGTAGCGCGCCTTGTTGGCCTCCATCTTCTCGTCGCGGCCCTGGTAGATGACGCCCTTGGAGTCGCACACGAAGACGTTCTCGCGCTTCAGGCCCAGGCCCACCATCAGATCCAGGCAGGCGATGGCCGCCGCGCCGGCGCCGGAGCACACCAGCTTGACCTGGCCGATGTCCTTGCCGATCAGCTTCAGGCCGTTGATCAGGCCGGCCGAGGAGATGATCGCGGTGCCGTGCTGGTCGTCGTGGAAGACCGGGATCTTCATGCGCTCGCGCAGCTTCTGCTCGATGTAGAAGCACTCCGGCGCCTTGATGTCTTCCAGGTTCACCCCGCCCAGGGTGGGCTCCAGCGCGGCGATGATGTCGATCAGCTTGTCGGGGTCGTTCTCCGCCAGTTCGATGTCGAACACATCGATGTTGGCGAACTTCTTGAACAGGCAGCCCTTGCCTTCCATCACCGGCTTGGCGGCCAGCGGGCCGATGTTGCCCAGCCCCAGCACCGCGGTGCCGTTGGTGATCACCGCCACCAGATTGCCGCGGCTGGTCAGCTCGCGTGCCTCGGCGGGATCAGCGACGATGGCGTCGCACGCGGCGGCGACGCCGGGGGAATAGGCCAGCGCGAGGTCGCGCTGGTTGGTGAGGCCCTTGGTCGGAACGACCGAAATCTTGCCCCGCGTCGGTGCACGGTGATAGTCCAGCGCCGCGGCGATGAAGTCCTGATCCATTGTTCTCCCTCTCGGAATGGGTGCGGTGATTTGGCCCGTCAGGCGCAATGGTGGGCGCAAGGCGCCGCCTCGACTATTGCGAACATCCGCAGCTGTTCGGATTTTGTACGGCCCCGGCCGGAAACCGGAAGCCCGCTGCGGACCGGGCCGCTCGGACCCGCATGACGCCGGCTTCGGGGAGTGGACCGGAGCGTGCATGACTGACGAGACTGGATTTTAGCTCAGGGCAGCACACTTGGGCAGTGGACGATGCACAGCGACGCGGGATGGATGCGGCCGGCAGGCGGGCTGCGCACGCAGCAAAAGTGTGACTTATTACCGCTTTTCGCCCATTTCGCTGCCGCACAAGGCCCGCCGGGCTATCACCTACGGGCTAAGCGGCGGGCACTGCCCAAAAAGGGGTGGCATAATCCCTGCCGCCCACAGGGGCAAGTGCACACATCATCCAGGGAGATCTGCGGTTTGTTCGGTATGCGTTTCGGGAAACGGGGCAAACCTTCGACCGACGGCCAGGTCGGCATCGTGGTCTCGAACGAAGCGGTCTGCGCGGTGCACATCCGCCGCAGCGACGATCAGGCGCCGCAACTGCTCGCCCGGCTCGATGCGCCCGGCGAACCGGCACAGGGCCTGGAAGCGCTCGCACAATGGGTGGCGGCCCGCCAGTTGCGCGGCGTACCGGCCGCACTGACGCTGGACTACGGCAGCTACGCGATCCACCAGGTCGAGAAACCCGAAGTCCCCGAGCAGGAACTGCGCTCGGCGCTGCGCTGGCGCCTGAAGGATCTGCTCGACTACTCGCCTGCCGACGCCGTGGTCGATTTCTTCGACGCACCGCCGGCCCGCCAGAAGCGCCTGGAGCCGGTACAGGTGGTTGCCGCGCGCATCAGCCAGCTGAAACCGCTGGCTGGCGCGCTCGGCGCCACCGGCCTGGACCTGCAGCGCATCGACATCCCCGAGTTCGCCCTGCGCAACCTCGCCAGCCGCGCCCTGCACAGCCAGGAAACCACCGCGCTGCTGTACTTCCTGCCACAGCGCGGCACCCTGCAGATCTGCCGTGAGGACCGCTTCTACCTCGCACGCACCCTCGACCAGGGCCAGGAAGCGCTGGCACGTGCCGGCGCCGCCGCGGCGTTCGGCGGCGTCGCGGACATCGACGACCGCATCGCGCTGGAAGCACAGCGCACCATGGACTACTACGACAGCCATTTCGGCCACGGCCCGGTCAAGAAGCTGGTCGTGCTCGGTGCCGGCAGCGAGCTGCAGCGCCTGGCCGACTACATTGCCAGCGCGCTCGGCCTGAGCACCCGCCTGGCCGGGCCCGCCGACCTGCTCGGCGGACTGGGCGAGGACGAGGCGCCGCACCACCTGATGCCGCTTGCGCTGGGCGGCGCCCTGGGGGTCGCATGACGACGCCACCGCCGCGCCAGCAGATCAACCTGCTGCAGGACGAACTGCAGGAGCGCAAGCCGGTCCTGCCGGCGCAGCAGCTCATGCTCGCGGCCGCCGCCGCCGTGCTGCTGATGACCGTCCTCTCCGTGTGGATGACCCAGCGCGTGCACGCCCCGCGCGCGGAACTCGCGCGCATCGAGGCCGAGATCGGCACCCGCAACGCGACGATCACCCAGCTGGCCACCCTGCTCGAGGGGCGCAAGCCCGATCCTGCGCTGGCGGTGGAGGCGCGCCGCCTGGAGCGCGAACTGCAGCACCTGCGCCGGGTGGCGGAGATCGCCATGGCACCGGCCGCCGCGGCGCCGCTGACGGCCTATATGGAAGGACTCGGCCGGCAGCGCCCGGAGGGCCTGTGGCTGACCCGCATCACCGTGGCCAACGGCGGACGCGACCTGGCACTCGCCGGCAGCGCGCTGGAACCCGGTCTGTTGCCGGTCTACCTGGAAGCGCTCGGCAGGGAGCCGGCCTTCGCCGGACTGACCTTCGGCGACCTCAGCATGGCACGCAGCACGGAAGGCCAGCCCCGGCTGGATTTCCGCATCGCCGCCGGCTGCCTCGCCGCCGCAAACGGCAAGGCCTGCGTCGATATCGAGGAGTTGCGTCCGTGAAGAACGCCTGGACCACCCTGCTGCGCCGCATCGATGCACGCAGCCTGCGCGAACGCGCGATGCTGCTGGCCGCCGCGCTGGCCGCCGTGGTGCTGCTCGCCGACACGCTGTTCATCGAGCCAGCGCGACGCGCCTACGCCGCCGACCAGAACCGCCTGAGCGAGGCCCGCACCCGGCTGGCGGCGCTGCAGCATCAGGAGTCGGACCTGCAGGGGCGCATCGCGATCGACCCGGACGCCGACCTCAAGGCGCGCCTGACGGTGCTGCGCAAAGAGCTTGCGCAGGCCGACGCACACCTCGCCGAAGCGGTCGCGCGCTTCATCTCCCCGGCGCAGATGAGCGGCGTGCTGCGCGCCCTGGTCACCCGCACCGGCGGACTGCAGCTGGAGGGCCTGCGCAGCCTGCCCGCCACCCGCATCGGGCCCGAACCGGCGCTTGCGGAAGACGTGGCGGACAGCGCGCCGGCCGCTCAACCGGCACGCACCCAGGTCTGGAAGCGTGGCGTGGAACTGCAGCTGCGCGGCGACTACAACGCCCTGCTCGCCTACCTGCAGGCGCTCGAACAACTGCCCTGGCTGCTCAACTGGGACCTGCTCGCGGTGAGCGGTGAAGGCTACCCCGGGGCGCTGTTCACACTGCGCCTGCACACCCTCAGCCTGGAGGAGGACTGGATCGGTGTCTGAGCGTCTCCATCGCCACCTGCTGTGCGGATTCGCCGCACTGTTTGCAGGCGGGGCGGCCCTGGCCGCCGGCATCCCCGACCCACTGCGCCCGCCCGTGCACGGCGCCCCCCAGCAATCCGCCGCCAGCGCGCCGGCCGCCCTGCAGCTGCAGGCCACCCGAGTCGGGCACGACGACCGCTACGCGGTCATCGACGGCGCCACCGTGCGGCGCGGCGAGCGCATCGGCGATGCGGTGGTGGTTCGCATCGAAGCCGCCTCGGTCACCCTGCGCGACGAGGAGAACGGCGAGCGCGTCCTCCGATTTGACGCACCCGGCATCAGCAAACGCCCTGCCGGCAGCAACGGGAAACAACAATGATCCATTCGAGCCCACGTCCGACCCTCGCCGTCCTCGCCCTGCTGCTGGCCGCCTGCGCCAGCCCGCGCCCGGCCCCCGGACCCGACTCGCCCTACACCCAGCTGCGCGAGGAACTGGCCGCACAACGCCAGGCCGCGCCCGCCGAGGTACCGGCCGAGGTCGCCGCCTCGCTGCTGCCGCCGGTCGCCATCGAGATGCCGCGCGCCCCGGAACACCGCTTCGACATCGACGTGCGCGAGGTGGACGCGCGCACCTTCTTCATGTCGCTGCTGCACGACAGCGCCGAGAACATCGTCGTCCATCCGGCGGTCAGCGGCACCCTGACGCTGAGCCTGCGCAACGTCAGCGTGGCCGACGTGCTGACCAGCGTGCGCGATGTGTACGGCTATGACGTGCGCCGCGGCCCGGCCGGCTGGCAGGTCTTTCCGGCCGCCCTGCAGTCGCGCATGTTCAATGTGAACTACATCAACCTGAACCGCGACGGGCGCACCGAGACCCGGGTCAGTTCCGGCCAGCTGCGCGGCGGTGGCAGCTCCGCCCAAGGCGGCACGAGCGGCAGCGCTGCGGACACCGCCGCGCCTGCCAGCAGCCAGATCGAGACCACCACCAGCAGCCGCTTCTGGAGCGAGCTCGAGCAGTCGCTGCGGGTGATCGTCGACGGCGACGGCGGCGCGCCCGCCGGACGCGCCGTGGTGGTGAACCCGCACACCGGCCTGGTACTGGTGCGCGGCATGCCGGCCGAACTGCGCGAGGTCGAGCGTTTCCTGCACTCGCTGCAGGCCAGCGTGACCCGCCAGGTACTGCTGGAAGCGAAGATCCTGGAGGTCGAACTCTCCGACGGCTTCCAGACCGGCATCAACTGGGCCGCGCTGGGCAAGCCGGGCAGCGACAAGAAGGGACGCACCGTCATCGGCGGCATGACCGGCGGCGGGCAAATCTTCTCACAAGGGGCGTCGGAGCTCCGGGGTCAAACTGGCACACTCAACCCCGGCGGCATTTTTGACCCCGCCGCCATCTCCCAGATCGAGAACACGCTTGCATCCGGATTCGGGGGCGCCTTCTCCGTTGCACTGAACTTGCGCGACTTCGCCGGCTTCATCGAACTGCTCAAGACCCAGGGCGACGTGCAGGTGCTCTCCAGCCCGCGCATCTCCACCATGAACAACCAGAAGGCGGTGATCAAGGTCGGATCGGACGAGTTCTTCGTCACCCGCGTATCGAGCAACAACACCACCACCGGCACCACCACCACGACCACGCCGGAGGTCGAGCTGACGCCCTTCTTCTCCGGCATCGCGCTGGACGTGACGCCGCAGATCGACGCCACCGGCGAGGTCATCCTGCATGTGCGCCCGGCCGTCAGCGAGGTGGTCGACCAGACCAAGACGCTCACCGTGTTCGGCCAGGAACAGCGCCTGCCGCTGGCCTTCAGCAGCATGCGCGAGTCCGACAGCATCGTGCGTGCGAAGAACGGCCAGATCGTGGTCATCGGCGGGTTGATGCAGGACGTGGAACGCGACGGCAAGGCCGGCCTGCCGGTGCTCGGCGACCTGCCGGTGCTCGGCCACCTGTTCCGCCACACCCAGCGCAGCCGGCGCAAGACCGAGCTGGTGATCCTGCTCAAGCCGGTCGTGGTCGACAGCGAACTTGCCTGGCAGGACGATCTGCGCGGCACCGCCGAACGCATCGACAGCTTCTTCCAGCCGCGCCCCGCGCAACGCTGACAGGCATGTACGAGCAGCACTTCGGCCTGCGCGAAGCGCCCTTCCTGCTCACCCCGGACACAGGCTACTTCTACGCCTGGCGGGCGCACCAGGAGGCGCTCAACGTGCTGCGCGTCGCCCTGGCGGCTGGTGAGGGTTTCATCAAGATCACCGGCGAAGTCGGCACCGGCAAGACCCTGCTGTGCCGCAAGCTGCTCGCCAGTACGGGGGCGGAGTACGTCACCGCCTGGCTGCCCAATTCGCTGCTCGACCCGGAGGCCCTGCGCGAGGCGCTGGCCGAAGAGCTGGGCGTCGCCGCACCGCGCGAGCTCGGCCAGCACCGCCAGCTGGCGCTGATCTACCGGCGCCTGATCGAGATCGCCGAAAGCGGCGCGCGGGTGGTGGTCTGCCTGGACGAAGCGCAGGCCATGCCCGACCAGACCCTGGAAGCCCTGCGCCTGCTGAGCAACCTGGAAACCGAACGGCGCAAGCTGATGACCGTGATCCTGTTCGGCCAGCCCGAACTCGACCAGCGCCTGGCGCGCGAAGAACTGCGCCAGTTGCGCAGCCGCATCGGCTTCGCCTACCGCCTGCAAGCGCTGGACCTCGACGGCGTGCGCAACTACGTCGCGCATCGCCTGCATGTGGCCGGCAGCCCGCACGCCGCCACGCTGTTCAGGCCCGGCGCGCTGCGCTGCCTGCACCGGGCCAGCCGCGGCATCGCCCGGCTGGTCAACATCCTCGCCCACAAGGCCTTGCTGGCCGCCTTCGGCGAAGGTGCGCGCGAGGTCCACACCCGCCACATGCTGCGCGCGGTGGCCGACACCGAGGACGCCACGCCGCTGCCGCGCTTCGGCCTGACCCGCCTGGCGGCCGTGCTGGGCGGCATCGTACTGCTCATCACCGCGAGCCTGCCCGCCGCAACGGGGCTGGCATGAGCCTGATCAACGACGTCCTGCGCGACATCGACCGACGCGGCATCCAGCCCGGCCGGCATGCCTCGGTCGCCATCGACGACACCGTGGTCGTGCCCCCGCTGCGCGCCCGGCGCTGGCCGCCGAGCTGGCTGATGATCGCGGCGGTGGCCGCGCTGCTGGGCTCGCTAGCGGCCTACCTGCTTCTTGGCCTGGGGGGCGGCATCTCCCGCGCCGTTCCCGACCCCGCCGAACTTGCCGCCGCCCGCGCGGCGCCCGGCGAGACAGCGCCACCTGCGCCGGCGGACGACGCAGCCGATACGGGCGAGACGCCCGGCCCCACCCCCGAGACCCGGATCGACGCAGCGCACATGGCCCCGACGATGGTCGACGCCGCCCGGCAAACGGCCAGCGCGACGCAGGCGGCCGCTACGGACGCCGCCGCCGATTCCGTGGCGCCGTCCACCGCGCACGCCAGCATCGATTCCGCGCCGTCCGCAATCGGGCCCGCCCCTCACACGCCAGCCAGCCTCGCCGCGCCCAGCGTGTATATCCTGCCCGGCAAACGGGTGAATCTGCGCGACGCCCCCGAGCTTGACAGCGCGGTGCTGCACGTACTCAGTGCGCGCAGCCCGCTCACCCTGCTCGGCGAGGCGCAGGGCTTCCTGCAGGTACGCACCGCCGACGGCACCACCGGCTGGATCAGCGCCGCCTACGCGCGGGTGGGCGCCCCGGCGCCGGACACGGCGGACACGACCGCCCCCGCCGCCCCTGCGCCCGTTTCCGCCGTGGAGCCGTCGCCTGCCACGCAGTCCGGCGGCGCGCCGCACGCAGTGCGCAGCCCGCCCGCCGAGAGCGCCGCGGCACTGCACACCGAGGCCTTGCGCGCACTCGAACGCGGCAACCCGGCCGCCGCCGAAGCCGCCCTGCTGAAGGCGCTGCAGTTCGATCCGCCGCACGCGCCCTCGGTCACCGCACTGGCCGCCCTGCTGCTGCAGCAGGAGCGCCGCGGCGAGCTCGAAGCACAACTCGGCACACTGGCCGCGCGCAGCGCCACCGACACCACCGCTGCGGTGCTGCTGGCCCGCCTGCAGGCCGAACGCGGCGCCCTCGACGCTGCCCTGCAGACCCTCGGCGGATTGCCCGAAGACGCCCTCGACGGCGCGCAGCTGGCCGTCCTCGCCACCCTGCGCCAGCGCAGCGGACAGCACGCCGCGGCGATCGAAACCTACCGCCGCGCACTCGCGCGCGGCGCACGCCCGGGCACCACCTGGGCCGGCCTGGCGGTTTCGCTGGATGCCCTGGGGCGCGCCGCCGACGCGCGCGCCGCCTGGGAAGCCGCGCTGGCCGCCGGCCCGCTCGACGCCGCCCTCGAACGCCACGCGCGCAGCCGCCTTGCCGCACTGCGCGGCACCGGAGATTGAGATGAACGACGCCCCCGCCGCCGGCCGCAAGCGCATCCGCCTGGGCGACCTGCTGGTCGAAAACGCCATGATCAGCCAGCAGCAGCTGGAAGCCGCGCTGGCCGAGCAGAAGAAGAGCGGCCAGCGTCTGGGCCGCACCCTGGTGGATCTGGGCTACATCGACGACCAGGCCCTGCTCGGCTTCCTCTCGCGCCAGCTGCAGGTGCCCTATGTGGATCTGCGCCAGTACCAGTTCCGCCCCGAACTGGTACGCCGCCTGCCGGAAACCCTGTCGCGCCGCTTCCGCGCCATCGTGCTGGACGACAAGGCCGGTGCCTTCCTGGTGGGCGTGGCCGACCCCACCGACATCTTCGCGCAGGACGAGATCGCCCGCATCCTGCAGAAGACGGTGAATATCGCCGTGGTGCGCGAAGCCGACCTGCTCGCCGCCTTCGACACGGTGTTCCGCCGCACCGACGAGATCAGCTCGATCGCCGAGGAGCTCGGCGAGGAACTCGCCGATTCCGACATCGACCTGGCCCGCCTCGCGCTGGGCGCGGACGTCGCCGAGGCGCCGGTGGTGCGCCTGCTGCAGACCCTGTTCGAGGACGCGGTGCAGATTGCCTCCTCGGACATCCACATCGAGCCGGACGAGAACGTGCTGCGCATCCGCCAGCGGGTGGACGGGGTGCTGCAGGAACAGGTGATGAAGGAGCGCCGCATCGCCTCCGCGCTGGTCTCGCGCCTGAAACTGATGGCCGGGCTCAACATCTCGGAAAAGCGCCTGCCGCAGGACGGCCGCTTCAACATCCGGGTGCGCGAGCGCAGCGTGGACGTGCGCCTGTCCACCATGCCCACCATCCACGGCGAATCGGTGGTGATGCGCCTGCTCGACCAGTCGCAGGGCATCCTCGGGCTGGAGCGCATCGGCATGCCGCCCGACATGGTGCGCCGCTTCCGCCGCGCCATCCACAAGCCGCACGGCATGGTGCTGGTCACCGGCCCCACCGGCAGCGGCAAGACCTCCACGCTGTACTCCGCGCTCTCCGAACTGAACGAGCCGGGCAAGAAGATCATCACCATCGAGGATCCGGTGGAGTACCGCCTGCCGCGCATCAACCAGGTGCAGGTCAACTTCAAGATCAACCTCACCTTCGCCGGGGTGCTGCGCACCGCGCTGCGCCAGGACCCGGACGTGATCCTGATCGGCGAGATGCGCGACCAGGAAACCGCCGAAATCGGCCTGCGCGCCGCGATGACCGGCCACCTGGTGCTGTCCACCCTGCACACCAACGACGCGGTGAGCACCGCCAACCGGCTGATCGACATGGGCGCGCCGGGCTACCTGGTGGCCACCTCGCTCGACGCCGTGCTCGCCCAGCGCCTGGTGCGCCGCATCTGCCCGAACTGCGCCGAGGCGCACGCGCCGGACGCCCACGAGCTGGCCTGGCTGCGCAGCATGCCCGAGCTCGACCTGCCGGACGGCACCAACGGCTTCCGCCGCGGCGCCGGCTGCATGCAGTGCAACAACACCGGCTACAAGGGCCGCATGGGGGTGTTCGAACTGCTCGAGATCGACGACACCCTGGCCGACGCGCTGCGCCGCTCGGATGCCAGCGCCTTCCACCGCGCCGCGCTGGCCAAGCCCGGCTTCCGCACCCTCACGCAGAACGCGCTGGAAATGGCCGCGCGCGGCCTCACCACGCTGGAAGAGGTGGTGCGCATCGGCGGCGAGCTCGATCCGGACGACTATGAACCGCTCGACGCGGCCACCAGCGCGAGCGCCTGACGCCCGATGACGCCCATCCACCCGGCAACCCTCCCGCAATGAAGACCTACCGCTACCGCGCGCGCGACGCCGCCGGCGGCCTGCGCGAAGGCACCCTGCAGGCCGACTCCGAACACGCCGCCGCCGCCCAGCTGCTCGACAGCGGCGCCAGCCCGCTGGAGATCACCGAGACGCAGACCGCCGCCGGCGGCAGCGGCGGGCTCAAGCTCGGCGCCCGCCTGTTCGAACGCAAGATCCGCCTCGACGACCTGATCCTGTTCAGCCGCCAGATGTACAGCATCACCAAGGCCGGCGTACCCATCATCCAAGGCCTGTCGCGCCTCGCCGACTCCACCCCCAACCCGCGCTTTGCCGCCATCCTGCGCGAGATCTCGCGCGACCTCGAAGGCGGGCGCGACATCTCCGGCGCCTTCGCGCGCCATGTGGACGTGTTCGGCACGCTGTACGTGAGCATCCTGCGGGTCGGCGAGATGACCGGGCAGATCGAGACCGCCTTCCACAGCATGTACGACTACCTGCAGCGCGACAAGGTGGTGATCGACCGGGTCAAGGCGGCAATGCGCTACCCCACCTTCGTCATCGTCGCCATCGGCATCGCCATCGGCGTGCTCACCGTGCTGGTCATCCCCGCCTTCGCCAACGTGTTCGCCAGCACCAACATGGAACTGCCCCTGGCCACCCGCATCATCCTCGGCATCTCGGACTTCGCCAGCCGCTACTGGATGCTGATCCTCGCGCTGATCGCCGCCGGCGTGGCGCTGTTCCGCCGCTGGACCGCCACCGAATCCGGCCGCCTGATCTGGGACCGCGCCAAGCTGCGCATCCCCAAGGTGGGCGACGTGCTGCTGCGCGCCACCCTGGCACGCTTCACCCGCGCCATGGGCGTGGCGCTCACCGCCGGCGTGCCCATCACCCAGGCGCTGGCCGGCGTGGCGCGCGCCAGCGGCAACATGTACATCGCCGAGAAGATCATCGCCATGCGCACCGGGGTGGAGCGCGGCGACTCGCTGCTGCGCACCGCCGCCGCCGCCCAGGTGTTCACCCCGGTGGTGCTGCAGATGGTGGCCGTCGGCGAGGAAACCGGTCAGCTCGACGGCATGATGCTGGAAGTGGCCGACTTCTACGACCGCGAGGTGGAATACGACATCGCCAACCTCAGCGCGATCATCGAACCGGTGCTCACCGTGGTGGTGGGCATCATGGTGCTGGTACTCGCGCTGGGCGTGTTCCTGCCGATGTGGGACCTCACCCAGCTCGCGAGCCGCCGATGAAGTGCCAGATCCGTCACGACCGTGACATATTTCACGCCCGATCCGGGCAGGGGGCTGGGGTATACTCGGCCAAAGTCATACTACGAAGAGGGGTATTCGGCATGCCGCGCCAAACCGCACAGCGGGGTTTCACACTGATCGAGCTGGTCATTGTCATCGTCATTCTGGGCATCCTCGCCGCGGTGGCGATTCCCAAGTTCATCTCGCTGCAGCGCGAGGCGCGCATCGCGGTGGTGGACTCCTATTTCACCGCGGTGAAGTCCGGCTCTAACATCGTCTTCGCCAAAATGGCCGCCGCCGGACTGCACACTGACGGCACGGCCTGCGTGAACCTCGAAACCGGCGCGACCGACAGCAACCAGAACGCCGCAACCTGCAACGTCGGCACCCAGGGTGTGAACACCGTCTTCGGCTACCCCGCCGCAGCGGAGAACAGCCTGCGCCCCCTGTTCGACGAACTGCCCAGCCGCTGGACCTTCGTCGGCGGCAGCGCACGGGTCGACGGCATCGCCACCTGCGGCGTGAGCTACGCCGCCGCCGCCCTGGGCGGCCGTCCCACCATCACCCGCGACACCAGCGGCTGCTGAACACCTTTCACTTCCTGACCGGAGACCCAAGCATGAAACAGCAACAAGGCTTCACCCTGATCGAACTGGTGATCGTGATCGTGATTCTCGGCATCCTCGCCGCGGTGGCGGTGCCGAAGTTTGTGGATTTGTCGAGTGAAGCGGCCGAAGCGGCCGTCGAAGGTGTCGCCGGAGCGGTTTCGTCAGCATCCGCGATCAACTTCGCGGCAAGCAGGGTCGGCGCCACAGTGACGCCGGCGACCCTCAACGGCACTGCCGCCACGGTGTGTACCGCAGGCAACCTCGGCACCCTGCTAACCTCTGGTTTGCCGACCGGCTATACCGTCGCAGCTGCCACAGGCGGCGAGGCCAGTTGCACCGCTGGCCAGCCGATGACCTGCACGATCACCGGCCAAGAGAGCGCCACAGCAAACGCTGTACTGACCTGCTACTGACGGGCTCGGGGTGCATAGCCCGGATGCAATGAAATGGAATCCGGGAACGGCCTCGGGCTCGCCCGACCGCCGTCCCGGATTCCGCTGCGCTGCATCCGGGCTACGCGCATTTGATATCAAAGGGGGACGCCGCGCGCCGCGCGGCTTCACCCTGATCGAACTCATCCTGGTCATCGTGCTGCTCGGCATCCTTGCGGTGGTGGCCATCCCGCGCCTGAATACCGGCGACTTCGACGAATACGGCTATACCGAGGAAGCCGCCGCCGCGCTGCGCTACGCGCGCCAGGCGGCAGTGGCGCGCAACGGCACGGTAAGCGCGGTGTTCGGCAGCGGCGCCTACCGCATCTGCAGCGCGCCCGCCTGCCCGGCCGCGGGCGGCGCCTATCTGCTCAACCCGGGCTCCGGGCGGCCCTGGAACGGCGCGGCAAAGGGCCAGGGGCAGGCCCCCGCCGGGGTCACGGTGGGCACCGCCGCGCTGGGTTTCGACGGTCTCGGACGGCCGCGCGACGCGGACGGCAACCTCCTCGCCGCCAACCTGTCCATCGCCATCGGCAGCCGCAGCCTCACGGTGCAGGCGGAGACCGGCCATGTGCACTGAGCGCCGCCGCGCGCGCAGCTGCGGCTTCACCCTGATCGAGCTGATCGTGGTCATCGTCGTGCTGGCCGCCGGCCTGGCAGGCATCCTGCTGGCATTCAACCAGACCGTCGCGCGCAGCGCCGACCCGATGCTGCAGCAGCAGGCCATTGCGCTGGCCGAAGGCTATATGGAAGAGATCATGGGCATGCGCTGCCCCGGCAGCAGCCCCGCCGGCACCGCGCGCGGCGAATGGGCCTTCGTCTCCGACTACCACGGCGTGGACGACCAGCCGCCCGTCGACGTGGCGGGCAACCCGCTCGCCGGCCTGGCCGGCTACCGCGTCGAGGTGACGGTGGCCGACGATACGCTCGCCGGCGTGCCGGGCTGCCGCATCAACGTGCTGGCCAGCGGCGAAGGCGCACGCAGCGAACTCACCGGCTTCCGCGCCGCGGACTGAGGGCGCCGCTGCCATGACACCCCGCCGCCCCGCCGCCCCGCCCGCCGTTCAGCAGGGTTTCACCCTGGTGGAACTGGTGATCGTGATCATCATCCTCGGCATCCTCGGCGGGCTCACCATGGGCATCCTGCTGCAGCCCTTCCGCGCCTTCCAGGACCAGGCGCGGCGCGCCGCGCTGGTGGCCGAGGCCGACCTGGCGCTCACCCGCATGGTGCGCGAGCTGCGCATGGCGCTGCCCAACAGCGTGCGCATTGCGGGCGGCGGCAGTTATCTGGAGTTCATCCCCACCACCGACGGCGGACGCTACCGAGCGCTGCCCGATCCCGCCGACCCTGCCACCGACCCGCTGGACTTCGTCAGCGCGGACAGCAGCTTCGACGTGCTCGGCGGGCTCACCAGCGGTGCGAGCGCCGGCGACCAGCTGGTGATCTACAACGCCACCGCCACCGGATCGACTGCCAATGCCTACCTGGCCGCCCCCGGCAACAATCGGGCGACGATCGCCGGCTTCTCCGGCGGGCAGATCACGCTGAGCGCCCCCAAGCTCTTCCCCTTCCCCTCGCTGGACGCCCAGCGCTTCGATGTGGTGCCGGCCAGCGGCCCGGTGAGCTATTTCTGCGCCGGCGGCCAATTGCGCCGCGTCACCGGCTACGGCTTCACTACCAATCAGTCGACCAGCTACGGCAGCACCGACGGCGCCCTGCTGGCCGACGGCGTAAGCCTGTGCCAGTTCAGCTACCAGCCCGGCGACCACGTGCGCAACGGCCTGGTCACCCTGCGCCTGGGCCTGAGCGCCGACGGCGAATCGATCAACCTGCTCTACCAGGCCCAGGTGGTGAACGCACCATGAGACGGCAAGGCGGCTTCTCCATCATCGCCGTGGTGTTCATCCTGGTCGTGCTGGCCGGGCTGGCCGGCGTGATCGCCCAACTGGGCGCCACCCAACACCTGGGCACACTGATGGCCCAGGAAGGCCGCCAGGCCTGGTACGCGGCACGCGCCGGACTGGAATGGGGGCGGCACACTGTGCTGCACGGCGGAGGGTGCAGTGGCGGAACACTGGTGCTGGCCGATTTCTCCGTCTCCGTCACCTGCCATGCACACGCCGCCGTCTCGGAAGGCGATGCGAATCTGGCAGTGTTTCAACTGGAAAGTGTCGCCACCCGCGATCACGGCGTGCTGGGCCAGATCCGGCGCGAGGCGCGCATGTCGATCTGGAGCGAACTGTAATGCTGCCCCTCGTCCGCCACCCGCTTCGCACCATGCTCGTCCTCGCCTGCGCGACCCTGACGTCGTTCGCAGCACATGCCCAGACCCTGGTCGCCGAGTACCGCATGGACGAAGCGCAATGGAGCGGCAGCGGCGGCGAGGTCATCGACAGCGCAGCGTTCGGCAATCACGGCCGCGCAATCAACGGCGCCAGCACCGCCGACGGCAGGGTGTGCCGCGGCGGCTGGTTCCGCGGCGAGGGTTACAACGCCCCGCCGAACAATGCCTGGTACGAGGCCAGGCACTACGTGGAGATCCCCGATCGCGATTCGCTTTCACCGCTGGATCAGAGCAACAGCTCGGCGATGACGATCAGCGGCTGGATCCGTCCGGACAGCATCTCGGGCACCCATACGGTGCTGCACAAGGGCGAGGGCGGCAACTCGCAGGAGTACCGCCTCCACCTCGAAGGCGGGCGCCTGCACTTCACCGTGTGGAACCGCTACGGCTCGCCGCATGTGCAGCAGCTCAACCACACCCTGACGGCCGGCCAGTGGTACTTCTTCGCCGCAACCGGCAAGCGGCGCGGCGCCAGCGGCAACGTCACGTTCGAGATCCAGCTGTACGGCACCGGCGGCGACAGCCCGCTGGCCAGCTCGAGTTCCGGCAACGTGTCCTTCGATCTAAGCAACAAGAACACCAGCGGCCGGCTGTTCATCGGCGCGACGAGCTGGGGCGCAACGCCGACCAACTTCTTCGACGGCATGATCGACGAGCTGCGCATCCATGGCCACACCCAGAACCAGGACATCGACGTCGTCGCGCTGAAGAACACCACCCGGCCCTGCGCCAACCAGCCGATCTGCGTGGCCGACGCGTTCGAGCGCAGCGAACTGGGCGACGACTGGTCGGTGACCAACCGCAGCGGCAGTTTCGGCAACCCACGCATCGTGGACGGACGCCTGCGCCTCACCAACACCAGCGGCAACGTTGCCACCGCAGCAACTTTCCAGCGCCTCTTCCCCTCGTCGAGCAACCGGGTGACGCTCGAGTTCGACTACTACGCCTATGGCGGCAACGGCGCCGACGGCATCGCCGTGGTGCTCTCCGACGCCGCCACCACGCCGGCGCCCGGCGCCTACGGCGGCTCGCTCGGCTACGCCAACGGCCACGGCATCGAAGGCTTCTCGGGCGGCTGGCTGGGCATGGGGCTGGACAGCTACGGCAACTACTCGAATCCCACCGAGGGACGCTCGGGCGGGCCAGGACGCCGCCAGAACGCGGTGGCCTTGCGTGGCTCAGGCGCCGGACAAAGCGGCTATGCCTACATTTCGGGCACTGCCACCCTTTCGCCGACGGTGCGCAACAGCACCGGCCACCGCTACCGGGTCACGGTGGACAGCCAAGTCGCCGGACAGTCCTGGGTGACCATCGAACGCGATACCGGCAGCGGCTTCCAGACGCTGATCGGTCCGCTCGATGTCCTGAGCAGCGCCGGCCAGGCCACGGTGCCTGCCAACCTGCTGCTCACCCTGACCGGCTCGACCGGCGGCAGCAACGACAATCACGAGATCGACAACCTGGAGGTCTGCGCGCTGCGCATGGAGCCGCTGGAGCCCCAGGTACATCATTTCCGCATCCTGCACGACGGCGCCGGGCTGACCTGCGCGCCGGAGACCGTCACCATACAGGCCTGCGCGAGCAACGACTGCAGTTCGCTCTACGCGGGCAATGTGGACATCGCCCTGCTGCCGGCCAACACCAGCGGGCAATACTGGCTGGGCGGCAGCAACCTCAAGTCCTTCAGTGGCGGCAGCGGCGCCTTCCAGCTGCGCCGCAACACCAGCGGAACGGTCGCCCTCGGCATCACGTCCGGCACCCCCGCTGCGGCCAACGTCACGCGCTGCTTCCGCAACGGCGTGGAAGGCAACTGCAGCCTGAGCTTCGCCGCCAGCGGCCTGGTGTTCGACGTCCCCACGCTGATCGCCGGCAAGCCGGCCGACGTGGTGGTCAGCGCCCGCCGGAGCGACCCGGCCAACCCGGAAACCTGTGCGCCGGCCATGACCGGCCCGCGCACGATCGGCTTCCGCAGCACCTACGACGACCCGGGCAGCGGCAGCGCGCGGGTGCATGTGGACGGCAGCGCGGTGAGCAACGGCGCCGCTTGGACGAATCTGCCGCTGCTGTTCGACGGCAACGCCGACGCGACCATCAGCGTGCGCTACGACGATGCCGGCTTGATGAGCCTCCACGCACGCTACCAGGGCACGGCCACCGACGAGGACAGCGGCTTGCAGCTGACCGGCAGCGACGGCTTCGTGGTCAAACCGGCAGGCCTGTGCGTCACGAGCCCTGCCCCGGGCGCGGCCTGCCCGGCCGCCGACCACAGCTGCAGCGCCTTCGTCGCCGCGGGAGCCGGCTTCGATCTCGTAGTACGCGCGGTAGCCTGGGAGTCGGATGCCGACAGCGATCTGTGCACCGGCAACGCCACCACGCCCAACTACCGTCAGAGCGGCATCACACTGGGGGCGACGCTGGTGGCGCCCGGTGCCGGCAGTCCCGGCGGCGTCGGGGCTGCCTCGACGAGTTTCGCGGCGAGCGAGGCCGGGGCACGCACGCTGACGCAGTCGATCTCCGAGGTCGGCGTGTTCCGCTTCACCGCCACGCCGCCCGTCGGCGCCTACTTCGGCGAAACCGTAGCCGGCGGGGAGTCGGTTCCGATCGGCCGCTTCATTCCCGCCCGGCTTGCCGTCGCACCGAACACCCCGCTGTTCGATCATGCTTGTAGCGCCGGCAGCTTCAGCTACCTCGGCCAGCCCTTCGGTTTTCTGGTCGACCCGCAGATCACCGTGACCGGCCTGAACACGGCCGGCGGCGTTACCCGCAACTATGGCGGGCCGTTCTGGCGACTCGCCTCCAGCCTCGCGGAGCGCAACCATGTCGAGGCCGCCGGCACCGCGGCCAGCCTCCAGGTCGATGCGGCCGGCTCAGTGAGCTGGAGCGGCACCGGCGACTATGACGGCGCCGGACGGGCGACGCTCACCGGCGTGCAGATGCGCTACGGCAAGCCGAACAACCCGCAAGCCCCCTTCGGCGCACGCGTGCACCTCGACCTCTCCGCCGCCGACCTCACCGACGCCGATGGGGCCTGCCATGATCCGGACACCAACGGCAGCTGCGACGGCTTCCGCCTGGCGGACATCGGTGGCACGCAGTTGCGCTGGGGCCGACTGGTCGTGGAACGTCGCCACCAGCACCTGGAAACCGCGGATGTGGCGCTGCCCGTGCGCGCCGAGCAATTCGACGGCAGCCGCTTCGTACTCAATGCCGACGACAGCTGCACGGCACTCGGCGCCGCCGCACTACTGCGCCTGGACAACAACCTGCAGACGGCGCAGAGCGGCGGCATCGCGATCGGCAGCGGCAGCACCTCGCTCGGCGGCTTCGGCACACTGAGCGCCGGCCTGCTCGATCTGAGCCTGTCCGCACCCGGTCTGGGCAATGCCGGCTTCGTGGATGTCCGCGCACTCCTCGGCGCAGCGGACCTGTCCTGGTTGGGGTACGACTGGAACGGCGACGGCGCGCACGACGACAATCCGCGCGGCCGCGCCTCATGGGGTCTGTACCGCGGCAACCCGGCCGTGATCCGCATGCGCGAAGTCTGGCGCTGAACGCGCGCGACGCATGCTGCAATGCGCAAGGCGAGCGCACACGCACCGTGCTTTGTGGGCATAATCACGCCAGCCAAACGGGGAGGAAGACGATGCGACGCGTGGTGTTCAATCAGAAGGGCGGAGTGGGCAAGTCCACCATCACCTGCAACCTGGCGGCCATCGGCGCGCACAAGGGGCTGCGCACCCTGGTGGTGGACCTTGACCCGCAGGGCAATTCCACCCAGTACCTGCTGGGTGCGGATGGCGCCGAGCAGGACACCACGCTGGCGGACTTCTTCGACCAGACGCTGAACTTCAAGCTCAATCCCAAGGCCACCGGTGAGTTCATCGTCGCCTCGCCCTTCGAGAACCTGCACGTGATGCCCTCCCACCCGCAACTGGAGGAGCTGCAGGGCAAACTGGAGTCGCGCTACAAGATCTACAAGCTGCGCGACGCGCTCGACGAGTTGGCCGAGGACTACGACTGCGTGTGGATCGACACCCCACCAGCGCTCAACTTCTACACGCGTTCGGCGCTGATCGCCGCCAATGCCTGCCTGATTCCCTTCGATTGCGACGATTTCTCGCGCCGCGCGCTGTATGCGCTGCTGGAGAACGTGGAGGAGATCAAGGCCGACCACAACCGCGATCTGGCGGTGGAAGGCATCGTGGTGAACCAGTTCCAGCCGCGCGCCAGCCTGCCGCGCAAGGTGGTGGAAGAGCTGATCGCCGAAGGCCTGCCGGTGCTCGATCCGTATCTGTCGGCCTCGGTGAAGATCAAGGAATCGCACGAGCAGGCCAAGCCGATGATCCACCTCGATCCGCGCCACAAGCTGGCGCAGGAGTTCGTGGACCTGCACGACAGCCTGGCGCGCAAGTACGGCACCTGAGCGCCGCTGGCGCGGGCGTCAGCGCTCCCGCCAGCGCACCCGGTTGCGCCCGGCGAACTTCGCCGCGTAGAGCGCCGCATCGGCGCGCGCCATCGCGCTGTCGAAGGCCTCGTCGTCCGGGTGCAGCACGGTCACCCCGAAGCTGGCCGAGACGCGCACCGCTTCCCCGTCGAACTGGAACATCTGGGCCTCGATGCATTCCCTGAGGCGCTCGGCGAGCACCCGTGCGGCGTCCAGGTCGGTACCCGGCAACAGCACGCCGAACTCCTCCCCGCCCAGCCGCCCGGCCAGATCGGTGCTGCGCGGCACTTCGCGCAGCACCCCGGCCAGCCGGCGCAGCACCTCGTCGCCCGCGGCATGCCCCCAGGTGTCGTTGATGCGCTTGAAGTGGTCCGCATCCAGCAGCAGCAGCGCGACCTGTCCGCCATAGCGCCGCACGCGGGCGAGTTCCTGGCCGGCACGTTCGAAGAAGTGCCGGCGGTTGGCCAGACCGGTGAGCACGTCGGTGGTGGCCAGGCGGCGCAGTTCGTCCTGCGCGGCCTTCTGCTCGGTGATATCCACCGACAGGCCGACGATCAGTTCGACCGCGCCGGCATCGTCGCGCACCGGCGCCAGGCTGGTCAGCCAGGCGCGGGGGCCGGCCGGCAGGTCGAGTGTTTCCTCGTAGCGGATCATGTGGCCGCTCTCCACGCAGCGCCGGTAGTTGGCGCTGACCTCGGCTGCCGGCCCGGGCGGCAGCAGATCGTGCGGGCGCAGGCCGCACAGGCGCTCGGTGGGAATTCCGGTGGCGCGCGCATGCTGCGGATTGCTGCCGACGAAGAGGAAACCGCCGTCGGCCTCGACACGGATCAGGAAGATCGCTTCCTGCACGTTGTCGTAGATGCCGCGGTACAGGCGTTCGCTGGCCGCCAGCGCCTGGGCCTGCTCGCGCCGCCAGGTGATGTCGCGCTGAAAGGAGACGAAGCGCACCACCTCGCCGGCGGCATCGCGTACCGGCACGATGGCGTGCGCATCCCAGTACAGGCTGCCGTCCTTGCGCCGGTTGAGCAGGTCGCCCTGCCAAGGCTCGCCCGCCGCCAGCGTCTGCCACATCTCGCGGTAGATGCTCTCGGGCATGTGGCCGGACTTGAGCAGGTTGGGCTTGCGCCCGATCACCTCTTCCGCGGCGTAGCCGGTGGCCTCGCAGAAGCGCGGATTGACCTCGACGATGGTGCCCTCGCGGTCGGTCACCATCAGCGCATCCGGCGACAGCTCGAACAGCGCGCTGCTGAAACGCTGCACCGAATCGAGCGCCTGCTCGGTGGCCGCGATGCGCCGCCCGTAGGCCAGCGCCAGGCCACGCTGCAGCAGCCAGGCGCCGAGCAGCGCGGCCAGATAGCCGATCGCCAGGAGCAACAGGGTCTGCCAGGCCTGCGCGTGGTACTCCAGCACCGCATCGCTGCGCTCGGCAAACACGTAGATCACGCCGGAGGCCGCCTCCGGCCGCTGGTCCACCTTCAAGTCGCCGAAATCGAACAGGGCGATGCGGCTCACCGCGTACCAGCGTTCCTGCAGGTGCACCAGGCGGTAGCCGTCGAACGGCAGCGCATCCGGCCGCTCGACCTGGACGAGCAGTTCGCCCACCCCGGCGTCCGAGACGCTCTCCAGGTAGCAGGCGCAGCCCGCCAGCCGCGGGGTTTCGTGAAAGGCGCCTTCGCTGCGGTCGCTGTGTTCCACCCGGTCGGCGCGCAGGGTGACCGCAAAACGGGCATTGAAGCGCTCGGCGAGCTGGCCGATCAGGTCGGCCAGGCTGTTCCCGACCTCGACGCTGCCGACGTGCTCCTCCAGCCCGCCGGCGCCGCGCGCGAAGACCGGGTGCACGCCGCGCACCGAGGCGTAGTTGCGCCCGATCTCGAAACCGCTGCGCGGCACCCGGTCGCGATTGACTTCGACCACCAGCGGGCGCACCGCGTCGAGACGGTCGCCGAAGCGCTCCGGCCGGTGCACGCGCAGAAAGCTGAGCGCGCCCGGCGGCAGGTGGAAATGCAGCTGGCGGGTCGCATAGCGGGCGCGCATTTCGTCCCAGCGGGCACCGGTGAGGGCAAGCAACTGGGCGCGCACGGCCGCCGCGCGGATGCCGCCGGCACCGCCCCCTTCGGCCGCCACCTCGTCACGCGCCTGGCGCATCAGGCGCTGCACCTCGGGGTCCGAGGCGATGAAGGCGGTCATGTAGAGGGTTTCGCGCTCGGTGACCGCGAGCGCGGTTTCCACGGCAGTGCGCACCGCCTGGAAACCTTCGCGCATCTGGCGCTCGAAGCTCGCACGCGCGCTCAGGTGCACCAGAACGCCCACCACGACGAACACCAGCAGCAGCAGCAGCGCCACCAGCGGGAAGCGCCAGCCCACCGGGCCGGGTGGCGGCGCGCCGGCCCCCGCGACGCCCCGCGCGGACGACGGCGCCCCAGCGGCACGCTTCATCAGGCGCTGGGTTCCAGCTTGGCCACTGCGAGCAGCAGCCATTTCACCCCGGCCGAGCCGAAATTGACCTGGACGCGGGCATCTGCCCCGTTACCTTCGGCCGCGACGATGACCCCCTGGCCGAAGCGCGCGTGCTCGACCAGCTGGCCGATCTGCAGCCCGCCCACCTCACGCCGTGCCACCGGCGGCGCCACGGCTGCCGGCCGCGCAGCGAAGGCGCCGCGCGGCGGCTCGTAGTAGCCGCCGAAACCCGTCGCCGCGCTGCCGCGCGGCTTCGGCGGAGTGAGCCAGCGGGTGAGCGGCTCGGGGATCTCCTCCAGGAAGCGCGAACGCAGGTTGTAACGCGTCTGCCCGTGCAGCATGCGGCTCTGTGCAAAGGACAGGTACAGGCGCTGGCGCGCGCGGGTCACTGCGACGTACATCAGGCGGCGCTCCTCCTCCAGCCCGGCGGCCTCCAGAATGCTGTTCTCGTGCGGAAAGAGGCCCTCTTCCAGCCCGGAGAGGAAGACCGCATCGAACTCCAGCCCCTTGGCGGCATGCACGGTCATCAGCTGCACCGCGTCCATGCCCTGATCGGCCTGATGGTCGCCGGCTTCCAGCGAGGCGTGGGCGAGAAAGTCCGCCAGCAGGGCATGCTCGGCGGCCTGCGCCGCGGCATCGGCCTGCGACTCGGCGATGAAATTGGCCGCTGCGGCAATCAGTTCGTCGAGGTTCTCCAGGCGCTCGCGGCCTTCCTTCTCCGCCTTGTAGTGGTCGCGCAGGCCGGAACGCTCCAGCACATGATCGACCAGCTCCGGCAGCGGCAGTCGCGCGGTCTCGCGGCGCAGGTCCTCGATCAGGCGGACGAACTGGGCGAGCACGGTGCCCGGTTTGCCACTGAGGTGCGGCACGGTGGCATACAGGCTGGTGTTCCAGGTGCGCGCCGCCTCCTGCAGGGTCTCCAGGGAACGCGCACCGATGCCGCGGGTGGGAAAGTTCACCACCCGCGCAAAGGCGGTGTCGTCGTCCGCATTGGCGATCAGCCGCAGGTAGGCCAGCGCATGCTTGATCTCCTGGCGCTCGAAAAAGCGCAGGCCGCCGTACACCCGGTAGGGGATGCCGGCGGAGAACAGCGCATGCTCCAGCACGCGCGACTGCGCATTGGAGCGGTACAGCAGGGCAATGTCGGCGCGCAGCGCGCCGTCGCGCACCAGTTGCTGGATCTCCTCGACGATCCAGCGCGCCTCGTCGCTGTCGGCAAAGGCCTCGAACACCCGGATCGGCTCGCCGGCGCCCTGCTCGGTCCACAGGTTCTTGCCCAGGCGGCCGCTGTTGTTGCGGATGATGGCATTGGCCGCGTCCAGGATGTTGCCGTGCGAACGGTAGTTCTGCTCAAGGCGGATCACGTTGGCGACCTGGAACTCGCGTTCGAAGTCGCGCATGTTGCCCACCTCTGCACCGCGGAAAGCGTAGATGGACTGGTCGTCGTCGCCCACGCAGAACAGGCACGCCGCGGGCGTGCCGCTGGCCGCGTCGCCCGCGGCCAACAGCTTCAACCAGCGGTACTGCAGGCGGTTGGTGTCCTGGAACTCATCCACCAGGATATGGCGGAAGCGGCGCTGGTAGTGGCGGCGCACCGGTTCGTTGCGTTCCAGCAACTCGTAGGTGCGCAGCAGCAACTCCGCAAAATCCACAACTGACTCGCGCTGACATTGTGTTTCATACTCGCGGTAAAGCTCCACCCTGCGCCGGGTGTAGTCGTCCCAGGCCTCGACCGCGTCGGGGCGCAGGCCGGCTTCCTTCTGCGCATTGATGAAGTGCTGCAGCTCGCGCGGCGGGAATTTCTCGTCATCGATGTTGAGCGTCTTCAGCAGGCGCTTGATGGCGGCGAGCTGGTCGCCCGAGTCGAGGATCTGGAACAGTTGCGGCAGACCGGCATCGCGGTGATGGGCGCGCAGCAGGCGGTTGCACAGGCCGTGGAAGGTGCCGATCCACATGCCGCGGGTGTTGATCGGCAGCATCGCGGAGAGACGGGCCAGCATCTCCTTGGCCGCCTTGTTGGTGAAGGTCACCGCCAGCACGCCCGCCGGGTCGCACTGGCCGGTGCTGATCAGCCAGGCGATGCGGGTGGTGAGCACCCGCGTCTTGCCCGAACCGGCACCCGCGAGGATCAGCGCGTGCTGCGGCGGGAGGGTGACGGCCTGGAGCTGTTCGGAATTGAGTCTGGCAAGCAGGTCGGACATCGGGGCTTCCTTGTTTGCCGCCATTTTAACCGCCCGGCCTGCCGGGCCAACGGCGAATCGCCGCAACACCGCAACACCGCAGCACCGCGGAAGGACTGATGTTGCACCGCAGCAACAACCCCCTTGCGAGCAGTCGGCGTATCGACTACTTTTGCGTTGTGCGCGGCAACAAATTGTGACTTTGAAGCAGTATGTAAATACCACGAAAGCAGTAAAATCGGCAGCATTGTCAGACGCTGCAGCGCACACAAACCGATACGCGCCCGCCACCGCGACCCACAAGGCCCGGCATGCGCAAGCGGCCAGTACCCGGCCGACAGGAGAGCAAACATGAATACGCCCAAACTACTTCCCTGGCTCGCCCGCAAGGCGGGCATCTCCGAAGAGCGCGCTACCGTGCTGTGGCGCAAGGCCGTACGCGAAGCCACCGCCGAAACCGGCTGGGTGGGCAACGCCGAATACTGGGGCGCCGCGATGGCCAACTTCCAGCGTCTGCTGGGCGAAGAGCGCGACACCCTGTGCACGCCGCACGTCACCACCCTGGTGCGCAGCCAGAACCGCATGTGGCGCCTGCCGCTGATCGCCATGGAAGACGTGTTCTCGGCCCTCTCCGCCAACTGGCAGCGCAATCTGCACAACTTCCGCAAGGCCGCCTGAGCACCTTGCGCCAGCGGGCCGCCCGGTCCGCACACCGTCTCCCTCCTCTCCTTCACAGGAGTTCGGCATCCGGCGCAATCCGGGTGCCGTTTTTTTTGCCCGCAACGCTGCCGACCTGACCATCGGCCGCCGCCGGCGGCGGCCGGGCACACGTCCCCACCCGCCTTCGCGCTATACTTGCGCGTTCCATTCGCGCCGAACCACAGAGCCCGCCCATGCAGGACAAATACCAGCCCGCCGCCGTCGAAACCGCCGCCCAGCAGCACTGGGAGAGCACCCAGGCCTTCGAGGTCGGCGAAGACGCGAACCGCCCCAAGTACTACTGCCTGTCGATGTTCCCCTACCCGTCGGGCAAGCTGCACATGGGCCACGTGCGCAACTACACCATCGGCGACGTGCTGGCGCGCTACCACCGCATGAAGGGCTACAACGTGCTGCAGCCGATGGGCTGGGACGCCTTCGGCATGCCGGCGGAGAACGCGGCGATCCAGAACAACGTGCCGCCGGCGCAATGGACCTACGCCAACATCGACTACATGAAGGGCCAGTTGAAGCGCCTGGGTTTCGGCATCGACTGGTCGCGCGAACTGGCCACCTGCACCCCGCAGTACTACCGCTGGGAGCAGTGGCTGTTCACCCGCCTGTACGAGAAGGGCCTGATCTACAAGAAGCTCGGCACGGTGAACTGGGATCCGGTCGACG
>JAUVWV010000235.1 GCA_030603925.1 Thauera sp. | reverse complement strand
GGTGCTCGAATGCCTGGGCGAAACCGTATTCAACGCGCAGCGCAACAACGCCCCGCCGGACGGCGCGGCCTACCTGGAATGCCTGCGCCGGCGCGCCGGAACATGAACGCCGCATCGCGGGCAAGCACGCTCCCACAGCCCGGCACCCTGAGCCGCGCCCGGGCGAAAGCCTGTAGCCCGGATGAAGCCGGAGGCGCAATCCGGGAAGTGCCGTCGAAGCACGCCGCGCTACCGACGCCCCGCAGGCTCAGGCGCGGGCCGTTCGCACTGCAGATCGCGGAACGGCCCGCGCACCCGCTCCCAGCCCGGCCCGGGTGAGACCTGGGCGCAGTACAAGGCGCCATCCACCTTGCTGCGCCACAAATACCACGGCGCCGGCGCGGCCGATGCGGCCTGCGACAACAGCAGGGCGCCGAGCAGCAGCAAGCGGGAAGCTGACGGAAATCGGATGCTGAACATGGCGGAACACGGGCTGACGATGTTCACGCAAGCTTAGGACCAGGACCGCTTCGCTTCAAGCACCGCACACGCTCATGCCGATGCGCTGTTTCCGCGCGTCGTTCCACGGTAGCATGCGGTTTCCCGATAACCCTGCGGAGACCTGCGGCATGTCCACCTCCTGGATCGTCATCGCCATCCTCGTTGTTCTCGTCGGCTACATCGTGGTCATCTACAACGGCCTGGTCACCTTGCGCAACCGGGTCAAGAACGCGTTTTCCCAGATCGACGTGCAACTGCAGCGCCGCTACGACCTGATCCCCAACCTGGTCGAAACCGCCAAGGGCTACATGCAGCACGAACGCGACACCCTGGAAGCGGTGATCCAGGCACGCAACCAGGCCCAGTCCGCCGCACGCCGCGCCGAGGGCGACCCGGGCGATGCCGGCGCGATGCGCGCGCTGATGGGTGCGGAAAATGTGCTGGGTGGCGCGCTGGGGCGCTTCTTTGCGCTGGCCGAGGCCTACCCCGACCTCAAGGCCAACCAGAACATGGCGCAGCTGCAGGAAGAACTGGCCAGCACCGAGAACCGCATCGCCTTCGCCCGCCAGGCCTACAACGACGCGGTGACCGGCTACAACATCAAGCGCGAGCAGTTCCCGGATGCCCTGGTGGCCAACAACTTCGGCTTCAAGGCGGCCGAGCAATGGACCATGGAAGACAGCGCCGCACGGCAGCCGGTCAAGGTCAGCTTCAGCTGACGACACGCACGCGATGGACTTCTTCGCCGCGCAGGATCACGCCCGGCGCGCCAGCCGGCAGCTGGTGGGCTGGTTCGCCGCCGCCGTGACGGCAATCATCCTGACGATCTATCTGGTGCTGGCCGTCGTGCTGGGCGCCGGCGACGCCGCCCCGCCCGGCCAGCCGCTCCGGCTGTGGCAGCCGGACCTCCTGCTGGCCACCGCGGTGGTGGTGGGCGGCTTCATCCTGCTGGGGTCGCTGTACAAGATCCTCACCCTGGCCAGCGGCGGCGGTGCCGCGGTGGCCGAAGCGCTCGGCGGCCGGCTGGTGCCGCGCGCCAGCAGCGACCCGCTGGAACGCCGGCTGATCAACGTGGTGGATGAGATGGCGATTGCCGCCGGCATTCCCGCTCCGCCGGTGTACATCCTCGATGCGGAACAAGGCATCAACGCCTTCGCCGCCGGCACGCGCAGCACCGAGGGCGTGGTCGCAGTCACCCGCGGCACGCTGCAACAGCTCTCGCGCGACGAACTGCAGGGCGTGGTGGCGCACGAATTCAGCCACATCCTGAACGGCGACATGCGCCTCAACCTGCGCCTGATCGGCGTGCTGCACGGCATCCTGCTGCTCACCCTCATCGGCCGCATCCTGGTGCGCGGCGCGCGCGGCTCGGACAAGGGCGCCGCGCCGATGATCATGATGGGCCTGGTGCTGATCGTGGTCGGCTACGTCGGCGTGCTGTTCGGCAAGATCATCAAGGCCGCCGTCTCGCGCCAGCGCGAATACCTGGCGGACGCCGCCGCGGTGCAATTCACCCGCAACCCGGCCGGCATTGCCGGGGCGCTCAAGCGCATCGCCGGCTACGGCTCGGGCATCGGCCACCCGCGCGCCGAAGAGGCCAGCCACATGTTCTTCGGCAGCGGCATGGCGCTGTCGCGCATGTTCGCCACCCACCCGCCGATCGACGACCGCATCCGCCGCGTGGATCCGGCCTTCAACCCCGAACTGGCGCGCATGCAGGCCGACGCCGCCGCCACACGCGACGACAGCGCCGCCGAACACATCGCCCATGAACTGGAGATGGCCACCGCCGGCTTCGCCGGGGCCCACGACGGCCGCGCCGCCGGCGCCAGCGTCGCGCTCTCGCCGCAGGCCTTCACCGCCTCGGTCGGCACCGTGGGCCCGGAACACGTCGAATACGCCCACCGCCTGCTCGCCACCCTGCCTGCCGGCCTGATCGACGCCCTGCACCAGCCGGCCGGCGCCCAGGCCGCGGTGTTCGCGCTGCTGCTGGCCGACGATGCCGGCATCGCCGCCAGCCAGCTCGCCACGGTACGCAAGGCCCACGGCGAAGCCACCGCCGCCAGTGCCGAACGTGAGCGCGCCGCCCTCCGCGCAGCCGGCCCCGCCGCACGGCTGCCGGTGCTGGACGTCGCCCTGCCGGCGCTGAAGGAACTCGGCGACGAAGCCCGCCGCACGCTGCTGGAAGCCGTGGATGCGCTGATCCGCGCCGATGGCCGGGTATCGCTGTTCGAATACGCCCTGCAGCGCCTGCTGCGCCACGCCCTGCAACCGGGCCGACGCAGCCTGCGCGCCGCAGCGGTCACCCCCGCCGAACTGCGCGCCGACATTGCCCTGCTGCTCACCCTGCTGACGCGTGCCGGCCACAGTCAGGACGCCGACATCGCCGCCGCCTTCCACGCCGCCACCGCCCGCGCCCCGCTCGACGGCCCCTGGCAACCGAGCGCGGGCGAAGCCATCCGCCCGGAGACCATCGACCTCGCACTGGACCGCCTGGCGCGCAGCACCCCGCCCTTCCGCAAGCGCCTGGTGGAGGCCTGTGCCACCGCGGTACTGCACGATCAGCAGGTCAGTGCCGCCGAATACGAACTGCTGCGCACCGTATGCGAAGCGCTGGACTGCCCGGTGCCGCCGCTGCCCGCCGTGGCCTGAATTCGCGCCGGCGCGCCGCGCTCAGCGCTTCACGTACAAACCGCTCTGCCGCGCATACCATGCGGCGAGGTCGCGCAGATCCTGGCGCGTGAGGTTCTCCACCTGCGCCGCCATGATCGGATTCTTGCGGTTGCCCAGCTGGTAGTCGAGCATCGCGCGGTACAGGTAGTCCTCGTGCTGCCCGCCGATGCGCGGAAACTCGGGTGTCGGACTGTTGCCGTCCGGTCCGTGGCAGGCCGCGCAGACGGCGGACTTTTCCTGCCCGCGCAAGGGGTTGCCGGCCTCGGCCGGCGCGGCGGACACGGTCAGGGCCAGCACCATGCCGGCGAGCGGTAGGCTTGCTGCACGCATGTCGGTCTCCTAGCGGGGTACGCCGTAATAGGCCGCGAGATCGGCCATGTCCTGATCGCTCAGGCTCTCCGCAATGCCGCGCATCGTGGGGTGGCTACGCTCGCCGCTGCGGTAGGCCTGCAGCGCGCGCACGATGTACTCGGGGTGCTGGCCGCCGAGTTTGGGCACCGAGTAGACGTCCGGAAAGGTCGTGCGGTAGCCGGGGATGCCGTGGCAGCCGATGCACATGGATATCTTGCTGCGTGCCGCCTCGGCGTCGCCGCGCACCGGTTCGTCCGCGGCATGGGCCGTGCTGCCGGCCAGGGCAAGCACGCCCGCGGCAATGAAGCTCCGTCCCTGCATGGTGTCTCCTCCGTTGGGTCGGATTACACAGGCACTGCTGGTGAAGCGCTTGCGTGGGGCACTCGGATTCTTCTTCTGCGGTGCCTCTTGTGCCGCCGATTCTAAGCCGCTGGCAAAGCCGAACGCAAACGATTCCCGTGTCCGGACAAACCCTTACGCGCCGAAGCCGGCCAGCGCCAGCACGCCCAGCGCAAGGAAGATGAGCGCGGCGACGCCATGCACCAGGCGTACCGGCATGCGATGCGCGAGGCGGTCGCCCACCAGCACCGCGGGTACGTTGGCGATCATCATGCCCAGCGTGGTACCCGCTACCACCCAGGCGAAGGCATCGTACTGCGCCGCCAGCGCCACCGTGGCGATCTGCGTCTTGTCGCCCATCTCGGCCAGGAAGAAGGCCACCAGAGTGGCGCCGAACACGCCGAAGCGCAGCGGCTGCACCTCATCCTCGTCGAGCTTGTCCGGCACCATGATCCACACCGCCATGGCAATGAAGGACAGGCCGAGCACCCAGCGCAGCACGTCGGGTCCGAGCAGGCTGGTGATCCAGGTGCCGACCGCGGCGGCGAAGGCGTGATTGGCCAGGGTGGCCACCAGGATGCCGGCGATGATCGGCCAGGGCTTGCGAAAACGCGCGGCCAGCACGAAGGACAGCAGCTGCGTCTTGTCGCCGATCTCGGCGAGCGCAACGATGCCGGTGGAGATGAGGAAGGCTTCCATGAACGGGCGTGCTCCGGGCCGGTAATGACAAGAACCCATGACCGCGCCACACCCCCCGGCCGATTGCGGGATGGCACGGTCAAAGGTCTCGCCAGGCCCTGCAGACCCGCTGGACGCGCGTCTGCCTGCTGCCCGCACCATGTCCGCGTGGACAAGTCTGTTGATGCGGGCCCCGGCCGCGATGCCGGGCGGCTACTCCCCGATGACGGGGGCGGATTGTACGTGAAGAAGACAGATGGCGGAAGGCGGCCGAGCCGCCCGGATGATGCGTGGCCCGAGGCGGGCGCTGCGATCGCTGCCGCTACCGTCCCGTCCGTGCACAATTCGCCACAAAACCCCCACCCCGGGCGGGCCTATAATGGCCGCAAGCCATAGAGGACGGATGCAATGCGCTTTGAAGGTACGCAGGATTACGTCGCCACCCCGGACCTGATGCTGGCGGTCAATGCCGCCATCACCCTGCAGCGCCCCCTGCTGATCAAGGGCGAGCCGGGCACCGGCAAGACCATGCTGGCCGAGGAGGTCGCGCGCGCGCTCGATCTCCCGCTGCTGCAGTGGCACGTCAAGTCCACCACCAAGGCCCAGCAGGGCCTCTACGAGTACGATGCGGTGTCCCGCCTGCGCGACTCGCAACTGGGCGACGACCGCGTCAAGGACATCGCCAACTACATCGTCAAGGGCGTGCTGTGGCAGGCCTTCGAGGCCGAAACCCCGACCGTGGTGCTGATCGACGAGATCGACAAGGCCGACATCGAGTTTCCCAACGACCTGCTGCGCGAGCTCGACCGCATGGAGTTCCATGTGTACGAGACGCGCCAGACCGTGCGCGCGCGCCACCGCCCGCTGGTCTTC
>JAUVWV010000372.1 GCA_030603925.1 Thauera sp. | reverse complement strand
GTCGCCCGCCGGCCGAAGCTCAAGTTCGTGTGGATCGGCGAGGGGGCACATCGAACCCGTTACGAAAAGCGACTTGAGGCGATCGGTTTGCGCGATCGGGTACAGATGATCGGTTTGGTCGATCCTGATGCGGTGGCGTCACACATCAACGGTTTCGACATCCTGCTGCACGCCTCGCGTTGGGAAGGCCTGCCGCGAGCGGTCGTGCAGGGCTTGCTCACCGAGATTCCAGCCGTCAGCTTCGACAACGACGGCGCACCGGAGGTGGTCATCCCCGACAAGACGGGCATCTTAGTGCCCTATGGTGACACTGCGAAGCTCGCTGACGCAATTGTGACACTCGCCGGCGACGCAGGGCTGCGTAGCGCCCTGGGCCGGCGCGGCCGAACCCGCTGCGCAGCCGTGTTCGACTGGCGCAACATGGTCGCTGACCTCGAATCCCTGTACACGAGCCTTGCCGACCGGGCCGGTGTGCCGGTGCAGGGTACCCCACGCCTTTAGCCCATCTATGAAGCAGCGTCAGCCGTGGGCACGGCCCACCCTACCGTAGCCCGTAGTCGCGCAGCTTCCGGTAGAGGGTTCGAGCACCGATGCCCAGGGCCTTGGCCGTCTTTTCGCGATTGCCGCCGAACATCCGTAGCGTGTTCATGATGTGCAGTTTCTCGACGTCAGCCATGCTCATGCCCGCCAGGTTCGGCGGACCCGCGGGAACGATATCCGTGGAGGCCTTGAGGGCGTCGGGCAGATCGTGAAGCTGGAGGATCGGCCCCTCCGCCTCCAGGCACATGCGGAAGATGACGTTGCGCAGCTCGCGCACGTTTCCCGGCCAGTTGTAGTTGGCCAGCTTCCGCATCACCTCCGGCGAGGCCCGCTCAAAGGCGGTGCCGTGTTCCTGATTGGCCTGCTCGATTATCCGCTCTACGAGCACGGGGATATCCTCGCGCCGCTGGCGCAGCGGTGGCAAACGGAGAGCCCCGTGAGCGTGCAGCCGGTAAAAGAGATCCTCGCGGAACGCGCCCTTGCGAACCAGCTCCGACAGATCGTGATTCGTGGCGGCTACGAAGCGCACGTCAAAGTACCGGGTGTCGTTCGTGCCCACCGGCAGCACTTCCCCGGTATCGAGGGTCCGCAGCAGCTTGGCCTGCATCTGCAGGGGCATGTCCCCGATCTCGTCGAGCAAGAGCGTGCCGCCGTCGGCCGATTGAATCAGCCCCTCGCGGTCAACCACGGCGCCGGTAAACGCCCCTTTGACGTGGCCGAAGAGCTCGCTTTCCAACAGCGTCTCGCTGACTGCCGCACAATTGAGCACTTTGAATGGTTTACCCGCCCGTGGGGAATTCTGGTGAAGCGCCTGGGCGAAAAGCTCCTTACCCGTTCCGGTTTCGCCCACTATAAGCACGGTGCTCTTGCTGCGAGCGACCTTCTTCAGGCGTTTGATCTCGCGCATGAGCGCCTCCGAGTTTCCGATAATGCCGCAGAACTCGAAGGCACTCTCGACCTGTTGTCGCAGAGCCAAGGCCTCGCGCGCCGCCATCGCCTGCTTCGCCGCCCGGCTGACTTTGTCCCGCAACAGGTCGGTGTTGATTGGCTTGATCAGGAAGTCGTAAACGTGGATGTCGTTGTCGTGACTTAAAGCCTCACGGGCGAGCGCCTCGCTGCCGTAGGCGGTGATGAGGATCACCTCCGTATTCCGGCAGGCGCGCTTGGCCGCCCGAAGCACATCCATCCCGCTGATTTCCCCACCCAGCCTGTAGTCGGTGACCACGACGTCAGGTGGGCGGTGCTTGATGCTCTCGATCGCCGCGGCTCCGCTATCCACCACGTTGCAGGCATACTTGGACCGTGAGAGGACCTCGGCGATGGCTTCACCGTGGGCGGCTTCGTCCTCAACAATGAGCACAAATGCGGTATCGCTCATGCCGGTTCATTCTAACCGAGCATGCGCGATTACGCACCAGTCCTTCGAGTCGGAAGCACGAGCGACCGATGGATGTCAACCGTCGACTATTCTTCGCGGCCGGGCCAGCGGCCGTCGCCGCCGCCCCGTCGGTCGCCCGGCTCGGGTCACGAACCCAAAGGTAGGGTCACTTCGTGCACGTCGGCAGCCTCAGCAGCACATCGACAATGGCTGTGGCAGCCAGGACAACGCTCACCACGCCGTTGATGGTGAAGAACGCGACGTTCACTTTGCGGTAATCGCCGGGTCGTACCAGACTGTTCTCGACGATCAGCAGGGCCGCTGCCAAAGCTACGCCGATGCCGTAGATCATTCCCAGATCAGCAACAAATCC
>JAUVWV010000254.1 GCA_030603925.1 Thauera sp. | reverse complement strand
CATGTCGCCGGTGGAAATCTGCGGAATGCCGAACTTTTCCTTGATGAAGTTGGCCTGGGTTCCCTTGCCCGCGCCCGGCGGTCCCAACAGAATGAGTCGCATACACCCTCCCGGTGATGTCGGCCGTTTGTCACCGGCCGGTTTTATAAAAGACGGAAACTTACTCGACTGGCCCCGACGGGTCAAACGCCCGGCGCACGCGCTCCAGGTCTTCCGGCGTGTCGACGCCGGCCGGCGGCGCATCGGCCACCTGCAACACCTGGATGCGATAGCCGTGCCACATGGCACGCAACTGCTCGAGCGCCTCCCAGTGCTCCAGCGGCGACGGCGCCAGCCCGGCATAACGGCGCAGGAAGGCCACGCGGTAGGCGTAGATGCCGACATGGCGCAGCACCGGCAGGCCTTCCGGCAGGCGCTCGCGCGCCGTCGAATAGGCGTCGCGCGCCCATGGAATCGGCGCGCGGGAGAAATACAACGCCTGACCGGCGGCGTTGCACACCACCTTGACCACGTTGGGGTTGAAGACTTCGGCGGCATCCGCCAGCGGATGCGCGGCGGTGGCGATCGCCGCATCCAGGTCGGAGGCCAGCGCGCGCGCCACCGCGCCGATCAGCGCCGGATCGATCAGCGGCTCGTCGCCCTGCACGTTCACCACGATCTCGTCGTCCGCCCAGCCGAGTTGCTCGACCACCTCGGCCAGACGGTCGGTGCCGCTGGGATGGTCGCTGCGCGTCATCAGCACCTTGCCGCCCATCGCCTGCACCGCGTCGAACACACCCTGGTGGTCGGTGGCCACCCAGACATCGGGCGACCCGGACTGCAGCGCGCGCTCCACCACGCGCATCACCATGGGCTTGCCGGCGATATCGGCCAGCGGCTTGCCGGGCAGGCGGGTGGAGGCGAAACGGGCGGGGATGACGACACGAAAGGCGGTCATGGAGAACGGGCCTGTACGGATGGGGACGAAACGGCGGCGATGCGGACCGGGCCGTGCTCTGCTCAGCGCAGCGCGTCGACCTCTTCGGCGGACAGTTGCGCGGCTTCGTCCTCCAGCATCACCGGAATGCCGTCGCGGATCGGGAAGGCCAGCCGGTCGGCCTTGCAGACCAGGTCCTGCTTGTCCTTGCGGTAGTCGAGCGGCCCCTTGCAGATCGGGCACACGAGGATGTCAAGCAGTCTGGCGTCCATGCGTCAGTTTCTCCAGGATACGTTCGGCGGCGCCCGGCGGGATCTCGGCGACCACCGGCAGTTCCCAGCAGTCCTCGGGCGCGAAAGCCGAGCATTTTACCGCATCCTTGCTGGTCAGCACCCGCGCTGCGCCCTGCCCTGCGGCGAGATCGGCCGCGCGGTAGCGGTGATGGTCGGGGAAGGCATGGCCGACCACCTCCAGACCAAGCCCGCGCAGGTGCTCGAAGAAGCGTTCCGGCCGGCCGATACCGGCAAAGGCGTGCACCGTCTGGCAGCCGAACTCGGCAGCGTCGCGCTGCACCGCCGGATCGGCCAGCGAGCGGAACAGCCGGCCGGCAAGATGCATCGGATAGACCGTGCAGCCGTTCAGCTGCATCTTCAACGCTTCCGAGAAGCGGCCATGGGCAAACACCATATCCACCTCGCGCAGGCGGCCCAGCCCTTCGCGCAGCGGCCCGGCCGGCAGCGGCAGGCGGTTGCCCAGCGTCGCTTCGTCCACCACTGCCAGTTCGATGTCGCGCGCCAGGCGATAGTGCTGCAGGCCGTCGTCGCAGACGATCACGTCGCACTCCGGGTGCGCCGCCAGCAGTGCGCGCGCGGCGGCCGGCCGGTCCGCGCCCACCGCCACCGGGCAGCCGGTAAGGCGGGCGAGCAGCACCGGCTCGTCGCCGAAGAGCGCGGGATCGCCGTCCGCCGGCACCAGCGCCACGCCCTGCACCTGGCCGCCGTAGCCGCGGCTGACGATACCCGGACGCAGGCCCGCGGCGCGCAGACGACCGCTCAGCCAGTCCGCCAGCGGGGTCTTGCCGCTGCCGCCGACCGCGATGTTGCCCACCACGATCACCGGAACCGGCAGGCGTTCGACGCGCAGCAGACCGGCGCGGTAGAGCGCACGGCGCAGCGCGGCCAGCACGGTGAACAACAGGGAAACGGGCAGCAGCAGCACGGCCGGCAGGCCGCGTCGCGCCCAAAACGCAGGCGCCTTGCCGGACATCAGTTGTCCGGCGACTGGATGGCGAAGGTGATGTGGGCCAGCCCGGCGCGCTGCGCGGCCTGCATGACATCCACCACCCGCTGGTGAGCCGCCTTGGCGTCCGCGTTGATCACCACCACCGGCTGCTTGCCGCCCTGCGGCGCGGCGCGGCCGAGCGCTGCGGCAATGGCATCCACATCGCGCGCACCGACCGGCTGGCGGTTCACCAGCACCTCGCCGGCCGCGGTCACCGCCACGACGATCTCGTCGGTCTGCGTCTCGCTGGCCGGCGCATCGGCGGTGGGCAGGTTGATCTCCAGGCCGGACACCTTGGAGAAAGTCGTGGTGAGCATGAGGAAGATGATGATCACCAGCACCACGTCGATCAGCGGGATCAGGCTGACCTCGGGCTCCTCGTGGCGGGCGCTGCGGCGAAAATCCATCGCGCCGTTCTCAGCTGCGCCGTTCGCCGTGCACCACTTCCACCAGCTTGATCGCCTGCTGCTCCATGTCGATCACGAAGCTGTCGACCAGCGCGCGGAAGTGACGCCAGAAGATGGTGGCCGGAATGGCGATGATCAGCCCCAGTCCGGTGGTGTACAAGGCGATCGAGATGCCCTGCGCGAGTTGCTGCGGATTGGCGCCACCCACCCCCTGCGAGGCGAAGATGTCGATCATCCCTACGATGGTGCCGAACAGGCCGAGCAGCGGGCTGATCGCGGCAATCGTGCCGAGCGTGGTCAGGAAGCGCTCCAGGTCGTGCAGCACCGCGCGCCCGCAGTCCTCGATGGACTCCTTCATCACCTCACGCGAGCTGTTCACATTGCGCAGGCCGGCTGCCAGCACCCGCCCGAGCGGGGAATGCTTGGCTACCCGGTTGATCATGTCGGCCGAGGCGCCGTGCTGGCGCAGGTCGGCGAGTACCTTGTCGAGCAGGTCGCCGGGCACCACCCGGGCGCGACGCAGGCTGAGGGAACGCTCGACGATCAGCGCAACGGCGATGACGGATGCCAGCAACAAGGGCCAGATCGGCCAACCCACGGCCTGGATGATCGCGAACACGCGTCGATACTCCCGATGGCGAAAGGCGAAACTCTATCGTCGGGCGCGGTTCAGGGCAAGCGCACGACAGGGCCACCGGGCGCCCGCCGGCCTCCTGGCCGACCATCCAAACGGCATTGCAGTGCACCATCGAACGCCGTCCGGCACTCCGCCGGGGGGGCGCGCGCGGGTAAAACCCCGGCAGCACAAGGACTTCTGCAAGCAATCCACAGAATCTGTGGATAACTTTGTGGACTACTTTGGATGAAAGCCCGGAAGAGGCGCCGCTACAGGCATCTTCCTGCTTCGATTAAAAAATAGGCAAGCAAAATACGCTTATTGATCAATGACTTAAGAAACGCATGCATAAACCGGAGATTTGGCGCAAAACCTGTTGACAAGCCTTGGAGCCTGTGGATTTCCGCTACAATCCGCGCCATGCCAGACCCCTCTCCCTTCATTGCCGACGGCTCCGCCCCGCCTGCCGTGCCGGTATCGGCCCTCAACAGGCTGGTTCGTGAAACCCTGGAGCGCAGTTTCCCGCTGATGTGGGTGAGCGGCGAGATCTCCAACCTGACGCGCGCCGCATCGGGGCACCTGTATTTCACCCTGAAAGACGCACAGGCCCAGGTGCGCTGCACGATGTGGCGCAACCGTGCACTGCTGCTGCCCGTCCAGGCGGAGAACGGCATGCGTGTGGAGGCCCGGGCGCTGGTCACGCTGTACGAAGCGCGCGGCGACTACCAGCTCGCGGTCGAAACGCTGCGCCGCGCCGGCAGCGGCAGTCTGTTCGAGGCCTTCATCAGGCTGAAGGAACGCCTCGCCGCAGAGGGGCTCTTCGACCCGGCGGGCAAACGCCCCCTGCCCCGTTTCCCGCATGCGGTGGGCGTGGTCACCTCACCGGCGGCCGCAGCGCTGCGCGACGTGCTCGCCGCCCTGAGGCGGCGGGCCCCGCACCTGCCGGTGGTCATCTACCCCGCACCCGTGCAGGGTAGCGAGGCGGGCGCGGCGCTCACCCGCGCCGTACGGACTGCCGGCGAGCGCGCCGAGCGCGACGGCATCGAACTGATCCTGCTGGTGCGCGGCGGAGGCAGCATGGAAGACCTGTGGGCCTTCAACGACGAGTCGCTGGCGCGCGCCATCAGGGCCTGCCCGGTGCCCGTGGTGTGCGGGGTCGGCCACGAGACCGATTTCACCATCGCCGATTTCGCCGCTGACCAGCGCGCCACCACACCCACCATGGCCGCAGAGCTGGCGAGCGCCGGCTTCCACGCGATCCGTGGCGAGCTTGCCACCCGGCAGGCCCTGCTCGGACGCGCCCTGCAGCGGCGCATCGAAGGACTTGCGCAACGCCTCGACCGCGCCCAGCTGCGCCTGCTGCATCCGCGCGAACGGCTGCGTCGTGCCGCGCAGGAGAGCACGCTGCTGGGCAGACGGCTGGACGCCGCGTTGCGCCTGAGAATGGACCGGGAAGGCAACCGCCTGGCCCGGCTCGCGCTGCGCCTGCGGGCCCGGCGCCCGGCACTGGATGCCCGGCACCAGGCGCTCGCCCGGTGGGCGCAAGGCCTGGAGCGCGCCGTCGAAAGCATGCTGGAAGCCCGCCGGCACCAGCTTGCGGCGCTGTCCAGCCACCTCCAGCACCTCGACCCGCAGGCCGTGCTGGCGCGCGGCTACAGCATCACGCGCGACGCCCGCGGCGTCATCCTGCGCAGCAGCGCCGCAGTGCGCGAGGACGATGCGATCGCTG
>JAUVWV010000182.1 GCA_030603925.1 Thauera sp. | reverse complement strand
TGGTGATCTTCATCAACCAGATCCGCATGAAGATCGGCGTGATGTTCGGCAACCCCGAGACCACCACCGGCGGCAACGCGCTGAAGTTCTACTCCAGCGTGCGCATGGACATCCGCCGCACCGGCACGATCAAGCGCGGCGAAGAGGTGGTCGGTTCGGAAACCAAGGTCAAGGTCGTGAAGAACAAGGTCGCCCCGCCGTTCAAGGAGGCGCGCTTCGACATCCTGTACGGCGAGGGCGTGTCGCGCGAGGGCGAGATCATCGACCTCGGCGTGGACCACAAGATCGTCGACAAGTCGGGCGCCTGGTATGCCTACAACGGCGACAAGATCGGTCAGGGCAAGGACAATGTGCGCGAGTTCCTGCGCGCCCATCCGGCGCTGGCGCGCGAGATCGAGAACAAGGTGCGGGTCGCGCTGGGGCTCAAGGAGCTGCCCGCAGTGGGCAACGAAACGGCGCCCGCCGAGGCCTGATCGTCGATCATGGCGGCGGCTGGCCTGCGCGAGCGGGCATTGCGCTACCTGGCGCAGCGCGAGCATTCACGCGCCGAGCTGGCGCGCAAGCTGGCGCAGCACGGCGACAGCGGGGAGATCGACACCGTGCTCGACCACCTCGTCGAACTGGAGCTGCTGTCCGACGCGCGCTTTGCCGAAGCCTGGGTGCGCAGCAAGGCGGCGCGCTTCGGCAGCGCCCGCCTGCGCCACGACCTGGCCAGCCGGGGCGTGGCGGCAGAACTGATCGAAGCGGCATTGGGCGGCGAACGCGGCGGCGACGATCTGGCGCGTGCGCGCCAGGTGTGGCAGGCAAAGTTCCACCAGGCGCCGCAGGACGCACGGGAATGGGCGCGCCAGGCGCGCTTCCTGCAAGGCCGCGGCTTTTCCGCCGCAGTGATCTGCAAGTTGTTGAAAGAGACCCCGGATGAGTCTGCTGAAGGTTGAAGGGCTGCAGAAACGCTACAAGTCGCGCACCGTGGTGCACGACGTGGGCTTTGCCGTCGGCAGCGGCGAGGTGGTCGGCCTGCTGGGCCCCAACGGCGCGGGCAAGACCACCTGTTTCTACATGATCGTCGGCCTGGTGCGCGCCGACGGCGGCGAGATCGTGCTCGACGACGCCCGCCTGACCCACCTGCCCATCCACGCCCGCGCGCGCCTCGGCCTGTCCTATCTGCCACAGGAGATGAGCGTGTTCCGCAAGCTCAGCGTGGCGGAGAACATCCGCGCCGTGCTCGAGTTGCAGAAGCTGCCGGCCGAGGAGATCGAGCAGCGCCTGGAAACCCTGCTGGAAGAACTGGGCATCGCCCACCTGCGCGACAACATGGCGGTGTCGCTCTCCGGCGGCGAGCGCCGGCGCTGCGAGATCGCCCGCGCGCTGGCCACCAGCCCGCGCCTGATCCTGCTCGACGAGCCCTTTGCCGGGGTGGACCCGATCGCCGTGCTCGACATCCAGAAGATCATCCGCTTCCTCAAGGAGCGCGGCATCGGCGTGCTGATCACCGACCACAACGTGCGCGAGACGCTGGGCATCTGCGACCGCGCCTACATCATCAGCGAAGGCCGCGTGCTGGCCAGCGGGCGGCCTGACGAGATCGTCAGCGACGAGCGGGTGCGCCAGGTGTACCTCGGCGAGCACTTCCGCCTCTGACCACCGCGCAAAGAACCGCATGAAACCGACCCTCCAGCTCAAGCTCTCGCAGCACCTCACGCTCACCCCGCAGTTGCAGCAGTCGATCAAGTTGCTGCAACTGTCCACCATCGAGCTGAACCAGGAGATCGAGCGCTTCCTGCTGGAGAACCCGATGCTGGAGCGCGAGGACGGCGACGGCAGCGAGTTCGGCGCCGCCCAGCCGACCACCGCAACGCCTGGCAGCGTGAGCAATGAGGCGCCGGCCACCGGCGAAGGCAACGGAGAAGGGGGCAGCGAAGCCGCGCGCGACGATGCCCCGGAGCATGACGCCGCCAGCTACGACGAAGCAGGCGAATGGCTGAACGCGGGGAGCAGCGGAAGCGGCAAGCGCGACGACGACGACGACGTCGATTTCCAGGAGTTCCAGGCGGCGGAAACCTCGCTGCGCGACCACCTCGACCAGCAGGTTGCGCTCTCCCCGCTGAGCGACCAGGACCGCGCGCTGGTGCGCTTCATCATCGAGGCGCTGGACGACGACGGCTATCTCAACCAGACCCTGGAAGAGCTGCTGCCGCTGCTGCCGGCCGAACTCGAACTCGATCTGGACGATCTCAACATCGCGTTGCGCCACGTGCAGAACCTGGAGCCCGCCGGCATCGGTGCGCGCAGCCCGCAGGAGTGCCTGAGCCTGCAACTGCGCGCCATGGCGCCCAGCGACACGCGCGACCTGGCGCTGAAGATCGTCGACCGCCACCTCGAGCTGCTCGCCGAGCGCAACTTCGTCAAGTTGAAGCGTCTGCTGTCCTGTGACGACGACGCGCTGCGCGCGGCGCATGCGCTGATCTGCCGGCTCGACCCGCATCCCGGCTCACGCTACGCCGCGCAGGAAACGCGCTACGTGATCCCCGACGTGGTGGTGCGCAAGCTGCGCGGGCAATGGACCGTGAACCTCAACCCGGAGGCCATGCCCAAGCTGCGCATCAATGCGCTGTACGCGCAGATCCTGCAGCAGAACCGCGGCAACGGCGGCGGTCTGACCGGCCAGTTGCAGGAAGCGCGCTGGCTGATCAAGAACGTACAGCAGCGCTTCGACACCATCCTGCGCGTGTCCCAGGCCATCGTTGACCAGCAGCGGCAGTTCTTCGATCATGGGGAGGTGGCGATGCGCCCGCTCACGCTGCGCGAGATCGCGGACCAGCTCGAACTGCACGAGTCCACCGTGTCGCGGGTCACCACACAGAAATTCATGGCCACACCCAGGGGGGTGTTCGAGCTCAAGTATTTTTTCGGCAGTCACGTCGCCACCGATACCGGTGGGGCGGCATCCTCCACTGCGATTCGCGCGCTGATTCGTCAGCTGGTGGATGCCGAAGACAGGAAGAAACCCCTGTCCGACGCCAAGATTGCCGATCTGTTGGGCCAGCAGGGTATCGTCGTCGCGCGGCGCACCATCGCCAAGTACCGCGAATCGCTCAATATCCCGCCGGTCAGTATGCGCAAGACGATCTGAACTGAAACAAGAGGAGCCATCATGAATCTCACCATCACCGGGCATCACGTCGAAGTCACCCCGGCCATCCGCGAATACGTGACCACGAAGCTGGACCGTGTCATCCGCCACTTCGACAACGTCACCAGCGTCGGCGTGATCCTCTCGGTGGAAAAGCTGGACCAGAAGGCCGAAGTGACCCTGCACGTGCGCGGCAAGGACATCTTCGTCGAGGCCCACGATGGCGACATGTACGCCGCGATCGACGCGATGACCGACAAGCTCGACCGCCAGGTGCAGAAGCACAAGCAGAAGCTGCAGGAGCACAATCACGACGCGCTCAAGCACCAAAGCACCGAACTGTGATTCTTTAGCTACCTCTTTCGGCCTAGGGTGTGGGTATAATTCGCGCGGTTTTTCCCGACGCGCGTCGCAGACCCGCACCCGACCGCCACTTACGCCCGCGCAGCGCCTTGTTGTCCGGCAGCGCGCGAGGCCTGATCGAATGAGTCTGATCGCCCAACTCCTCCCCCTGTCCAACGTGGTCATCGACCTCGACGCGAGCAGCAAGAAGCGCGTGTTCGAGCAGGCCGGCCTGCTGTTCGAGAACCACCAGGGCATCGCCCGCAGCGTGGTGTTCGACAGCCTGTTCTCGCGCGAGCGCCTGGGTTCGACCGGACTGGGGCAGGGCATCGCCATTCCGCACGGCCGCATCAAGGGCCTGCAGGAAGCCGCCGGCGCCTTCTTCCGCCTGGCCACGCCGGTGCAGTTCGATGCCCCGGACGGCCGTCCGGTGAGCCTGCTGTTCATCCTGCTGGTCCCGGAGCAGGCCAACGAGACCCACCTGCAGCTGCTCTCCGAACTGGCGCAGATGTTCAGCGACCGCGCCTTCCGCGAGGAACTGCTCAACGCACCCGACCCGGCCACCATCCACGGCCTGTTCGCCAACTGGGGCCCGCATGCGGCAGACGAGCGTCGCGCAGCTGTATGAGACGCTGCACCAGCGCCTCGCACTGACGCATGTGTGCGGCAGCCTGGATGCCGCGATCGCCGTCTCGGAAGAACGCATCTGGCCGGCCGACCTGGTCGGCCACCTCAACCTGATCCACCCGCAGCGCCTGCAGATCATGGGCGCCGCCGAACTGGCCTGGGCGCGCCGGCAGTCGCGCGAGAAGATCGCCCATCACCTCACCGAAATCCTCGCTGCACGTCCGCCGGCCATCGTGGTGGCCGACGGCAGCGAAGTGCCCACCCTGCTGCACGATCTGTGCGCGGGCTCCGGCGTGGCGCTGCTCACCACCCCGCAGGCCTCGGCCGGCGTGGTCGACCAGTTGCGCCTGTACCTGTCCCGCCAGCTCGCCGAGAAGGTCTCGCTGCACGGCGTGTTCATGGACGTGCTCGGGCTCGGCGTGTTCATCACCGGCAATTCCGGCGCGGGCAAGTCCGAACTGGCCCTCGAACTGATCTCGCGCGGCCACGGCCTGGTGGCCGACGACATCGTGGAGTTCTCGCGCATCGCCCCCACCGTGCTGGAGGGCCGCTGTCCCGAGCTGCTGCAGGACTTCATCGAGGTGCGCGGCCTGGGCATCCTCAACATCCGCACCATCTTCGGCGAGACCGCCTGCCGGCGGAAGATGCGCCTGCGCCTGGTCTGCCACCTGGAACGCCGCCAGCCCGGCCAGGACGACCCCACGCGCCTGCCGCTGCACCAGGAGGTGCAGGACGTGCTGGGCGTCCAGGTTCCGCGGGTGATCCTGCCGGTGGCCGCCGGGCGCAACCTCGCGGTGCTGCTGGAAGCCGCGGTACGCTCGACCATCCTGCAGCTGCGCGGCGTCGACTCCACGCAGGACTTCATCGACCGGCAGAGCCGCGCGCTGGCCGGCGACCCGCCCGCCTGAGCGGGCGGCGCGCGGACCGGCTCAGCCAGAAGGCGCCGCCCGGCCGTTTACGCTGCAGTGCAAGGTTGTACACGCCGCGGTAATGCCACATAATTACCGATTGCCGCCAATCGACCCGCCGATGTCCACCTTGCCGCCCCATCCTTTCGAGGACCGCCTGTACGCGCTGCGCAGCCGCTGGGAGCACTACGTTGCCGACGGCCAGCTGGAACAGTTCATCGAGTTCGCCGTAGCGCTCAACAGCCTCGCCGAGCACTTCAGCCGCCTGCGCCTACCCGGCCTGGTACGCCTCTGCGAAGGGCTGGAGAACGCGGTGCTGAAGCACATCGGCGACCCCAGCGCGCATCCGCTGGGGCCCAAGGAGCTGGTCGCGCTGCAGCGCCAGCTCGACGCACTGTTCGGATCGGTAAGCACCTCGCGCCCGGCCGCGCCGGTACGGCGCAACGACGAGCGCCCGAGCGTGCGCGACAACGAGTGGGTGAAGCCGCGTGCCGTGTGGGTGGTCACCGCCGGCCGCGAGGACGAGGTGGCCGACGCGCTGAGCCGCCAGCTGCGCTTCTTCGGCTTCCAGGTGACCCTGCTGAGCTGGCGCGAGGTGCCGTCCGGCCACGAGATGCCGCTCGCCGTGCTGTTCATTCCGGCGCGCGACGCCGGCCTGGACGAGCTGCAGCAGATCGCCGCCTTCCGCGCCGCTTGTCCGGCCAGCCAGCTGTTCTACCTCGGCGTGGCCGCGGTGATCGACCCCATCGTGGCGCTGATGCGCGCCGGCATCGACGTGGCGATCCCCGCCGACGAGCAGCCGGCGATGGTGGTCAACCGCATCCTCGACCTGATCCAGACCGAGGAGCAGGACAAGTACCGCGTGCTGGTGGTGGAGGACTCGCGTGTCGCCGCAACGCTGATCCGCCGCACCCTGGCCGAACACGGCATCGACAGCCACGCCATCAGCGACCCAGGCACGCTGCTCGAAACCCTGCGCGACTATCGCCCCGACCTGATCCTGATGGACATGTACATGCCGCGCTTCAACGGCGTGGAAGCCACCCGTGTGCTGCGCCAGATGTCGGCCTACCAGACCCTGCCCATCGTGTACCTGTCGGGCGAGTCCGACACCGCGATGCAGGTCGAAGCCCTGCGCCTGGGCGGCGACCAGTTCCTCATCAAGCCCTTCAACCCGGTGCTGCTGGCCGCCGTGGTGAAGACCAAGATCGGCCGCTTCCGCGAGATGCAGCGCTCCACCCAGGTGGACGGACTCACCGGCCTGCTCAACCACTCCGCGGCCAAGGCCCGCCTGAAGGCCATGACCGAGGGTGCCGGGCCGGATGGCCGTTTCACCGTGGCCATGCTCGACATCGACCACTTCAAGTCGATCAACGACACCTACGGCCATCCGGTGGGCGACCAGGTGATCCGCGGCCTGGCCTGGCTGCTCAAGGCGCGCCTGCGCGAAGGCGACCTGATCGGGCGCTACGGCGGCGAGGAGTTCATCGTCGCCCTGCCCGGCACCGATCCGGCGCTCGCCCAGTCGGTGCTCGACCGCATCCGCACCGACTTCGCCGCGCTGCCCCATACCCACCCCGGCGGCGCGCTGTACGCCACCTTCAGCGCGGGCGTGTCCGGCCACCCGGCCTTCGACACGGCGGCGGCCCTCACCGAGGCCGCCGACAACGCCCTGCTGCGCGCCAAGAGCCTGGGACGCAACCGCGTGGAAACGGCCGACTGACGCAGCGCCCTTGCCGCACCGCATCATCGGCTGCTACGCTCGACCCCTTTCGCCGCCCGCACGGAAAGCCCCGCCATGACCGCCGCCAACCCGGACTACCTGGAACGCATCCTCAACGCCCAGGTGTACGACGTCGCCGTCGAGACCCCGCTCGACCTCGCCGCCAACCTGTCCGCCCGCCTGCACAACCGCATCTACTTCAAGCGCGAGGACATGCAGCCGGTGTTCAGCTTCAAGCTGCGCGGCGCCTACAACAAAATGGCCCAGCTCTCGCCGCAGGCCCTCAAGCG
>JAUVWV010000334.1 GCA_030603925.1 Thauera sp. | reverse complement strand
GGTGGCCAGCAGGGTGCCGCCCAGACAGTAGCCGGCGGCGTTGACTTCCTTCTCGCCGGTCTGCTGCTCGATGGCGTCGAGGGCGGCGATGATGCCTTCCTTGACGTAGGACTCGAAGGTCTTCTCGGCCTGCTTCTCGTCCGGGTTCACCCAGGAGATGACGAACACGGTGTGGCCCTGGTCCACGCACCACTTGATGTAGGAGTTCTTTTCGCGCAGGTCGAGGATGTAGAACTTGTTGATCCACGGCGGCACGATCAGCAGCGGGCGCTTCAGCACCTTGTCGGTACTCGGCGTGTACTGGATGAGCTGCATCATGTCGGTCTGGAAGACCACCTTGCCCGGCGTGGTGGCGACGTTCTTGCCCAGCTCGAAGGCGCTGGTGTCGGTCATCTTCACGCGCAGGTTGCCGCCGCCTTCCTCGACGTCGCGCAGCAGGTTGTTGAGGCCCTTGATCAGGTTCTGGCCGTGGCTCTTCACCGTCTCGCGGAACACTTCCGGGTTGGTGACGGCGAAGTTCGACGGGCTCAGCGCGTCGATGTACTGGCGGGTGTAGAAGTTGACCTTCTTCTGGGTCTGCTCGTCCAGGCCTTCCACGCAGCACACCGTGTCATGCACGTGGCGCGCGGCGATCAGGTAGGACTGCTTGATGAAGTCGAACATGAAGTGCTGTTCCCACTCCTCGTCCTTGAAGCGCTTGTCGCTCTTTTCGGGGGCGGCCACCGGGGGGGCCTGCATGCCCATGAAGCGCAGCATGGAGTGCTGCCACAGGGAGAAGTAGTCCCACACCAGGTTCATCTGCGACTGGGCGAGCTTGTACGGGTTGGACAGCAGCTTGGCCATCATGTCCATGAAGGCCTGGGCGATGCCCAGTTCGTCGGCCGGCGCGGCCACGCCCTTCTTCAGCTGGCGCTGCACGTGTTCGCTGATCAGCTTGGAGGCGCGCTGCGCGACCTCGGCGTAGGTCTTGGCGACTTCCTTCGGGTCGGGAAGTTCGGAATGGGTGGTCTCTTGCGTGGGTGCAGCCATTTTTCTTCGTACTCCTCGTTCAAGCGTTTCTTGCAAAACGAATCACGCCCTCACCATCGACCTGCCTGCAGAGCTCTCCCCGCACTGCAAGATGGTTGAGATGGGCGATTGCCTCACCCATGGCGAACATGACCTGGTGGGTATCCAGTTCGCGCGGGAACAGGGTGCCGAGCAGTTCTCCCGCGCTGCGCGCTGCGGTGCATGCCGCCAGCAGTTCGGCGCAACGTTCGCGGTGGTGTTCGATCAGCTGCGCCACACGCGTGCGTATGCCCCGGAACGGCTTCCCGTGCGATGGTAGCACGAGCGTGCTGTCGGGCAAGTTACTGATGCGGCGCAGCGAATCGAGGAACCAGCCGAGCGGATCGTCATCCGGTGTGGCGGCAAAAACACTCACGTTGGTGGAGATGCGCGGCAGCAGCATGTCACCCGATATGAGTACGTCGAGCGACTCGCAGTAGAGGCTGGCGTGTTCCGGCGCATGGCCGTAGCCGACGATGACCTGCCACTCGTGCGCGCCGATGCGCAGCCGGCTGCCGTCGAACAGGCGGTGGTAGGCCGCGGGCAGTTCCGGCACGCCGCGCCGGTAGGCGTTGCCGCGTGTCGCCAGCGCGTCCAGGCGGGCGGCGTCCAGCCCGTGGCTGCGGAACTGCGCCACCATGTCCGCCACGCAATGGCCGGGCAGCTGGTGCCACAGTGCGTGTCCGCCGAGGAATTCGCCCTGCGTCATGTGGATGGCGCCCCCGTCGCGCGCCGCCAGCCAGGCTGCCAGGCCTAGATGGTCGGGGTGGCAGTGGGTCACCACGATGTTCTTCAGCGGGCGGCCGTCCGCCGCGAGGATGCGCTCCCAGTGCGCGCGTACTTCGTCGAGGCCGAAGCCGGTGTCCACCGCGGTCAGCGCCTGACCGTCGTCCAGCAGCCAGAGGTTGATGTGATCCAGCGCGAAGGGCAGCGGCATGCGCATCCAGCCCACGCCCGGCGCCACCTCGCGGACGCTGCCGCCGTGCGGGGTATCGTGCCATGGGTAGCTCAGTTCGGCGGACGGATGGGCCGTGCTGTGCACGGCGGCGGTACTCCTGGTCATCGTGTTCTCTCCTGCGGGCGGGGCGGTGCGCATTGCTCAAACCCCGGAAATCTGCTTAACTTTTCCCGTTACGAAATTATTTGTTTTTATAAAACAACTATTTAATCATTTTGCACGGCTCGCGCGAGGTGCGCGGGGCGTGACAGGCGGCTTCATGGCGACCGAACAAACCTACACCATCACCGAACTCGCGCGCGAATTCGACATCACCCCGCGCGCGATCCGGTTCTACGAGGACCAGGGCCTGCTCACTCCGTCGCGCAGCGGCCGCGCCCGGGTATATACCCGGGCCGACCGCACCCGTCTGCGCCTCACCCTGCGCGGCAAGCGCCTCGGCCTGTCGCTCGCCGAGATCAAGGAACTGATCGACATGTACGACGGCGTGCGCAACTCCGTGCCGCAGCTGCAACGCTTTCAGCGCGTGCTCACCGAGCGCCGTGCCGCGCTGGAACAGCAGCGCGAGGACATCGAGGCGGTGCTGGGCGAGATCGACATGCTGGAGCGCCAGTGCGTGGCCCTGCTGGGCGACAACGCCGCCGGCGCCGAGCTGGCGCGTGCCGAACTCGACAAGCGGATGCGCAGCGTGGCCTGATTTTTTTGCCCTCAACTTTACGTTGACGTAAACGTAAAAACAACGACAGAATTCACGCACAAGGACAAGCACACGCCCATCGAAGGAGACACGATGCGACGCGAAGCGCCGATCTTCCAGCCCAGGGACCCCGCCTACGCCGAGCGCGTGCGCGCCAGCTTCGAACGCCAGCCGGCGATGGGGCTGATCGGCGCGCGCATCATCGCGGTGGAGCCCGGCTTCGTCGAGATCGAGCTGCCGCACCGCGACGACATCACCCAGCAGCACGGTTACATCCATGGCGGCATCGTCGGCATGATCGCCGACAACGCCGGCGGTTTCGCCGCCAACTCGCTGG
>JAUVWV010000268.1 GCA_030603925.1 Thauera sp. | reverse complement strand
GGCGCGCCGCCCTCGCCCGCGGCGGCCGGACGGCTGCGCAGGGCCAGATTGCCCACGGCGGCCATCGGCACGGTGAGCGCATTCTCCGCACGTGCAACCACGAAGAAGACCTGCGCGGTCATCTGCGTCATCAGCCGGCGGTCCGGGTTGGGCACGTCGAACAGCGCGTTGTAGAGCACCACGTTGTTGGTCACCGTCGGCGTCGGTTCGATCTTGCGCAGCTTGCCGTACCAGCGCTGGCCGGGATTGCCCAGGGTGGTGAAGTAGGCCTCCATGCCGCTGCGCAGGCGGCTCACATCGGCCTCCGAAACCTGGGTCTGCACGGTCATCGTCGACAGATCCGCAACGCGCAGGATCACCGGCGCCTGTTGGGTGGCATTGAGCGCCTGACCCTGGCGCGCGCTGATCGACACCACCGTGCCGGCGATCGGCGCGTAGATGCGCGTGTAGTCGAGGTTGGCCTCATCGGCGCGCAGGTTCGACTCGCTCTGCTCGATCTGCGCGCGCAGCGCCTCGATCTGCGCGCGCGCCGACCGCAGCGCGGCCTCGGCCTGCTGCACCGCTTCCTCGGTGGTGGCGTTCTCGGCGATCAGGTTCTGCTGCCGGCGGTGCTGGATCTCGGCGAGCATCAGGCTGGATTCACGCTCGCCCAGTACCGCGCGCAGGTTGCGCAACTGTGCGCGCGTCGCATCCACCTTGCTCTGCAGCACCGTGGCATCGATCTCGGCGAGCAGGTCGCCGGCCTTCACCTCGCTGCCGACCTCCACATGGAAGACCTTCAGTTGGCCGGACACCTGCGCACCGACATCCACGTAGTCGCGCGGCTGCAGGGTTCCGGTGGCGGTCACCACGTCCTCAACATCCGCGCGCTGTACGGCGACCAGCTGGTACAGATCGGCCGGGCTCTGCCGCCCGCCGTAGTGCTGCCAGCCAAGATAGGCCACTCCGCCCAGCAGGGCGGCGCCGATCAGGAGCAGCGGGACACGGAAGCGACGGAAGGTGGAGAGTCTGGCGGTCTTGTTCATGTTGATATGACGTCATGCGGCCGGATCGGCCGTGAAATGAAGGATAAGCGAGCGCAGCAGCGCGCTTTGTATCGTTTTGAAGTACACCTGCGGCCTTCGATTGACCGGGTGGTAACCGGCAAAGTTTATGATCTGCGTCAAAAACCATGCTCCCTGCGGGGTGTTAAATGCGGTTTCGAACTTAGACGCCGTCTAAAAGATGCCGAAACGCGGACGGCTCCGCTTTTTCTACGCAAGGAGTACACCATGAAGTTCAAGGCTCTGGGAGTAGCCGTTGCCTTCGCAATGACGACCGCCGGCACCGCCGCCTGGGCGGCCAAGGTGCGCGACGAACCGATCCAGCCGATCCAGCCCGCCAAGGTTGCCAACGCAGCCAAGGTCGAACTGGGCAAGAAGCTGTGGTTCGAGCCGCGCCTGTCGATGTCCGGCATCATCTCCTGCAACACCTGTCACAACCTGTCGCGCGGCGGCACCGACAACCTGAAGACCTCCATCGGCCACGGCTGGAAGGCCGGCCCGGTGAATGCCCCGACCGTGCTCAACTCCAGCCTGGCGATCGCCCAGTTCTGGGACGGCCGTGCGGCCAACCTGAAGGAACAGGCCGGTGGCCCGATCCAGGCCGACATCGAGATGAACATGCCGCACACCCTGGCGCTCGACGTGCTGCAGTCCATCCCGGGCTACGTCGCCGAGTTCAAGTCCGTGTTCGGCAGCGAGACCATCGACATGGACAAGGTGACCAGCGCGATCGCCGCCTTCGAGGAGACCCTGGTCACCCCGAACTCGCGCTTCGACAAGTGGCTCAAGGGTGACGACAAGGCGATCAACGCCAAGGAACTCGCCGGCTACACCCTGTTCAAGGAAAGCGGCTGCGTGGCCTGCCACAACGGCCCGGCCGCCGGCGGCACCTCCTTCCAGCGCATGGGCGTGGTCGAGCCCTACACCAGCACTTCGCCGGTGGAAGGCCGCTCGGGCGTGACCGGCAAGGATGCCGACCGCTTCAACTTCAAGGTGCCGACGCTGCGCAACGTCGAGATGACCTACCCGTACTTCCACGACGGCGAAGCCCGCACCCTGGAAGAAGCGGTGGACATCATGGGCCGCCTGCAGCTGGGCCGTACCTACTCGAAGGATGAGATCGACAACATCGTGGCCTTCCTGAAGACGCTCACCGGCGACCAGCCGAAGCTGACGATGCCGATCCTGCCGCCGTCGAGCAACAGCACCCCGCGTCCGGATCCGTTCAAGTAAGCGACCGGCACGCAGGCGCCCCCGCCCGGCCAGGGCCGGGGCGCCTTTTTCATCGCCGATTTTTCCTGTGCTGACAATCAGCATGTGGACAGCCCCAAGGTCATCACGTAGATTTCAGACATATGACCGGCTCCGCAAAGCCGGCACGAAACATGATCAGGATCAATACGGACCCACACAGAGATGGACAGACTCACGACTCGGGAGATGGCGGATCGGCTGCGTGAAGCAGGCATTCCCGTCACCCTGCAACGGTTGGAGATCGCGCGGGTCTTGCTGCCCCGGCCGGTGCACCTGAGCGCGGACCAGATCCTCTCGGCGGTCCGTGCCACGGTGCCCGAAACCTCGCGCGCCACGGTCTACAACACCCTCAAGCTGTTTCGCGAGAAGAAATTGGTCAAGGAACTGATCGTCGATCCGGATCGCGTGGTGTTCGATTCCAACACCGACCCCCACTATCACCTCTACGACGTCAATACCGGCGAGCTGACCGATGTCTCCGCCGACGAACTGCAGGTCGTCGGGGTGCCCCATCTGCCGCCCGACATCGAACTCGAAGAGGTCGACGTGATCATCCGGGTGCGCGGCAAGCGCAACTGAACCGCCCCCAGACACACGAAGGCCGCCCCGCAAGGCGGCCTTCGCCGTTTACCCGGCAGCGGCGGATCCCGCCGGCAGGCCTGCCCGCGCCCGCCATCCACGCCCAGCGCGGCGCTTACTGCGGTACGGTGATGAAGCCCATCTTCTGCACGCCGGCCTCGCGCGCCGCCGACATCACTTCGGCGATGCGCTGATAGCGCGTCTCGCGGTCTGCGCGCAGGTGCAGTTCCGGCTGCGGCGTGGCGGCGGCGGCCTCCGCCAGGCGGGCAGCGAGTTCACCGTCGGCGATCGGCTGATCGTTCCAGAACAGCCGCCCTTCGGCATCCATCGCCAGAGCCACGGTTTCCGGCTTCTCGACGTTGGGTACGCTGGAGGCCGCCGGCAGGTCGATCTTCACACCGTGGGTGAGCAGGGGCGCGGTGATCATGAACACGATCAGCAGCACCAGCATCACGTCGATCAGCGGCACCATGTTGATCTCGCTCATCGGCGCCTGACCGCCGCCCTGATTGAATCCACCGAAGGCCATCACGCCTCTCCCGCGCTGGCGCGCAGCGGAGCAACGGCAGCGCTGCGCGCCTCGCGCTGCGGCGCACTGCCCGGCTGCGCGGCAAGACGCGAACCGGTGGTGAACCAGGCATGCAGATCATGCGCGAAGGCGTCGAGCTCGGACAGTTCGAGCCGGTTGGCGCGGTTGATGGCGTTGTAGGCCAGCACTGCCGGAATCGCCACGAACAGGCCGAAGGCGGTCATGATCAGCGCCTCGCCCACCGGTCCTGCGACCTTGTCGAGCGTCGCCATGCCGGATGCGCTGATGTTTACCAGCGCGTGGTAGATCCCCCACACGGTGCCGAACAGGCCGACGAAGGGCGCCGTCGAACCGATCGAGGCCAGCATGGTGAGGCCGGCCTCCAGGCGCGCGGTGGACAGCGCGATCGACTTGCGCAGCGCGCGGGTGACGAACTCGTCGGCGTCCAGGCGGCCGCCCAGGGTTTGCTCATGGGTGTGCTGGCGCAGGTGATCGGTGGCGGCCACACCCTGCCGGGCGAGCGCCTCGAAGGGCGAATCGGGCGCCAGGGCGCGCAGGCGGGCCAGCCCTTCCTGCAGGCTGGGCGCGGCCCAGAACGCTTCGACCGCCTGATCGTGGCGGCGCGCCTGTACCTGGCGCACTGAGCGCACCAGGATCAGGTACCAGCTGGTCACCGACATCACGACCAGGGCGAAGGCGACCAGGCGGATCACCAGGTCCGACTGCGCCCACAGATGGGCCAGCCCGAAGGCTTGTTGCATTTCCACTTTCAGCTTCCTTCAAGTTTGAAGACGATGGGCACCAGCACCCAGGCATCGACCGCCTGCTCGCCGCGCCGCGCCGGCACGAAGCGCCAGCGCTGCACGGCGTCGCGCGCCGCATTGTCGAGCCGTCCCGAGCCGGAACTGGCATTCAGCTCGATGGTTTTCGGCAGGCCTTCCGCCGACACATGCACGCGCAGCATCACCCGCCCTTCCTCGCGCATCCGGCGCGACAGCGCAGGATAGGCGGGCGCCGGGTTGTTGAGATAGTCGGCGTCGAAGCGCGCCGCGGTGACGGTCGGCGCGCTCGGTCCGGGCGCGCCGCGTGCGGCAGCCGCCGGCGCGGGCGCCGCGGCGGCCACCTGGGGGGCTGC
>JAUVWV010000263.1 GCA_030603925.1 Thauera sp. | reverse complement strand
CTGGCCGACGTGATCGAGCCGCGGGTGTCCGAGCTGTTCGAACTGGTGCAGGCCGAACTGCGGCGCAGCGGCTACGAGGAACTGCTGTCCTCGGGCATCGTGCTGACCGGCGGTTCCTCGGTGATGAGCGGCATGGTCGAGCTGGGCGAGGAGGTGTTCCACATGCCGGTGCGCGTCGGTGCCCCGCAGTACGACGGCGGCCTGGCCGACGTGGTCTGCCAGCCGCGCTACGCCACCGCGATGGGCCTGTTGATGGAAGGCGTGGCGCAGCGCCGGCGCGGCATCCAGGCGCGCGAGACGCGCAGCGTGCGGCAGGTGTTCGGGCGCATGAAGGCGTGGTTCGAGAAGAATTTCTGAGCTGGACGGATGGGCCGTCCAGTCAATGTGAATGAGTACCTGTCATGGATCGATATTTAGTTGTAGACTTCGTCCGCAATACTAAATACAGGTCCGGTGGGTGTTCTGTGTGCAGTAGCGTTTTTTCACTCGGAGGCGAGGCAAATGTTTGAAATCGTTGAGAAGGTTCCCACCGGAACGGTGATCAAGGTGATCGGTGTCGGCGGTGCCGGCGGCAATGCGGTCGACCACATGATCCGCGAAGGCGTGCAGGGCGTGCAGTTCGTGGTCGCCAACACCGATGCGCAGGCGCTCAGCCGCTGCCTCGCGCCGCACAAGATCCAGCTCGGCAACTCCGGCCTGGGCGCCGGCTCGAAGCCTGAAGCCGGCCGCGCGGCGGCGCAGGAATCGCGCGACGCGATCGCCGCGGCGCTCGAGGGTGCGCACATGTGCTTCATCACCGGCGGCATGGGCGGCGGCACCGGCACCGGCGCGGCGCCGGTGGTGGCCGAGATCGCCAAGGAAATGGGCATCCTGACCGTGGCCGTGGTGACCAAACCCTTCGACGTCGAAAACCGTCTGCGGGTGGCCGAAAGCGGCGTCGAGGAACTCACCCGCAACGTCGATTCGCTGATCGTGGTGCTCAACGACAAGCTGCTCGAAGTGTTCGGCGACGACGCCGGCTTCGAGGACTGCTTCCGTTCGGCCGACAACGTGCTGCGCAGCGCGGTGGGCGGCATCGCCGAGATCATCAACGTGCCGGGCCTGGTGAACGTGGACTTCCAGGACGTGCGCACGGCGATGGCCGAGATGGGCCGCGCGATGATGGGCTCGGCCGAGGCCGCCGGTCTGGACCGCGCGCGCATCGCTGCCGAGCAGGCCGCCGTGAGCCCGCTGCTCGAAGGCACCGAACTCTCCGGCGCGCGTTGTGTCCTGATCAATATCACCGCCAGCCGCTCGCTGAAGATGTCCGAAGTGCGCGATGCGGTGAAGACCGTGCAGGCCTTTGCCGCGCCGGAAGCCTTCGTCAAGTACGGCACCGTGTTCGAGGAGTCGATGGAAGACCGCATCCGCATCACCGTGGTCGCCACCGGCCTCGGCACCCCGCGCGCCGCGCGCCAGCCGGTGATGCAGGTGGTGCAGGGTACCGGCACCTACGGCCCGGCCGGCGGTGCGGTCGACATGAGCAACCTGGACGTGCCGGCGGTGATCCGCAGCGGCCGCCGTACCACGGTGGAAGCGATGAGCGCCAACGGGATGGGGACCTACGACATTCCGGCCTTCCTGCGCAAGCAGGCCGACTGACGCAGGCGTCGCCTCCGCCTGCGTTCGGCGGGCGCCCCGGCATGGACCTTCGCCTCCGGTCCGTGCCCGGGCGCCCGTCCCCGTTCACATTGCGTTGCAGCATGGGTGCGGGCTGCCTTAGGGCATCGTGTTAAGATATTGAGACACAAGGAAAGGCATCATGATCAGGCAACGCACGCTGAAGTCCATCGTCAAGGCCACCGGGGTCGGGCTGCATGGCGGCCGCAAGGTGAATCTGGTCCTGCGTCCGGCCGCGCCGGACAGCGGGGTCGTGTTCCATCGCGTCGATCTCGATCCGCCGCTGGCCCTGCCTGCCGATCCCTATTCCGTGTGCGACACTCGCATGTGCTCCGGCCTGGAGCAGGGCGGACACAAGGTCGGTACGGTGGAGCACCTGATGTCGGCGCTGGCCGGCCTGGGGATCGACAACCTGCACGTCGATGTCGATGCGCCGGAGATCCCCATTCTCGACGGCAGCTCCGGCCCCTTCGTGTTCCTCCTGCAGTCCGCCGGTATCGAGGAGCAGAAGGCGCCCAAGCGCTTCCTGCGCGTGAAGCGAGCGGTGGAGTACCGCGAGGGCGACAAGTGGGTGCGCCTGGAGCCCTACGACGGCTTCCGCCTGAGCTTCTCCATCGTGTTCAACCACCCCGCCATCGACCGCACCTCCACCGAGGTGACGGTGGACTTTGCCCAGCACTCCTACGTGCGCGACGTGGCGCGTGCGCGTACCTTCGGTTTCATGCAGGACGTCGAGTTCATGCGGTCCAACGGCCTCGCGCTGGGCGGCAGCCTGGACAACGCCATCGTAATGGACGAATACCGCGTGCTCAATGCCGACGGGCTGCGCTACGCCGACGAGTTCGTCAAACACAAGGTGCTCGACGCGATCGGCGACCTCTACCTGTGCGGCCATCCGCTGCTCGCCGCCTATTCCGCGCACAAAGCCGGCCATGCACTCAACAACCAGATCCTGCGGGTGCTGCTGGAAGACCGCACGGCCTGGGAGTACGTCACCTTCGAACAGGCCGCGGCCACGCCGCCGGCGGTGAGCCACCAGTTCGACCTGGCGCTCGCCTGAGCGCCGCCTGGGCATGGTGATCGTCCGCATCCTGGTGTTGTTTGCCGCGCTGGGCATCGGTGCCTCGCTGCTCGCCTGGCTGCTCAGCGGCAATCCGCGCTACCGCCTGTGGGCGTGGAACTTCACCCGCGGCACCTTGCTGGCGGTGTTGGCGGTGCTGGTGCTGTTCGTCCTGGAACGTCTGTTCTTCCCCGGCTGAGGCGGCTGCCGGCCGCCGCACCGCCCCGGGCCTTCAGCGGCTGCGCCGCGCGAGGCGCTCGAGCGATTCCCGCAGCGGCGAATCGGCCGGCAGGGTGGCGGCAAAGTCGGTCAGGCTGCGCCGCCCTTCTGCCGAGATGCTGCGTTCCATCGGGGCGGGGCGCCAGGCTGCAGGCTGGTGCACGGCGACCCGCACCTGGATGTCCTGCAGTGCATGCCCCTGGCCGGCGAGCTTCTCCAGCACGCTGGGGGCCATCTGCTTGAGCTTCACCGCGACCGCGTTGCCCTGGGCGAACACCACCAGGGTGTCGCCCTTCAGGTTGCCGACCTTGCACGATGCGGCCAGCAGCGGCGGCAGGCAGCGCTCGAAGGCGCCCTGCAGGCGGCGCAGGCGGGCGGCGTGATCCTGCAGGCGGGCGAGGGCGTCGCCGCCGCCTAGATATCGTTGCAAGAGCTGGGTCATGGGCAAGGCTCGCAGTGCGGTTCCGGATGGTAGGCGGCCGCCCCGCGTCCGGCAAGCGGCACGCTTAGGGGGCGCCATACCTGCATGCTAAACTTGCGCCTTTGCCGAATCGACCCGACAGGACCCCATGATCTCCGGCCTCCTCAAGAAAATCTTTGGCAGTCGCAATGACCGCCTGATTCGCCAGTACCAACAGACCGTCACCCGGATCAACGCACTGGAGCCGGAGATTTCCGCGCTTGCTGACGACGCGCTGCGCGACAAGACCGGGGAGTTCCGTCAGCGCCTGGCGGGCGGCGAGACGCTCGACAGCCTGCTGCCGGAAGCCTTTGCGGTGGTGCGCGAGGCCGGCAAGCGAGTGCTGGGGATGCGCCACTTCGACGTCCAGTTGGTCGGCGGCATGGTGCTGCATAACGGCAAGATCGCGGAAATGCGCACCGGCGAAGGCAAGACCCTGGTGGCCACCCTGCCGGCCTATCTGAATGCGCTCACCGGCAAGGGCGTGCACATCATCACGGTGAACGACTACCTCGCCAGCCGCGATGCCGAGCAGATGGGGCGCATCTTCGCCTTCCTCGGCATGAGCACCGGCTGCAACCTGTCGCGCATGCCGCATGCGGAGAAGCAGGCAGCCTACGCGGCCGACATCACCTACGGCACCAACAACGAGTTCGGCTTCGACTACCTGCGCGACAACATGGTGTATGCGCTGCCCGAGAAGGTGCAGCGTGGCCTCGCCTTCGCCATCGTCGACGAGGTGGACTCCATCCTGATCGACGAGGCGCGCACGCCGCTGATCATCTCCGGCCAGGCCGAGGATCACACCGAGCTCTACCTGAAGATGAACCAGGTCGCGCCGCTGCTGAAGAAGCAGGAAGGCGAGGGCGACAACATCACCGAGCCGGGCGACTACACGGTGGACCTCAAGTCCAACCAGGTGCTGCTCACCGAGCAGGGCCATGAGACCGCCGAGCAGATCATGGTGCGCATGGGCCTGTTGCCGGAGGGCGCCGGGCTGTACGAACCGGGCAACATCCTGCTGGTGCACCACCTGTATGCCGCGCTGCGTGCCCACGCGCTGTACCACAAGGACCAGCACTACGTGGTGCAGAACGGCGAAGTGGTCATCGTCGACGAGTTCACCGGCCGCCTGATGGCTGGCCGGCGCTGGTCGGACGGCCTGCACCAGGCGGTCGAGGCCAAGGAAGGGGTGAAGATCCAGGCGGAGAACCAGACGCTCGCCTCGATCACCTTCCAGAACTACTTCCGCATGTACGGCAAGCTCGCCGGCATGACCGG
>JAUVWV010000326.1 GCA_030603925.1 Thauera sp. | reverse complement strand
GCGGCTGGGCTCTGGGGGCGTTGGCGCGGCCTTGGCCGCGAGGCGGCGAGCGATGAACCGACGCTGCAATCGCGGCCACGGCCGCTCCTACGGGCGGGCGGCTGTGAACGCGCCCTAGAGCCACTTCTGCAGGAACAGCGCCTGGCCGGCCGCGGGGTCGAGCTGGTAGGGGGCGAAGCCGGCGCGCGCATAGGCGGCCAGGGCGGGGTGGTTGTTGGACAGCACTTCCAGGGTCAGCTTGCAGCAGCCGCGCGCACGCGCGGCGTCCTCTGCCGCCGCCAGCAGGGCCTGGCCGACCCCGCGCCCGCGGTGCGCCGCATGCACGGCGATGTCGTGGATGTTGAGCAGCGGCCGGGCCTTGAAGGTGGAGAAGCCTTCGAAGCAGTTGATCAGGCCGACCGCTTCGTCGGCGGCGAAGGCGAGGAAGGAGACGAAGGCCGGGTGCTCGGCGAGGCGCGCCGGCAGGGTGTCCTTGACGGCCGCGGTGAGGCCCGCGCCGCCGCCCATGGGGTCTCGTGCGTAGTGATCGAGCAGTGCCACGAAGGCGCTCGCATGCGCCGGCCGGTGCAGATCGGTGGGTTCGATGCGCAGCATGTTGCGACCTCAGCGTTCGGCGACGACGACGCGGTTGCGTCCGTCGTGCTTGGCGCGGTACAGCGCATCATCCGCACGATTGACCAGGCGCTGGTAGTCGGGGTGGCCGTCGTGCATGGCCAGGCCGATGCTGGTGGTGATCTGCAGGCTCTGCCCGTTGGCAAGCAGGAAGTTCTCCTGTTCGACCCGGCTGCGGATCTTCTCCGCGACCCGGCGCGCATGCTGATCGTCCACTTCCACCAGCAGCACGAGGAATTCCTCGCCGCCGTAGCGGAACAGGAAGTCGCCCGAGCGCACGGTGTTGAGCAGCAGGCCGGCCATCTGCTGCAACACGCGGTCGCCGGCATCGTGGCCGTGGCGGTCGTTGATGTGCTTGAAATGGTCCACATCCACCAGCAGCACGGCAAAGGGTTTGGCCTGGCTGCGGCTGATTTCGGCTTCGCGGCTGAGGATGGCGGGCAGGAAGCGCCGGTTGAGCAGCTGAGTGAGGGCGTCCTTGCCCGATTCCAGATCGACGAAGCGCTCGAACATCGCGCCGGTGAGGAATTTCAACTGACCCAGTTCCATCTGCACGGCCTTCGCCAGGCGGCGGGTTTCCTCACGGTCGGGACTGCCGAGCTGCACCTGGCACAGCGGCAGCAGATTGGCGTCGATGGTGTGGATCGCTTCGCGGATCGCCGGCAGCTCCGACGATCCTTCAAAAATCGCGGAGGCCTTGTGGTGCAGCCAAAGGCCGAAGGAGGAGTCGCCCAGGGTCTGCAACTCGTCGCCCACCGCGCCGGCCATCATTTCCTGCAGGAAGCGGTTCTCCCAGTCGAGCAGGGCGGCGCGCTGGCGTTCGCGCTCCAGCGACATGTTCTGCCCGTAGGAGAACACGCGGTAGGCCTCGTCGATACGCGCGGCACGCTCATGCGAGGCGACGTAGGCCGAACTCATCTCCTCGAAGGCGAGGTCGATCAGGTTGTCGGCGTACAGCACGGCGTCCACCAGTGCCGCGCCGTCCAGGCCGGTGTCGAGCAGGCGATGGGCGATCTCGCCCTTCAGCACCCGGGCGCCGCGTGCAACGATGTTGACCGGCAGCTCCACCCGCGCATGGACTTCGCCGACGTGGCGCTGCATGGCCATGGCGGCGGCGAACTGCTCGCGGGTGGCACAGGAGAACAGCGTTTCCAGCCAGCGTTGCATGGAGAAGCGCAGACGCTTCTCGACCGCTTCGTGGGTGAGGAAGGGGCGGGCGTCCACATCGACCATCATGCGCGCATAGAAAGCCACCGCCATGCTTTCGCGATGCGTCATGACCACCTCGCGCAGGGTCTCCCGGGTCGCGGTCGGGACGTCGTCGAACAGGGCAAGCCAGTCGGCTTCCATGGACTCGGGCAGCGGGGCGGCGGCGGTATGCATGCGGGCGGCGGAGGATGGCGGAGAAGGCGATTCTGCCACGAACCCGGGCGCACCGCCGGGCAGTTCAGGCTGGCAGCCGCTGCAGCAGCAGCCCGCACTCCAGGTGGTGGGTGTAGGGGAACTGGTCGAACACCGCGGCGGCGGCGATGCGGTGGGTGGCGGCGAGCGCTTGCGCGTTGTCGCGCAGGGTCTGCGGGTTGCAGGAGATGTAGAGGATGCGCTCGAAGCCGGCGGCGAGCGCTACGGTGGCCGGGTCCAGGCCGCTGCGCGGCGGGTCCACGAACAGCGTGGAGAAGCGGTAGCCGGCCAGGTCCACGCCCTGCATGCGGCGGTACTCGCGCCCGCCGGCCATGGCGTCGGAGAGTTCCTCGCTGGACATGCGCACCAGGGTGATGTTGTCGGCGCCGTTGGCCTCGATGTTGTAGTGCGCTGCGCGCACCGAGGACTTCGACAGTTCGGTGGCCAGCACCTGCCCGAACAGCGGCGCCAGCGCGAGGGTGAAGTTGCCGTTGCCGCAGTAGAGCTCCAGCAGGTCGCCGCCTGCCTCCGCGGCCTGCGCGCGCGCCCAGCCCAGCATCTTGCGGTTCACTTCGCCGTTGGGCTGGGTGAAGCTGCCTTCGATCTGCTGGTAGCAAAGCCGGCGGCCGTCGAGTTCGAACTCTTCCAGCAGCCAGTCGCGTTCCAGCACGATCTTCTGCCCGCGGCTGCGGCCGATGATCTGCGCGCCCAGTTCTGCAGCCAGTTCGCGCGCGGCGGCTTCCCATTCCGGGCCGAGCTTGCGGTGGTAGACCAGGCTCACCATCAGCTCGCCGGAGAGCGTGGCGAGAAACTCGACCTGGAAGATGCGCCGCTTCAGTTCATCGCTGGCGGCCAGCGCCTCGCGCAGGCGCGGCATGGCGCGCGCGATCGGCGCCGCGGCCGGCGGGAAGTCGTCGAGCAGGATGGGCTGCTTGGGGTTGTCGGCGTCGAACATCGCGTAATCGACGCGTCCGCCGTGGTGCCACAGGCGGAACTCGGCGCGCAGGCGATAGTGGAGCGGCGCGGAGGTGAACACCGCCGGCTCGGGCAGGCCGAGCGGGGCGAAGTCGGCCTTGAAGCGGGCGAGCTTGTCGGCGAGTTGGGCGTCGTAGTGGGCGGGGTCGAAGACGGGCAGGGGCATGGGGCGGGCGGTCACAGAAAACGGGCGATGAAGCAGGGCGCGGCCGGG
>JAUVWV010000359.1 GCA_030603925.1 Thauera sp. | reverse complement strand
TCACCTGCCAGGGCGGCGACTACACCAAGGAGGTGTACCCGAAGCTGCGCGCCGCAGGCTGGAACGGCCACTGGATCGACGCCGCCTCCGCGCTGCGCATGGCCGACGACGCGGTGATCATCCTCGACCCGGTCAACATGCACGTCATCAAGGACGCGCTGGCCAAGGGCGGGCGCAACTGGATCGGCGGCAACTGCACGGTTTCGCTGATGCTGATGGGCCTGGGCGGCCTGTTCAAGCACGATCTGGTGGAATGGATCTCGGCGATGACCTACCAGGCAGCCTCCGGCGCCGGGGCGCAAAACATGCGCGAGCTGATCGCGCAGATGGGCGCCATCCACGGTTCGGTAGCCGACCTGCTGGCCGATCCGGCCTCGGCCATCCTCGACATCGACCGCAAGGTGGCGGAGACCATCCGCTCGGACGCCTTCCCGAAGAAGAACTTCCGCAACACCCCGCTGGCCGGCAGCCTGATCCCGTGGATCGACGTGCCGGTCGAGCACGGCCAGTCCAAGGAAGAGTGGAAGGGCGGCGCGGAGTGCAACAAGATCCTCGGCAAGCCGGCCTTCCGCAGCCCGGGCAGTATCCCCATCGACGGCCTGTGCGTGCGCATCGGCGCGATGCGCTGCCACTCCCAGGGCCTGACCATCAAGCTGAAGAAGGATGTGCCGCTCGACGAGGTCAGCGAGATCATCGCCAGCGCCAACCAGTGGGTGAAGGTGGTGCCCAACGAGCGTGAGATCACCGAGCGCGAACTGTCGCCGGCCACGGTTACCGGCACGCTGTCGATCCCGGTCGGCCGCCTGCACAAGATGGCGATGGGGCCGGAGTATCTCGGCGCCTTCACCGTGGGCGACCAGTTGCTGTGGGGCGCAGCCGAGCCGCTGCGCCGCATGCTGCGCATCCTGCTGGATCGCTGAAGCAGAACCTGACGGGTGGCCGGCTGGCCGCCCGTCGTTTCGCGCTGCAGCACCGCGCGGATGGATGAGGGGTCTTTATCTTTGGCAAGAAACAATTGCTGCGCAAAGTTAAAGAAAATGCTAGATTGCTAGCCCAAGTCCATGATGCTATGTTCTTTATAGCTCAGCACAGGCAAGGGAACGCGCAGAAAACGATGAAAACTTTGCTCAAGGCATCCCTGATCGCGACCGCGATTGCATCCATCCCCTCCAGTGCCTACGCACTGGGAGCAGGGCCGATCAACGTTTTCAGCGGCCTGGGCCAGCCCTTGCGGGCCGAGGTTCCGCTCTCCGCGACGCCGCAGGAACTGCAGTCGCTGAGTGCCCGCATCGCTTCGCCGGACGCCTTCCGGCGAGCCAACATCCCGTATTCCTCTGCGCTCGCCGGACTGCGCCTCAGCGTGGACAGCTCCGGCAACCGCCCGGTGCTGCGCATCACCAGCGACCGTCCGGTCAACGAACCCTTCCTCGATCTGCTGCTCGAGTTCAACTGGGCATCCGGCAACCTGGTGCGCGAATACACCTTCCTGCTCGATCCGGTCGATCTGGCGCCCCCGCGTCCGGTGGCCGCCGCGGTCGATACGCCGCGCCCGGCTGCCGCGGCGCCGCGCACCGTGCCGGCCGGCCCCGCGGCCGGTGCGGACAGTTACCGCGTGCAGCGCGGCGACACCCTGCGCCGCATCGCCGATGAGCACCGCCCGGCGGACGCCACGCTCGACCAGATGATGATCGCGCTGTTCCGCAACAATCCGGCGGCGTTCGACGAGGGCAACATCAACCGCCTGCGTGCGGGTGCGATCCTGCGCATGCCCGACGCGGGGCAGGTTGCCGCGATCAGTCAGGCCGAGGCGCGCCGCGAGGTGGTCGCGCAGGCGGCCGATTTCGAGGCTTACCGTCGCCGGGTCGCGGCTTCGGTCGCGCCGGCCGCCGCATCCGAAGCAGCCGATCAGGCCGCCGCCGGGCGCATCACGCCGCGCGTGGCAGAGCCGGCGAGGAGCGATGCGCCCGCCGACCGGGTGCAGGTCTCGCGCGCCCCCGAGGCGGGTGCGGCGGATGCCGGAGACGAAGCACAGGCAGAGCGCCTGCGGGCGCTCGAAGAGGATCTCGTGGCGCGCGATCGCGCCCTGAATGAAGCCAATGAACGACTTGCCGAACTCGAGCGCAGCATCCGCGACCTGCAGCGGCTGATCGAACTCAAGAGCGAGCAACTCGCCCAACTCCAGCAACAGGCCGGGGTTCCCACGCCGCCTGCCGCGCCCCCCGGCGCCGCAGCCGACCAGCCTGCAACGCCGAGCGAGCCTGCAACGCCGAGCGAGCCTGCAACGCCGAGCGAGCCTGCAGCGCCGAGCGAGCCCGCCGCTGCGCCAGCAGCGCCCGCGCAGCCGGCGCCGCCTGCCGCAGCGGAGTCCGCCAGACCGGCGGCGCCCGCTGCACCGCCCGCCGCCCCGCGCCGCCCCGCAGTCCAGCCCGAACCGCCGCCGCCGAGCTTCCTAGACGAGTTGCTCGGCAATCCGACCATGCTTGCCGCCGGCGGGGGCGTGCTGGCCCTGCTGCTCGGCTACGCCGGCTTCAAGATGCGCAAGCGGCGCAAGGACGAGGCGGCGCAGTCTCCCCATTCGGCGCTGCTCTCGG
>JAUVWV010000222.1 GCA_030603925.1 Thauera sp. | reverse complement strand
CTTCGAAGCGCGCCGGATCGAGCCACACCGGATGCGAGGGGTGGTGGTAGCACAGCAGCAGGTCGCAGCCGCCCTCCACCAGACTCATCACCACATCATGGACATTGCCGGCCATCAGCCGGGTCGGCACCTCGCCGAACTCCGCCTTCAGGCGCCCCAGCCAGGCCGGGAAGAAGGCGAAGGCGAGCGTGTGCGGCACCGCGAACACCAGCGCATCGCCGGCCACCGGTTGCTGTCCGCGCGCCAGCGAACGCGCGGCGTGCAAGCGGTTGACGATGTCGGCGGCGGGCCCTTTGAAGGCTTCGCCGGCGGCGGTGAGGCGGCTCGGGTAAGTGCTGCGGTCGAGCACCGGCACGCCGAGCCAGGCTTCGAGCGCGCGGATGCGGCGCGACAGCGCCGGCTGGGTGACGTGACGCTGCTCGGCCGAGCGCGAGAAGCTGCCGGTTTCGGCGAGGCTGAGGAAGTCTTCCAACCACTTCAGTTCCATGTTCGGCCCTGACAAGTAGGGGATGGGATTGTGCCACCGCGCGCCCGCAAGAGCATCGCGGCAACCACCGGGCCCCCTGCGCCGACGCGGCGGGACGCGCACCAGCGGGTGGCGGAAGGCGAGGCCAGCGCACATCGATAGTGCATTGCAACATGCGCCGCTTCGCCCGCGCCGCGCGCCGCATTCCGCCTACCGCCGCGCGCGCAGCACATCGCGGACGACACCCACAGCATTGGCACGAATGCTGCATGAATCGGATGACCTTCTCTCGGGAGACGCCCATGCCGGACGAACACACCATCAGCGAGATCCTTCAGGCCCCCAACGTCACCGGCTACGTTCATTGTGCGGACAACGACGAGGTGCTCGCCCGCCACGGCGAGGGTGCCGAGCTGCTCGCCACCATGATCAACCCTCTCGTGCAGGCCGCCGCCCTGCTCGGGCGCAGCCTGGGCCTCGATGAGCTGCGCGAGCTGCAGCTGCACGGCCGCCCGCTCACCGCCCTGTGCCTGCCCTGCGCCGGCGGCACGATCGGCGTGATGCTCGATTCGCGCGCCCACCTGAACGACGTCGCGCGCACCCTGCAGCGCAGCGTACACGGAGCCTGAGCGCGATGGATCTCATCAGACTGCTGGACAACGTGCTGGAACTGCCCGGCGTCGACGGCCTGTGCCTGCTCGACGCCGACGGCGGGCTGCGGCTGGACCGCATGCCGGACTTCGTCGGCGCCGAGCTCCTGGGCGCGGCACGCCCCCACCTTGCGGCGCTGCGCGAGAGCGCCGAAACCTGCCTGCCGGGGACCGAGGATCTGGTGCTGCGCTTCGCCGAGCACTGGCTGATGCTGCGCCGCGCCGCCGGCGCCACCCTGCTGCTGCTCGGCGGTGCCGCGGCCAGCCTGTCCTCGGTGCGCATGGTGAGCAACATCGCGCTGCGCCAGCTCGATGGCGCCGCCCTGGCCGCGCTGCCCGTACAGGCCCCGCCCGCTGCGGAGGTCGGTCACGCACCCCCCGCGGCACGTGCACCGCGCATGTATCGCGGCCGTCCTTACTGAAGCAAGGGGCGCCAGTGGCGCGCCTCGTGCGCGAGCAACTGCGGCTTGCGCGCCAGTCCGGCGGAGAAGCCGCCCAGCTTGCCGCCGTGCGCCAGCACGCGGTGGCAGGGCACGATGATCACCAGCGGATTGTGCGCCAGCGTTTGGGCCACCGCGCGGAAGCCCCGCGGGCTGCCGATGGCGCGCGCCAGCTCGCCGTACGTGGTGGTCTGCCCGGCGCCGACCGCCCGCAGGCCCTCGCGCACGCGCTGCTGGAAAGCCGTCGGAGCGGGCGCGAGCGGCAGTTCGAACACCGCCCGCGTACCGCCGAAATACTCGGCGATCTCGCGCTGTGCCTGGCACAACAGCGGATGCGCCGGCGCCTCCTCGCTGAGCGCCACATCCGGCAGGTCGGTCTGGTCGTCGAAGTACAGCCCGAGCAGACCGGACGGCACCGCCAGTGCCACCATGCGCCCCAGCGGCGTATCGAAGGCCCACCGCTGCGGCCGTTGCGCTCCATCCATCTCCCACTCTCCACAGCTACATCGCCAAGGTCCGCAGTTTGGCGCAGTTAGGCGCCGCGCGCACCCACAGGGATACGCCGAACGTATATAGTTCGCGGACATAACCATTCCAAGAAAGGGGGGATCGACCCGATGGCAGCCGACAATGTCTTCTTCACCCCGGTGGGCAAGCTGGCCCGCCGCGACGTGGTGACCTGCAGCGCCGAACAGCCGCTCGTAGAAGTGGCCGCGACGATGCGCGAACACGGCATCTCCAGCGTCGTGGCCTGCGATGAGGGCGGTCCGGTGGGCATCGTCACCGACCGCGACCTGCGCAACAAGGTCGTCGCGCAAGGGCGCGATCCGCGCGAACTCAGGGTGAGCGACATCATGAACAGCCCGCTGGTGACCATTGCGGAGAGCGACTACCTGTTCGAGGCGTTGTTCCTGATGAGCCGGCGGCGCATCCACCGGCTCTGCGTGATCGATGCGCACGGCGAGCTGTGCGGCATCCTCACCAACTCCGACGTACTGCGCCTGCAGAGCCGCTCGCCGCAGCAGCTGATGCTTGAGATCGAGGAGGCGGGCAGCGCGGCGGAGCTCAAGGTACTGCACCGCAAGGTGGAGGAGCTGGTGATCCACCTGGTCGGCACCGGCATCGAGACCCAGGACCTGGTGCAGACCGTGGCCCACCTCAACGACCGCATCCTCGCCCGCCTGATCGAGCTGGTGCGCGCCGAACGCTATCCCGATCTCACCGAGCGCTTCGCCTTCGTGGTACTGGGCAGCGAAGGGCGGCAGGAGCAGACCCTGGTCACCGACCAGGACAATGCCATCGTACACGCGGACGACCTGACGCCCGCCGAGCTCGACCGTCTGCGCGCCTTCAGCATCGACCTGATCGACACCCTGATCTCCATCGGCGTGCCGCCCTGCTCCGGCGGCATCATGGCCAAGAACGACATCTGGCGACGCAGCGTGAGCGAGTGGAAAGGGGTACTGGACAAGTGGCTGGGAACGCCCACTCCGGACAACATCCTGTCCGGCAGCATGTTCTTCGACCTGCGTACCCTGCACGGCGACGGCAGCTACGAACGCGAACTGAAGGCCCACATCACCGAACGCCTGCGCGCCAACAAGATCTTCCTGGCGCGCAGCGCGGCCAACGTGGTCGGCTTCAAGCCGCCGCTGGGCTTCTTCGGCGGCGTCGTGGCGGAAAAGAAGGGCCCGCAGCGCGGCACCATAGACATCAAGAAGGCCGGCATCTTCGCCATCACCGAAGGGGTGAAGGCGATGGCGCTGGAAGCCGGCATCGTGGACGGCGGCACCCGCCAGCGCATTCTCGGCCTCGCGCAGGCCGGCATCCTGCGCGACCAGCAGGCCGCCGACCTGGCCGCCGCCTTCGACTTCCTTGTCACGCTGCGCCTGCGCGCCCAGTTGCTCGCCCTCGAACAGGGGCGCGAGCCGAGCAACCGCCTTCCGCTGGACCACCTGAACCGCAGCGAGAACGGCCGCCTGAAGCTCGCCCTGGAAGAGGTAAAGCGCTTCCAGGGCTTCCTGCGCAGCCGCTTCCAGCTCGCCCAAATGGGCGGCTGAGGGCGCGCGGCGCGCCTTGCCAAGGCCCCACCCGGCGGCCAGACTGGGGCCATGGACAAGCCCCCCGCCCCGGTCTCCATTGCGCAGCTGCTCGCCGTCATCGACGAGCTTGCACGCGAGCTGCACCCCGGCCGGCAGCAGCACGCCGGCCTGGACAGCCGCTTCGACCGCGACCTGGGCTTCGACAGCCTGACCCGGGTCGAACTGCTCGCCCGCCTGGAGACGCGCTTCACCCTCAGCCTGCCGGAGGAGCAGGTGGTGGGCGCCGAGACACCGCGCCAGCTGCTAGCCGTGCTCATGCAAGCCGGCCCGGCCGCCCGCCCCGATGCGGCGCAACGCGCCGCGCACATCCTCCCCGACGTGCTGCCCGCCGCCACGGGCGCCCCGCCCGGTCTCGCACAGACCCTCGAGGACGTGCTGCAATGGCACGCGGAGCGCCAGCCGCAGCGCCCGCACGTGATCTTCCTGCACGGCGACGAAACGGCGGAGACGCTCGACTACCGCAGCCTCGCCGAGGATGCGGCGCGGGTCGGCAGCGCCCTGCGCCGCGTCGGCATCGCACCCGGGCAGTGCGTCGCGCTGATGCTGCCCTCCGGCCTCGACTTCTTCCGCTGCTTTGCCGGCATCCTGCACGCTGGCGCGGTCCCCGTACCGCTCTACCCGCCAGCCCGCCCAGCCCTGCTGGAAGACCACCTGCGCCGCCAGGCCGGCATCCTGCGCAACTGCGAAGCGCCGGTGCTGCTCACCTTCGACGCGGTGCGCCCGCTGGCCGGCCTGCTCCCCGGCCTGGCCCCCGCCCTGCGCCATGTACTGACGCCCGCCGACCTGCTCGGCGGCAGCCATGCGGTGACCGCAGCGGCGCCGCTCACGGCCAACGACCTCGCCCTGATCCAGTACACCTCCGGCTCCACCGGCGAACCCAAGGGCGTGGCACTTACCCATGCCAACCTGCTCGCCAACATCCGCGCATGGGGCCAGGCGGTGCGCCTGGACGCCGGCGACGTGTGCGTGAGCTGGCTGCCGCTGTACCACGACATGGGCCTGATCGGCGCCTGGCTGGGTGCGCTCTACCACGGCTACCCGCTGGTGCTGATGTCGCCGCTCGATTTCCTCGCCCGCCCGGAACGCTGGCTGTGGGCCATCCATCGCTACCGCGGCACGGTGACGGCCGCGCCCAACTTCGCCTTCGAGCTGTGCCTGCGCCGCCTCGCCGAACAGGACCTCGCCGGTCTGGACCTGTCGACCTGGCGCTTCGCCGCCAACGGCGCCGAACCGGTCAGCCCGCTCACCCTGCAGCGCTTCGCCGAACGTTTCGCGCCCTGCGGTCTGCGTGCGGAGACCCTGGCCCCGGTGTACGGACTGGCCGAATGCACGGTCGGCCTCGCGGTCACCCCGCCGGGGCGCGGCATGCGCGTCGACCGCATCCTGCGCGAACCCTTCGCCACCGCCGCGCGCGCCGAACCGGCCGCCGCAGACGCCCCCGACGCCCTGCAGTTTCCCTCCTGCGGCCTGCCGCTGCCCGGTCATGCGCTGCGCGTGGTGGACCGCCAAGGTCAGGTGCTGGGCGAACGGGCCGTCGGGCTGCTGCAGTTCCGCGGCCCTTCGGCCACCGCCGGTTACTACCGCAACCCGGCCGCCAGCGCCGCGCTGGTCCACGACGGCTGGCTGGACACCGGCGACTACGCCTATCTGGCGGACGGCGAACTGTATCTGTGCGGGCGCGCCAAGGAGATGATCATCCGCGGCGGACGCAACGTGTATCCCTACGAGCTGGAGCAGGCCACCGGCGAGTTGCCCGGGGTGCGCAAGGGCTGCGTGGCCGCCTTCGGCGTCGCGCAACCGGGCGGTGACGGCGAACGCCTGGTGGTGGTGGCCGAGACCCGCGAGCGCGACCCGGCTGCCCGCCAGGCGCTGATGCAGCGCATCGCCGGCCTGGGCGCCGACCTGCTCGGTCTGCCGCCGGACGAAGTGGTGCTGGCCGCGCCGCACACCGTGCCGAAGACCTCCAGCGGCAAGATCAGGCGCACCGAACTGCGCGCCCGCTACCTGGCCGGCAGCCTGGCGCAGGCCCAGCGCGCGCCCTGGCTGCAGGTCACCCGCCTGGCCGCCGCCGGCCTGCCGGGCAGGCTGCGCCGCGCCGTGGCCGGCACGGCCGGGCGTGCGCGCGGCCTGTGGGCGTGGG
>JAUVWV010000226.1 GCA_030603925.1 Thauera sp. | reverse complement strand
CAGGGTGCCCGAGCGCAGGGTGAAGTTGTCCATCACGTGGTCGATGTAGTTGCGATAGACCTGCGCCTCCACTTTGGCGAGCAGCGGCGAAATGCGGCGCTGCTCGAAGCGCAGGCCGATGTTCTCGCGGTCGAACCTGGAGCCGTCCATCATGCGGTCGGCGTAGGCGGCCTCGCCGTCGCTGCGCGCCACGCTCAGTTCGAGCAGGGTGTCCTCGCCCGGCGTCCAGCCCAGCGCCATGGTGCCGCTCCAGCGCTTGTAGGCCGAGTGCACCTTGTCGCCATCACCGTCGCGGTAGTCGTCCGCGCGGGTGCGGGTGGCGTTGCCGCGCACGTAGAAGTCCGGCGTCGCGTAGCGTGCATCGCCCAGCAGGTCCAGGCGGCCGAAGCTGGCTGCGGTGAGGCTGGCGTTGACCTGGTAGCCCGGCTCGCTGACGGTCGTCCGTTCGCGCTCGAACAGCACCGTGCCGGCCGAGTTGCCGGGGCCGTGGATGACGGTCTGCGGGCCCTTCAGCACCGTCATGCGGTCGTAGGATTCCGGGAAGACGTAGGCGGTGGGCGGGTCCATGCGCCCGCCGCAGCCGCCCAGGATGTGTTCGCCGTCGAGCAGGATGTTGAGGCGTGAGCCGGCCATGCCGCGAAACACCGGGTCGCCGCTGGTGCCGCCCTTGCGGATCACGTTGAAGCCGGGAATGGTCTTCAGGATGTCGGCGCCGTCGAGCGCGGGAATCGGCTGGCGCGGCGCGCGCGGGTCGGTGACCACGGTCAGCGGTTCTTCCATCGGTGCGGCGGTGACCACTTGCGGCGTCAGCGTGGTTTCGGCCTGTGCCTGTGCCTGGGCAGCGAGGCTGCAGGGCAGCAGGGCGAGCGCCGCGGCGATGCGGCGCAGGGCGAAGCGGTGGGTCTTGATCTGGTCTTGCATGAGTCGGTCTTCCTGAAAGCGTGCGCAGACAGGCCGCCGGATTGCAACCGGCTGCGCGGAATGGCGGGACGAGTACGCGCCGCGGCGCGCCGGCGGGTCCGGCGGCTGCGCGTGTCGTGCAGGGGCGTTTCAGGAAAGCAGGGGTGGGGCGCGCACCGGCGGGCGCAGTTGCAGCGCGCTCGCCAGGCGAGGCGTTGCCGGCAGGGCGCGCGCAATCGAACCGCCGGGTTCCCCGAGGGGCACGTTCGGCGTCGCTGCGCCCGGCAGCGGGTCGAGCAGGGCGGCGGCGCAGACTGCGCAGTGCAGGCCGCCGGAGAGGCGGGTGCCGCCGTCGTCCGGCGGCGGGCCGTCGAGCAGGCTGTCGAGGCGGACGTATTCGATGCCGCTCGGAGTGCAGATCTCTTCCCAGGCGTCGGGTCCGGCGGCCAGCATGCGCGCCTGATGCTGCGCGCTGGCGACCCCCAGCGCGAGCTGGGCGACCACGGCGAACAGCGCCATGGCGAAGGCCAGGCGCCAGTTGCGTGGGGAAAGGATGCTGCGCGGGATCACGCGGCGCAGTGTATCAGGCGCGCGTCATGCAAGGTCTTGAGGACGATCAAATCCCGCCGTTCAGGCGGCCGTCCAGTGTCCGGATTTTCCGCCCAGCTTTTCCAGCAGGCGCACCGCCTCGATCGTCATGCCGCGGTCCACGGCCTTGCACATGTCGTAGATGGTGAGCAGTGCCACGCTGGCGGCGGTGAGCGCTTCCATCTCCACCCCGGTGCGGCCCACGGTCTCCGCGGTGACGGTGCAGTCCACCGCGCTGGCCGACGGGTCGAGTTCGAACTCCACCGCCACCCGGGTGAGCGGGATCGGGTGGCACAGCGGGATCAGCTCGCTGGTGCGCTTGGAGGCCTGGATGGCCGCGATGCGCGCCACGCCGAGCACGTCGCCCTTCTTCGCGCTGCCGGCCTGCACCATCGCAAAGGTGGCCGGCTCCATGCGGATGCGCCCGCTGGCCACCGCCACGCGGCGGGTTTCGGCCTTGGCGCCGACGTCCACCATGTGGGCCTGGCCTTCGGCATCGAAATGGGTGAGGGGGGAGGTGGGCTGATTCATTGCTGCTGCGGCTCTCGGCTGGGCTACACGTCGATACAGTCGACGCGGAACCGTTTGGAAACGGGCTGTATCATAGCACCCGATGATGCGCCGATTCCTCGCCCTGCTGCTCAGCCTCTCGCTGGCTTTTCCGGCCGCCGCAATCGATCTGCCCGACCTGGGCGACGTGGCGGCGGGAGATCTGTCGCCACTCACCGAACGGCGCATCGGCGACTCCATCATGCAGGAGATCCGCTGGCGCGATCCGGCCTACCTGGACGACACCGAGGTCGAGGAATACCTCAACCGGCTCGGCCGCCAGCTCGCCGCGCACAGCCCCAATCCGCAGCAGGCGCTGGAGTTCTTCGGCATCCGCGACAACACCCTCAACGCCTTCGCGCTGCCCGGCGGCTACATCGGCGTGCATACCGGGCTGATCCTGGCCGCGGAGAGCGAGTCCGAACTCGCCTCGGTGCTGGGGCACGAGATCGCCCACGTCACCCAGCGCCACATCGCGCAACTGGTCGGCAAGCAGAGCCAGGCCGGTATGGTGATGCTGGCATCCATCCTGGTGGCCATCCTCGCGGCGCGCAGCAATTCGCAGATGAGCGAGGCCGCGCTGGCCGCGGGCCAGGCCGGCGCGATCCAGTCGCAGCTGGGCTATTCGCGCGATCTGGAGCACGAAGCCGACCGCGTCGGCCTGCAGACGCTGGAGGGCGCCGGGTTCGACGTGCGCGGCATGCCGAGCTTCTTCGAACGCTTGCAGCGTGCCGGCCGCCTGTACGAGAACAACGCCCCGGCCTACCTGCGCACCCACCCGCTGACCACCGCGCGGATCGCCGACATGGAGAACCGCGTCGGCCAGATGCGCTACCGCCAGGTGGTCGATTCGGCGGACTTCCACTTCGTCCGCGCCAAGCTGCGCGCCGCGGCCGGCGCGCCGCTGGACGCGCTGAAGGACATGGAGGCGCGCGCCGTTGCGCAACCGGACGACGCCGCCGCGCGTTACGGGCTGGTGCGCGCGCAGTTGCGCGCCGGCCGCGTGGAAGAGGCGCGCCGCGGGCTCGCGGCGCTGACCGGTGAGGCCGCGCCGTCACCCTTCATCGCCGCCCTGGCGGCCGAGGTGCATCTGGCGGCGCGCGATCCCGGTGCCGCCGTGGCGGTGCTCGAAGAGGGGCGTGCGCGTTTCCCGCAGAGCCGCAGTCTGCGCTATGCGCAGATTGACGCGCTGCTCGCCGGCGGACGGGCCGATGCCGCACTCGCGCTGGCGCGCGAAGCGGTGCAGCAGCGCAGCGACGATGCGCGCATGTGGGCCAACCTGTCACGCGCCAACGCCGCACTCGGCCGACGCACCGCGCAGCACCGCGCGCAGGCCGAGGTCTATGCGCTGCGCGGCGCGCTGCCGGCCGCCATCGAGCAACTGGAGATCGCCCGCCGGGCGGGCGACGGCGATTTCTTCGAGCTGTCCTCGGTGGACGCGCGCATGCGCGAACTGCGGGCGCGCCTGGACGAGGAACGGCGCGATCGCCGCTGAGCGGTTTTTCCTTTCAGCATCGGCTGCAGTGCCATTAAAATCGAGCGATTTGCTGATCAAGGACAAGGACCGATGGATTTCGACAAGGAAGTGGACGCCCGCGGGCTGAACTGCCCCCTCCCGATTCTGCGTGCCAAGAAGGCGCTCGCCGAGATGCTGCCGGGTCAGGTGGTACGCGTGGTGGCCACCGATCCGGGCGCGGTCAAGGACTTCCAGGCCTTCGCCAAGCAGACCGGCAACGAACTGCTCGGCCAGACCGAAACGCCGGACAAGGCGTTCGAGTTCTTTCTCAAGCGCAAGTAAGCGCAGGCAGGACAGCCAATAAGGGCGCCGTAACCGGCGCCCTTTTGCCGTGGTGTCATCCGGGCAAGGGAATGAACTCACCCTCGTCGCCCGGCACCAGCGGAAAGCGCCCTTCGCGCCAGTCGCGCTTGGCCTGTTCGATGCGTTCCTTGCGGCTCGAGACGAAGTTCCATTCGACGAAGCGCTTGCCCAGGGGCTCGCCGCCGATCAGCGCGATGCGCGAGGCCTCGAGCGCTTCGACCACTACTCCGGCTTGATCCGCCAGGATCGCCATCGAGTGTCCGGGCAGCGCGGTATCCCGCAGTTTGAGGCTGCCCTGGGCGACGTACAGCGCGCGTTCTTCGGCGTCAGGCAGGGTCAGCGTCTGGCCCGGCTGCAGGTAGGCCTCCACGTACAGGGTGCGGGCGAACACGCGCACCGGCGAGCTGAGGCCGTAGGCCGAACCCATCAGGACGCGCACCGGTACGCCGTCCACCTCCACCGCCGGGATGTCGGCCGAAGGGTAGTGGTGGAAGGCCGGTTCGACCTCTTCGTCGGCTTCGGGCAGCGCCAGCCACAGCTGCAGGCCGTGCAGGCGGTGCGCTGCGGCGGTCACTTCCGGGCGCTCGCGCTCGGAATGCACGATGCCGCGTCCGGCCACCATCAGGTTGATGTCGCCGGGGCGAATGGCCTGCAGGCTGCCGAGCGAGTCGCGGTGCAGGATCTCCCCCTCGAACAGGTAGGTCACGGTGGCGAGGTTGATGTGCGGGTGCGGGCGCACCGCAATGCCCTGGCCGGCGGGAAAGTCCGCCGGGCCCATGTGGTCGAAGAAGATCCACGGCCCCACTGTCTTGCGTCGCGCGGTGGGCAGCAGGCGGCGCACCGCGAAACCGCCCAGGTCCTTGTCGCGCGGCGTCAGCACCAGTTCGATCGCACCGCAGCCCTGCTGCTCGGTGCATTCGCGTTCCACTTCCAGCGTCGTGTTGCTCATGCCTGTCTCCTCTTCGGGTGGGGTTTGCGGTGTTCCGCGTCAACGGTACAGCCACTTGGCGACCAGGCGCGTGTAGCGTGGCATGACGACGTAGACCATCAGGAACACGATCAGTGTGGCGACCAGCAGCTTGCCCAGCAGCAGCGCGGCAAGGCCGCTGCTCCCGCCGGTCAGCGGGGCGAGCGCCCAGGGTATCACCACGGTCAGCGGGAAGATCGCCGACAGGGTGAGGAGGAACTGCTTGTAGCGCTTCGGCGGCTTGGCGGCCGGTGGGGCGAACCAGAAGTCCAGCCCGGTCTGGATCACGTAGCGGTCGCCGTCCTCCAGCGTGTGTGCGATGCGCTGCAGGTAGTCGCGGCGCACCTCGGAGTCCATCCAGGTGCGCAACTGCTCGACGCCGGCGAAGCGGATGATCACGGTGTAGCTGTTGTGCTCGCCGACCGGGCGGATGACGTCGGTGGACAGGTAGCCCGGAAACTGCCGGCATGCTTCGCGGATGTCGGCCAGCCAGCGCTCGTACTCCTCATAGGCCTCGCGGCGCGGCTGGTGCACGATGATGCCGGTCACCGTCTGGCCGGCGGGTTGGTCGGGTGCTCGCGTCTCGCTCATGGCGCTGCTCTCTCCTGGTGATGCACCTTGGCCGAGACCGCCAGGGTGCCTTGGCGGCACGGCGCGATGCTCCGCGCAGCCTGCGTAGGAGCGGGCGGGGGCCCGCGTGGTCAGCGAGGGGGAGGGGGCCGCCCAACCGGCCCAAGCCGCGCCGAAAAGGGGGTGCCAGCGGGGTG
>JAUVWV010000035.1 GCA_030603925.1 Thauera sp. | reverse complement strand
TGTGGGTGCGGGAGAACTGCGGCACGATGTAGTGCACGTAGTCGTGCATGCGGCGCAGGATGGTGTCCTGCACCGCTTCCTTGGAGTAGCCGCGCAGCTTGGTGTCGCGGTGCAGCTTCTGGATCCACTCCAGGTTGATCGTCGGTACCACGCCGATCAGCAGGTCCACGTGCCGCGCGACATCCACCGTCTCGGTCTGCACCGCGCCGTGCAGGCCTTCGTAGAACAGGCAGTCGGTGCCCACCGGCAGGTCTTCCCATTCGGTGAAGGTGCCCATCGGCAGGTTGCGGCGTACCGATTGTTCCTCGTTGTGGATGTAGTAGCGCCGCCGCCCGGTGGCCGAGTCGCCATAGGCGCGGAACAGGTGCTCCAGGTCTTCGAGCAGGTTGGCTTCCGGGCCGAAGTGGCTGATGCCGCGTCGTCCGGCGGATTCGGCCTGGTCGATGAGTTGCTTCATGTCGTCGCGCGTGTAGCGGTGGAAGCTGTCGCCCTCGACAATCGCCGCATTCACGTTCTCGCGAGGGAAGATCGCCTCGAAGGTGTGCTTGACGGTGGTCGTGCCCGCGCCCGAGGAGCCGGTGACCGCAATGATCGGGTGCTTCATCGACATGGTGCCGTGGCCCCCTTACTTGCCCGCGTTCGCCTGTTCGAGCTTGAGTTCGGTGTACACCCGCTTGGAGGCCACCACCAGCACATGGACCTCTTCGAACGAAAGCTCCGGGTAGTTCTCCCGCACCACGCGATAGGCGAGGTGGTCGAGGGTGGCGTTGCCCCAGCGGTTCTCCTTGGCGAAGAACGGGGTGATCAGCTCGTAGGCCTCGTCGAAGATCTCCCGCACATGGTGATACTTGCGGCGCTCCGGGCGAGCCTCATGGCGGTTGGAGTCGGTGGCGTTGGTGTCCATGAGCGGGCTCGAATATTTGCTTTCGATCAATGATACCGCGTGATCGACGCAGCGCAGCAAGCGGGGGCGTGGCGAGCGCCTCAGGAATGCCCGTTGAGCCAGGCTCGCCACTCGGCGAACAGCGTCGGATTGGCTGCCGCGACCACGCCGCGCTTCACCGCCGGACCCGCCATCAGCGAACCGCCGTCGAGCGCCGCCGCTTCGCCGCCCGCCTCGGCGAGGATCAGGCGGCCCGCAGCGTAGTCCCACAGCATCTGCCCGCCGTGCAGGTACACATCGAGCCGGCCGGCGGCGACGAAACACCATTCGAGCGCGCTGGAGCCGAAGTTGCGCTGCGAGTAGTAGGGCGGGCGCACGGCGAGTTCGTCGCCCAGGTGATGGCTGATGCGCTTGAAATCGACCCCGGCGACCGCGTCACGCAGGTTTGCCGCGGCCGGACGCAGCGGCAGTTCGGTGCCGTTGAGGTAGGCGCCGGCACCCTTGGCGGCGTAGAAGGACTCGTCGGTGACCGGGTTGTACACCACGCCGAAGCGCGGTTCGTGTTCGACCAGGTAGGCGATCGAAACCGCGAAGAAGGGGATGCCGTTGGCGAAGTTGGTGGTGCCGTCGATCGGGTCGATGCACCACAGACCGCGTCTGCCCTCGGTCCACTGGCGCGCCTGTTCCTCTGGCGTCATCTCCTCGCCCAGCACCGGGCCCGGCAGCAGGGTCGGCAGCGCCTCGGTGAAGCGGCGCTGGGACTCCAGATCGGCCTCGGTGAACAGCGAGCCGTCCGCCTTGCGGTTGCGTGCCGATTTCAGGTAGCGCGGCAGGATTTCCTCGCGTGCGATGTCGCGGACCAGCGATTCGAGTGCCCGTGCGCGGGCGAGGCGGTGTGCTGCTGTCGGCATCTCAGGGGTGTCCTGTACCGGTGGTGTGCCGCCCGATCGGGCGGTCGGGGCCGGGAGAGTCGCGAAGGGGCGGGCCGGGCGGGTGGCCGGCCGATATCGCGAACCTCATGAATATTACGTATTCCCTATAATAGCACGATGATTTCGCGCTTCTTTTTCCCCGCCCCGCTGCCCTCCGCCGGCGAAGTGACGCTGCCCGAGGCACTTGCCCATCACGCTGCCCGGGTCCTGCGCCTGCGTGATGGCGACCCGGTGATCCTGTTCGATGGGCACGGCGGCGAGACGCCGGCTCAGCTCGCCGTGCGCGGCAAGACGTGGCTTGCCCGGCTCGGCGAGGCGAGCGCCGTCGAGCGCGAATCGCCCCTCGCGCTGGTGCTGGTGCAGGGGCTGGCGAGCGGCGACAAGATGGACTGGATCGTGCAGAAGGCCACCGAACTGGGCATTGCGGGCGTGGTGCCGCTGGCCGCCGCACGCTCGGTACTGCGCCTGAGCGGCGAACGTGCCGAGAAGCGCGCGGCGCACTGGCAGCAGGTGGCGGTGGCGGCCTGCGAGCAGTGCGGACGCAACCGCGTGCCGCAGGTTGCACCAGTGAGTTCGCTGGACGCCTATCTGGCGGGCGCCGCGCGCCAGCGCAAACTGGTGCTGGCGCCGCAGGGCGGACTGCCGTTGCGGCGCATCGCGGCGCCGGCGGCCGACGCGCCGCTGCACCTGCTGGTGGGGCCGGAAGGCGGCTGGAGCGAGGCCGAACTGGCCGCCTGCCTGCGTGCCGGGGCCGAGCCGCTCAGCCTCGGGCCGCGCGTGCTGCGCACCGAAACCGCGGGACTCGCGGCCGTCGCCGCGCTGCAGGCAGTGTGGGGTGATTTCTGAACGACGGCTGCGGGACTGGGCGTCACGACAATAGACAAAGGCAGGGGAGGGATGATGTTCGAATCAGCAGAACTGGGACACAAGACGGAGAAGGCCGAGTACGACCAGGCGGTGCCGCCGCTGCGCGCACAACTGCTCGATGCGCAGTTCGATCTGCTCGAACTGAAGAAGTTTGCCGTGGTGGTACTGATCAACGGCATCGACGGTGCCGGCAAGGGCGAAACGGTGAATCTGCTCAACGAGTGGATGGACCCGCGCCACATCCAGGCCTGGGCCTTCGACGCGCCATCCTCCGAGGAGGCCGAACGGCCCTTCATGTGGCGCTTCTGGCGCGCCCTGCCGCCCACCGGCAAGATCGGCGTGTTGTTCGGCAACTGGTATTCCGAGCCCATCCACGCGCGCGTGCACAAGATCTGCAAGCGCGCCGAACTCGACCAGCGGCTGGACGCGATCAAGCGCTTCGAGGCCATGCTGGTGCACGAGGGTGTGCTGCTGATCAAGTTCTGGTTCCATCTCTCCAGGGACGGCCAGAAGGCCCGCCTGAAGGCGCTGGAGAAGAATCCCAAGACACGCTGGCGGGTGACCGAGCGCGACTGGAAGTACTACGCGCTGTACGACCGCTATCGCGAGACCGCCGAGCACGTGCTGCGCCACACCAGCACCGGGGATGCGCCCTGGCTGATCGTCGACGGTTCGGACGAGCGCTTCCGTGCGCTGCTGGTCGGCCGCACCCTGCTCGACGCCCTGCGCAAGCGTCTCGCGGCGGTTCAGCAGGGCTGGATGCCGCGCCAGACCGCCGCGCCGCTGCCGCCCTCGCTGGACAACCTGAACCTGCTCAACAGCCTCGCCCTGCAGCAGGAGATGAGCAAGAAGCAGTACAACGAGCTGCTGGAGGAATACCAGGGGCGGCTCGCCCTGCTGTGCCGCTCGGAGGCCTTCCGCAAGCGCTCGCTGGTGCTGGTGTTCGAAGGCGCGGATGCGGCCGGCAAGGGGGGGGCGATCCGGCGCATCACCGCGGCACTGGATGCGCGCCAGTTCCGCGTTGTGCCGGTCGCCGCGCCCACCGAGGAGGAACGCGCCCAGCCCTACCTGTGGCGCTTCTGGCGGCATGTGCCGCGTCAGGGCAAGGCGGTCATCTTCGATCGCTCCTGGTACGGGCGGGTGCTGGTCGAGCGCGTGGAAGGCTTCTGCAGCGAAGCCGACTGGATGCGCGCGTATGCCGAGATCAACGATTTCGAGGACCAGCTGATCGATGCCGGGGCGGTGGTGGTGAAGTTCTGGCTGGCGATCAGTTCGGACGAACAGCTGGCGCGCTTCAAGGAGCGCGAGGCCGAACCGCACAAACGCTTCAAGATCACCGCCGAGGATTGGCGCAACCGCGAGAAGGCCGCGGACTACGCGCAGGCGGTGTGCGACATGGTCGATCGCACCAGCACCGAGAGCGCCCCGTGGACCCTGGTCGAGGCCGACAACAAGCTGTATGCCCGCATCAAGGTGCTGCGCACCCTGTGCGAGCGGCTGGAAGCGGCCTTGAGCTAGAATGAGCCGATAGAGCATGAACGTGGGCGCCGCGTCATATCCGGCGGCCATACCGAAACGATCTCGCAAACAGCGGTGAGCGCTTGAACGCGGAACTTCCCCAACCCCCGGTGGCGGCCGACGAGGTCGACACCACCGCCAGCTTCGTCGCCTGGGTGCGCGGTGCGGCGCCCTATATCCACGCTTTCCGCGGGCGGACCTTCGTCATCGCCTTCGGCGGCGAGGTGGCCAACGGCGAATCGGCCCAGCGCCTGGCCTACGACTGCAACCTGCTCGCCGCGCTGGGCATCCGCCTGGTGCTGGTGCACGGCGCGCGCCCGCAGATCGATGCCGAGCTGCTGCGCCGCGGGCTGGAGCCGCGCTTTCACAATGGTCTGCGGGTCACCGACGCGGCCGCGCTGGAATGCGTCAAGGCGGCCATGGCGGTCACCCGCATCGAGGTCGAGGCGCTGCTCTCGCAGGGCCTGCCCAATACGCCCATGGCGGGCAGCTACATGCGCGTGACCGGCGGCAACTTCATCACCGCGCGCCCGGTCGGCGTGGTCGACGGGGTCGACTACCAATACACCGGCGCGGTGCGCAAGATCATTGCCGACGAGATCAATGCCGATCTCGATCAGCACAATGTGGTGCTGATCTCGCCGCTCGGCGTCTCGCCCGCCGGCGAGATCTTCAACCTCAGCATGGAGGAGGTCGCCGAGACCGTCGCGGTGGCGCTCAAGGCGGAGAAGCTGATCTACCTGTGCGACGCCCCGGGCCTGCTGGACGCCGATGCGCGGCTGATCGACTCGGTCACCGCCGACGACGCCGAGCGCATGCTGGAGTCCGGCGAGGGCCTGACCGAGGACATGCATCTCTTCCTGCCCTGCGCGATCCGTGCGGTGCGGCGCGGGGTGGCGCGCGTGCACCTGATCGACCGTGACAAGGACGGCGGCCTGCTGCTCGAGTTCTTCACCCATGCCGGGGTGGGCACCGTGGTGTCGCGTGCGCCGCTGTTCCGCCTGCGCGAAGCCACGGTGGAGGACGTCGGCGCACTGGTGGCGCTGATCACCCCGATGGAGGCCGATGGCACCCTGGTGCGGCGTGGGCGCGAACTGCTCGAGCAGGAGATCGAGCGCTTTACCGTGGTCGAGCACGACGGGGTGCTGGTCGGCTGCGCTGCGCTGTACCCGTTCTCCGAAGACAACGCCGCCGAGCTTGCCTGCCTGGCGGTGACCCCCGAGTATCGCCGTGCCGGCCTGGGCGACCAGTTGCTGCGCCGCATCGAGCGGCGCGCGCGGGTGCAGCGCATGGAGCGTCTGTTCGTCCTCACCACGCGCACCGCGCACTGGTTCCGCGAGCGCGGCTTCAGCGAGATCGGCCCCGACGCGCTGCCGCGCCAGAAGCGCGAGCTCTACAACTACCAGCGCCGCTCCAAGGTCTTCGTCAAGCAGCTATGAACGCCGGCGCCCAGCCCCTGTTCCGGAACGCCCGGTACGGCCGGGCGGGGAGGCAGGTGTGAGCGGGCGGCACGCAGCGCGCGCGAGCGGGCTGGCTGCGCTCGGCGCGGCGGCCTTCGTCGCGCTCGCGGTGCTGCTCGGCAGCGCGCTGGACGTGGAGGATGCGTGGCCGGCGGTACTGCTCGCGATCCTTGCCGCGGCGCTGCTCGCCGGGCTGTTCACGCAGCGCATCCTGGCGCACCCGCCGGCTCCGTGGGAGGATGAACGGCTCGACGCGCGCCCCGCCCAACCGGCCCGCACGGCGCGCGCCGCGGGCGGTGCGCCGCTCGATCCCGCCGCGGCCGAACTGCGCCGCCTGCGCGAAGTGGCCGAGGGCGTGCATGGGGTGGAGGCCCTGTTCGATGGCGAACTGCGCCTGGCGTGGATCAGCCCCTCCGTCCAGCGCCTCACCGGACGCACCCCCGGGGAGTGCCTGGCGGCCGAGCGCTTCGTCGATTTCCTGGTGCATGACTCGGACCGGCGCTACTGCCTGCGCACCATGCAGAAGGTGCTGGCGAGCGCGCAGGGCGCCGACTTCGAGATGCGCCTGCTGCGTGAAGGCGGCCAGGTGTGCTGGGTGGCCTGCCACTGGCGCGCGCTGCGCGACGAGGCGGGCGGCGTGGCCGGCCTGCGGATGTCGGCCGAGGACATCCAGGGGCGCAAGGAGGCCGAGTACAAGCTGCTCGAGACCGTCGCCCAGCTGCGCCGCGCGCAGGCCCTCTCGGAGAACTACCTGCTGCGCAGCAATGACGAGCGCCAGCGCCTGTCGGCGCTGCTCAACGTGATCCGCCTCGGCATCCTGTTCATGGACCGCGACCACCGGGTGCTGTACTACAACCACGCGATGCTCGACATCTGGCGCGTGCCGCACAGCGAGAACCTGATCGGCGTGCGCGACGTGGTGCTGGAGAGCAAGATCGTCGGTCTGCTCGAATCGCCCGAGGCCTACTTCTCCCACATCCGCGAGGTGGTGCTGTGCCACGACGTCAGCACCCCGTACGAGATCCGCCTGAAGGACGGCCGCGTGCTCACCGACCTCTCCGCGGTGGTGGAGGACGGCAGCCAGGGGCGGCGCGGCATCGGCCGGGTGTGGATCTACGAGGACATCACCGAGCAGCGCAGCACCGCGATGAAGCTGGTGGCGATGGCCGAGCGCGATCCGCTGACCAATCTGTTCAACCGCCGGCGCTTCCACGAGGAACTCGCGCGCCTGCTTGCCGATGCCGGGCGTCGCGGCGTCAAGGTCGGCTTGCTGGCGATCGACCTGGATGGTTTCAAGCCGATCAACGACGAGTTCGGCCACCAGGCCGGTGACGAAGTGCTGGTCACCCTGGCGCGCGAGGTCGGCGGCATCATCCGGCGCAACGAGTTGTTCTTCCGCCTGGGGGGGGATGAGTTCGGCGTACTGGTGCCGGACGCCGAGCAGGAGGACCTGATCGGACTGGCGAAACGGATCGTCGAAGGCATCGAGGCGCTGCGTTTCGAGTTCGGCGGGCGCCCGGCCTGCCTGACCGCCAGCCTCGGCATCGCGCTCTATCCGGATCATGCCGACGAAGGCGAGGCCTTGATCGCGGCGGCCGACCACGCGATGTACCAATCGAAGAACGAGGGACGCAATCGCTGGTCCATCTCTGCAGGGCGGCCGGATGAATCCGCTAGAATGTCCACCCCCGCACGTGGCGAACCCAAAACTGGAGAGGATTGAAGATGGCTCGGATGGTCAACTGCATCAAGCTTGGTCGTGAGGCGGAAGGGCTGGACCTGCCGCCGATTCCCGGGGAACTCGGCAAGCGGATTTTCGAGAGCGTCTCCAAGGAGGCCTGGCAGCAGTGGGTCAAGTACCAGACCATGCTGATCAACGAGAACCGCCTCAACCTGATGGATGCGAAGGCGCGCAAGTACCTCGCCGAGCAGATGGAGAAGCATTTCTTCGGCGGCGGCGCGGACCAGATCGGCGGCTACGTCCCGCCTTCGGCCTGAACACGGCAGCAGGAAAGGAAAAAGGATGGCCGAGGCCATCCTTTTTTTTGAGCGGGAGCGGCGGCTTCAGCCGCGTCCCTTCTCCTTCGCCGCTTCCTGCTCGATCACTGCAGTGCCGGCATAACGCACGTCGCGCCCGTGCGCCATGTAGATGACGTACTCGGAGATGTTCACCGCGTGGTCGCCGATGCGCTCGATCGACTTGGCGATGAACAGCGTCTCCAGGCTGTTCGAGATGGTGCGCGGATCTTCCATCATGTAGGTGATCAGCTGGCGGGTGACCGCCTCGAAGCAGGCGTCCACCTCCTCGTCCTGATGGGCGAGCACGGGCGCCAGGGTCACGTCGCTGCGCGCGAAGCTGTCCAGCGCCTTGCGCAGCATGTCGGATGCCAGCGCGGCCGGATGGCCGAGTTCGACCTTGGGCGAATACGGCAGGTCGCCCGAATGCAGGCGGCGGGCGGCCTTGGCGACCTTCTTCGCCTCGTCGCCGATGCGCTCCAGGTCGGTCACCGTCTTCATCGCGCCGAGTACCGCGCGCAGGTCGCTGGCGGCCGGCTGGCGCTTGGCGATGATCTGGCTGCAGGCTTCGTCGATCTCCACCTCCAGCAGGTTGATGCGGTGGTCGCCGGCGATGACCTTCTCGATCAGCGCCTTGTCGCCATTCTTCAGCCCGGCGAAGGCGTTGCTGACCTGGCTTTCCACCAGCCCGCCCATCTGCAGCACTCCGCTGCGGATCGCTTCGAGGTCGGCGTCAAACTGCTTGTAGATGTGTTCGCTCATTTTTGGCATGGGGGTATCCGTAGTCGCTGCAGGCTAGCACCGGCGCGTTAAGGTTTTGTTTCAGCCCCGCTCGTGGCGCTCCACGCCGCCCGGCGCGGCGAGCAGCAGCACGTCGGCGCCGCGTCGTGCGAACAGGCCGTTGGTGACCACGCCGACGATCTGGTTGAGCGTGCTCTCGAAGGCGATCGGGTCGGCGATGGCCAGGCCATGCACGTCGAGGATCAGGTTACCGTTGTCGGTGACGAAGCCCTCGCGCAGCACTGGCCGGCCACCCAGCGCGGCCAGTTCGCGTGCCACGTGGCGTGCGGCCATCGGGATCACCTCGACCGGCAGCGGGAAGGCGCCCAGCGTGGCGACCTTCTTGCTCGCGTCGCAGATGCAGACGAAGCGTTCGGAGACCGCCGCGACGATCTTCTCGCGCGTCAGGGCGCCGCCGCCGCCCTTGATCATCGAGTAGCCACCATCGATCTCGTCGGCGCCATCCACATACACCGGCAGGCGGTCGACCGCGGTGAGTTCGACCAGCGGGATGCCGTAGGCGCGCATGCGCGCCGAACTGGCCTCGGAGCTCGATACCGCGCCGGCAATGCGCGACTTGACGGCGGCCAGCCCATCGATGAAGTGGTTCACCGTGGAGCCGGTGCCGACGCCGATGATGGCGCCGTCCGGCACATAGTCGAGGGCTGCCAGCGCAGCGGCTTTCTTCAGTTCGTCCTGGGTCATGGTAGGTCCTGCGGGCTCAGATCAGCCCGTCGAAGGGTTGTACGAGCACCGGGTCGCCGGCAGCCACGCTGCCCTGCGCTTCCGGCAGGATGATGAAACAGTCGGCCTCGGACATCGAGCGCAGGATGCCGGAGCCCTGTGCGCCGGCCGGGGTCACCGTGCGCCGGCCGGCGTCCCAGCCCAGGGTGCCGCGCAGGAACTCGCGGCGCCCCGGCTGTTTGCGGATCGCGCTGCTGGCAAACGCGCTGAAGACGGCCGGCTCGGGCAGCGGCGTGATGCCCATCAGCTTGAGCAGCGCGTCCTGCACGAGCTGGTAGAAGGTCACCATCACCGCCACCGGATTGCCCGGCAGGCCGAACAGCCAGGCATCGCCGACGCGGCCGAAGGCCATCGGGCGGCCCGGTTTGATGGCCAGCTTCCAGAACGCCACTTCGCCCAGACGGGCCAGCATCTCGCGGATGAAGTCCGCTTCGCCCACCGAGACTCCGCCGCTGGTGAGGATCACGTCGGCTGCCGCCGCAGCGTCCTGCAGTGCGCGCTCGAGGGCCGCCGGCTGATCCGGGATCACCCCCATGTCCAGGACCTCGCAGCCGAGCCGGCTCAGTGCGCCGTGCAGGGTGTAGCGGTTGCTGTCATAGACCTGGCCGGGGCCGAGCGGCTGGCCGATGGAGGCGATCTCGTCGCCGGTGGAGAAGAAGGCCACCCGCAGGCGGCGATGCACCGTCACTTCGCCCAGCCCGAGCGAGGCGATCAGCCCCAGTTCGGCCGGCCCGCAGCGCTTGCCGGCGGCCAGCGCCACGCTGCCGGCGGCCAGATCCTCGCCGGCGCGGCGCAGGTTCTGTCCGGTGCGCTGGCCGGGTGGTATCAGCACCGTGTCCTTGCCTGCGCCGTCTTCGCGGCGGGTGACCTCCTGCATCACGATGGTGTCCGCGCCGCTGGGGATGGCCGCGCCGGTCATGATGCGCACCGCCTGGCCGGGGCCGACCAGGCCCGAGAAGGGGCGCCCGGCGAACGCGCTGCCGACCACCGTCAGGCGGCTGTCACCCTCTGCAGCCAGGTCGGCAGCGCGCACCGCGTAACCGTCCATCGCCGAGTTGTCGTGCGCCGGTACGTTGAACGGGGCGATGACGTCCTCGGCCAGCACCCGGCCGAGTGCGTCACGCACCGCCACCCGCTGGCGGCCGGTGAGCGGGGCGAGGCCACGCAGGATGGCGTCGCGCGCCTGGGCTACGCTGAGGCTGCCCGTGGCGGCGGGCGAAGACGTGTCCTGGTTCATCGAGGGAGTCCGTGTCGGCACGTAAAGGCGGGATTATTGCAACAAATCAGCCGGGCGTCGCGTCGTGTGTCTTAGACTTGCGCGCCATGAGTACGCAATCCGTTCATGACGCCGCGCTGGCGGCGCTGCTGCTGTGCGAGCCCGACGCCAAGTGCCAGGCCACCGCCGCCCTGCTGGAGGCATGGCGCGCCGGAGCGGCCGTCGTTTCGTCGGGTGCCGATGTGGCCGTGCCGGTCGTCGACGCCGGCCGGCCGGCGCGCCCGCTGCTGGTGCCGCCGCAGGAGGTGCCGCTGCGCAAGGCCGGGCGACGCGAGGGCCATGCCGCACTGCTGCATGCGATCGCCCATATCGAATTCAATGCGATCAATCTGGCGCTCGATTGCGTATACCGCTTCCGTGCGCTGCCGGCGGACTTTCACGAGGGCTGGCTGGTGGTGGCCGCCGAGGAGGCGAGCCACTTCCGCCTGGTGCGTGCGCGCCTGCGTGCGCTGGGCTGCGACTACGGCGATTTTCCGGCGCACAACGGTCTGTGGGAGATGGCCTGCAAGACGGCGGACGATGCGCTGGCGCGCATGGCGCTGGTGCCCCGGGTGCTGGAAGCGCGCGGGTTGGACGCCACCCCGCCGATCATGGCCAAGCTCCGCGCGGTGGGCGATGCGGACAGCGTGGCGGTGCTGGAGATCATCCTGCGCGACGAGATCGGCCATGTGGCGCTCGGTGACCGCTGGTTCCGCGTGCTGTGCGCCGAACGCGGGCTGGAGCCGGAGGCGACCTACCTGCAACTGATCGATGACTTCGGTGCGCCGCGTCCGCGCCCGCCGCTGCATATCGAGGCGCGCCGTGCCGCGGGTTTCAGCGCGGCCGAACTGGTGCGCCTGAGCGGAAAGGTACAGGAATAGGGCCGGCACCCATCCAGGGCAGCCGGCCCGCCGGCAGGCTTACAGGTTGCCGTAGGAGTGCAGCCCGGAGAGGAACATGTTCACGCCGATGAAGGCGAAGGTGGTCACCGCCAGACCGATCACCGCCCACCACGCCAGGATGGCGCCGCGCAGCCCCTTGGTGAGCCGCATGTGCAGCCAGGCCGCGTAGTTGAGCCAGACGATCAGCGCCCAGGTCTCCTTCGGATCCCACTGCCAGTAGGTGCCCCAGGCCTCGGCGGCCCACAGCGCGCCGAGGATGGTGGCGATGGTGAAGAAGGCAAAGCCGATGGCGATGGCCTTGTACATCACGTCTTCCATGACCTTTACCGGCGGAAGGCGGCTGGCCAGGATGCCGCGTTCGACCAGCAGCACCGCCACGCCGATCATCGCCGCCAGCGCGAAGGCGCCGTAGCCGACGAAGTTGGTCGGCACATGCACCTTCATCCAGTAGGACTGCAGGGCCGGGATCAGCGGCTGGATCTCGTGCGCGCCGCGCGAGAAGCTGTACCACAGCAGGAAGGCCACCGCCGCCGAGATCACCAGCATCACGAAGGCGCCCATGCGGCGGGTGTCGTAGCGCAGCTCGTAGTAGAGATAGAGCAGGGCGGTCATCAGGCTGAACAGCACGAACACTTCGTACAGGTTGCTGATCGGGATGTGGCCGATCTCCGGTCCGAGCAGGTAGGACTCGTACCAGCGCGCGAAGAGCCCGGTGGTGCCCATCACGGTGCCGATCCACAGCAGCGTGCTGCCGGTCTTCTCGCCGAATTCGGAGCGTGCCAGCAGACCCAGCCAGTAGGCCCCGGTGGCCATGAAGTAGAGCGCGCTCATCCACATGATCGCGGTCTGGCTGGAGATCAGGTATTTGAGGAAGAACACCTGCTCGGCGCGCGCCAGGTCGCCCTGGTAGAGCCAGATGCTGAACAGCGACAGTACCGCCACTGCTGCGAGGAAGCCGCGGAAGGGCTTCCAGTACCAGCCGATCGCCACCAGCGCCGGGACGTGGATGATCAGCACGATGTCGTCGTAGACGTCCATGAAGGCGCCGTACTTCGCCAGCGCCAGGCCGGCGCCGATGACCAGCGCCACGGCGTACAGCCAGTCGAACAGGTCGCGGTCGCGCAGCCAATGGGTGCGGGTCAGGGAGGGGTGTGCGAGTTCCATCACTTACCTCGTTGCAGTTTGATCGGGGGCCGCGCCGTCCTGAGACGGTGTCAGCAGGTCGCGCAAGGCGCCTGCGTGGCGCTCGAAGGTCTCGTCGACATCGATCGCCTTGCGGTTGGAAGACATCGCCACCAGGTCGCCGCCCTCGTGTTTGAGCAGTACGAAGAGACGGCGTTCGCGGATGTAGAGCATGGCGAACACGCCCAGCACCAGCAGCAGCGAACCCAGATACACCAGCGGCTTGCCCGGTGAGCGGGTGACCTGCAGCACGGTGGCCTGCAGGTGGTCGTAGCCGGTCAGCTGCAGATACAGCGGGGACTCGTAGAACAGGCTGTCCGACAGGGCCGCCAGGGTGTCGCGCAGGAAGGCCGCGCGGTCCTCGTTGATCGTGATCGGCTCCATGCCGGCGCGCTCGCGTGCGCTCATCCACGCTTCCCACACCAGGCCCTGCAGGATCTTGACGAACACGTCCGCGGCGCGCTCGCGCTCGGCCTCCGGCACCGAGGCCTCGATGAAGCGCCCCACGGTTTCGTAGCCGCGCTCGCCGAACATCGCCAGGGTGTTGCTCGCGGTCTCGACGAGGCGCTCGCGCATCGGCGCGGCGGCAGGGGCGTCGCCGAAGCTGGCGGTTGCCACGCGGCGCGCCAGCTCCTCGCGGCGCGCCGGATCGAAGATCAGGTTGTGGATGGCGAACCAGGTGTCGATCTGGCCGTCCTCGTCCACTGGCAGGCGCAGGTAGCGGAAGGCCTCGGACTGGCTCTCGCGCATGCCGGTGTACAGGTACCAGCGTCCGCCCTGCTGGATGGGCAGCATGTAGTTCTGGAACTCGCGCGCCTGGCCGGCTTCGTCGCGCAGCTTGAAGGTGAAGCTGGGACCCACGTTGCGCATCTCGCGTCCGCTGTCCTGGCGTGCGGCGCCGCTGCCCAGGTGCTCGCGCAGGCGGGCCATCCCGGTGGCGCTCTCGACGCCCTCGCCCATTTCCTCGACATTGAACACGGTGAAGCCGGTGAGCTCCAGCGCGTAGCTGAACTTCGGGTGGTTCAGGCGCAGGGTCTCGCCGACCTGGCCTTCCAGTTCCAGGGGGGCCGCCGCCGGGCCGTGCAGCATGTTGCGTCCGGCCAGGCGCAGCGTGGAGCCGCCGTCCTCGAAGCTGGCCTGGTACATCGTCACCCCGCGGTACTCCAGCGGGTGGTTGACCTCGATGGTGTGCTCAAAGGATTCGCCGGTCAGGTCATCGGTGACGATGATGTCGCTGGCGAAGCGCTTCGGCATGCCATTCTCGTAGTGGTCGATGTGGAACTTCTTCAGCGAGACGGTAAACGGCACTTCCTGCAGCAGGATGCCGTCGTTCACGCTGAGTACCGCCACATTCGCCGAGCGCCCCTCCGGAATGAACAGGTTGCCGCGGTAGCTCCAGTTGTTCACCCCCAGGCGGGCCGATTCGGGAATGTCGGCGATCAGCTGGTTGCCGGTAGTGGTCTGTTTGCTGCCCAGCCACATCTGGATCTTCAGCGGCAGGTTGCCGTCGAGCAGGCCGCCGATGCAGATCAGCACGATCGCGCCATGCGCGAGGAAATAGCCGGCGCGGCTGGCACTGCCCTGCTTTGCGGCGAGCAGCACGCCATCGGCGCGCTCGCTGGTGCGTGCCTTGAACCCGGCGTGGGTCAGATACGCGGCGACGCGGGCCTGCCGGTCGGCAAACGGCAACGCGTCGGGCAGCTCGGCCTGATGGGCGAACTGGCGCAGCGAGACTTCGCGCGCATGCTCGCGGAAGCTGCGCATCTCGCGCAGCATCGGCGCGGTCTGGCGCACGATGCACAGGCTGGTGGACAGCACCAGGAAGGCCAGGATGACCAGGAACCAGCCGGCGTTATAGACCGAGTACAGGCCCAGTTTCTCGAACACCGGGAACCAGAACGGACCGAACTGGTTGAGGTAGGCGTTGAAGGGTTCGTTCTGCTTGATCACCGTGCCGATCACCGAGGCGATCGCCAGTATGGTCAGCAGGCTGATGGCGAACCGCATCGAGCTGAGCAGTTCGAACAAGGCCTTGGAGGTGCTGCGTTGCATCCTGGTCCTTCAGCGGAGGAGTGGGCTCATCCGGAGGCAGACCGCGCCGAGACGCCGCGGTTCGGTTTCTCCAGACAAAAAAGGGGTGGTCGAGCCACCCCTTTTTCTGACGATGCGGAGTCGGTACTCCGGGTCAGCGCAGGCCGGCCGCGTAGTCGGACACCGCGCGCATTTCGGCGTCGGTCATCTTCAGCGCGATCATGCGCATCATCTGGTTCGGGTCGTTGTCGCGTCCGCCGTCACGGAACTTCTGCAGTTGCAGGGTGGTGTACTCGGCGAACTGGCCCGAGATGCGCGGATACTGTGCGGGCATGCCGGCGCCGGCGGGGCCGTGGCAGGCGGCACAGGCGGGCACGCCCTTGTCGGCGATGCCGGCACGCCAGATCTTCTGGCCCAGCTCGACGGTCTCGAGGTTCTTGGTGGGTTCCGGCTGCAGGGTCTGGCTGGCGTAGTACTGTGCCACGGCGTCGATGTCGGCGTCGTCCACCATGGAGGCCATGGCCGTCATCACCGGATCCTGGCGCACGCCGGATTTGAACTCACGCAGCTGCTTGGCGAGGTACTCCGGAATCTGTCCGGCGATCTTCGGGTTGGCCGGAAGCGGGCTGTTGCCGTCCGCAGCGTGACAGGCGACGCAGACGGTTTCGGCGACCTGTTTCGCCTTGGCGAGATCGGGAGTCTGCTCCTGGGCCTGGAGGCTGCCTCCGGCCAGCAGCAGCGAGAGCAGCAGGGAACGCTTGATCATAGTGTCCTCGGAAAGCCGTGAGTGGTTGTCTCAAACTTGGTATTCTAATACAGGAAGCCCGATTTGCGCGACGCAATGTGGGTTTCCCGGCCGCAGCACCGCCCGCCTGCCCGTTCTCCGTGTTTTCTCCATGCCCCTCTTTCGCAACGCAACATTCGAGATTTCAGTCGCCCAGAGCGCCGCGCTGCCGCCCGCCGTGGGCCATGAGATCGCCTTCGCGGGGCGCTCCAACGCCGGCAAGTCGAGCGCGATCAACACTCTGGCCGGACACACCCGGCTGGCCTACGTCTCGAAGACGCCGGGGCGCACCCAGCTGATCAACTTCTTCCGCCTGAACTGTGGTGCGGCGCTGGTCGATCTGCCGGGCTACGGTTATGCGCAAGTGCCGGAGAAGGTGCGCCGCCAGTGGCAGGGGTTGCTGGAGAACTATCTGAAGAAGCGCGACAGCCTGGTCGGCCTGGTGCTGATCATGGATTCGCGCCATCCGCTGACCCCGCTCGACCAAGCGATGCTCGGCTGGTTCGTGCCGACCGGCAAGCCGATCCACGTGATGCTGACCAAGAGCGACAAGCTCTCGCGCAACGAGGCCAGCAAGACCCTCGCGGCGGTACGCGCCGAACTCGCCGGCCTCGGCGAACGGGTTACGGTGCAGCTGTTTTCCAGCCTGAAGAAGAGCGGCGTGGAAGAGTGCGAGGCGGTGGTTGCCGGCTGGCTGGGCATGGCGCCCGCGGCGGGCGACGCAAAATAAAAACCCCCGGCCAAAGGGGAGAAATGCCGGGGGTGGAAAATGCCTTAACTGGATTAAGGCACCCGCTCAGGGAGGTGAAGCGGGAGACGGCTCAGCACCATCTGCTTGATAAGATTGGGGGGCCGTGGGGAAGTTCCACCCTGATTTCGTTACCGGATGTATCCCACCAATCCGTTCATTGTTGAGAGTGAAAGCGACCATGCGACCCACCGGAGCCTTTCCCGTAACCCGCATGCGGCGGATGCGCCGCGACGATTTTTCCCGCCGTCTGATGCGCGAATCGGTGCTCAGCACGAATGACCTGATCTACCCGGTGTTCGTGCTGGATGGCGAGGGGCGCAGCGAGACGGTGGCCTCGATGCCCGGGGTCGAGCGCGTCTCGATCGATCGCCTGCTGCGCGTGGCCGAGCAGGCCGTGGAGCTGGGCGTGCCCGCGCTGGCGCTGTTTCCGGTGATCGACGCCGGGCTGAAGAGCGATGGGGCGGAGGAGGCCTGGAATCCGCAGGGGCTGGTGCCGCGAACGGTACGTGCGTTGAAGGAGCGTTTCCCGGAACTGGGGGTGATCACCGACGTGGCGCTCGACCCGTATACCAGCCATGGCCAGGACGGGCTGATCGATCCGGAGGATCCGCGCGGCTACGTGCTCAACGACGAAACCCTGGAAGCGCTTGCCCGCCAGGCGCGCAGCCACGCGGACGCCGGGGCGGACGTGGTGGCGCCGTCCGACATGATGGACGGGCGGGTGGCGCGCATCCGTGCCGAACTCGACGCCGGCGGCCACATCCATACGCGCATCCTGGCCTATTCGGCCAAGTACGCTTCCAGCTTCTACGGTCCCTTCCGCGATGCGGTGGGTTCGGCCGGCAATCTGGGCAAGGGCAACAAGTACACCTACCAGATGGATCCGGCCAACTCCGACGAGGCGATCCGCGAGGTGGCGCTCGACATTGCCGAAGGGGCCGACATGTTCATGGTCAAGCCCGGCATGCCTTATCTGGACATCGTGCGCCGGGTGAAGAGCGAGCTGCAGGTGCCGACCTATGTCTATCAGGTCAGCGGCGAGTACGCCATGCTGAAGGCTGCGGCCGCCAATGGCTGGCTGGCCGAGGAGGCCTGCATGCTGGAAAGCCTGCTGGCCTTCAAGCGGGCCGGTGCGGACGGCATCCTCACCTACTTCGCGCTGGATGCGGCGCGCAGCCTGAAACGCGGGGCATGAGCCTACCGGCCCGCCGGGCGCTCGGTGCCGGAGGCGCTTCAGCCTAGCAGGCGGCCGGCCGCACGGCGCAGGTCGAGCACCGAGGCGATCTTCAGATCCACATAGGCCGGATTGCGCAGGCTGCGGCTCACCCACACCGTGCGCATGCCCAGGCGGCGTGCGGTACGCAGGTTCTCGGCGGAATCCTCCACCAGGATGCAGCGCCCGGCACTCAGGCGGTGGCTGCGCAGGACCTCGCGATACGCGCGGATACCTGGCTTGGGATGCAGCTTCATGCGCTCGATGCCGAACACGTCGGCGAAGTGGCGCCGCACCCCCATGACCTGCAGTACCGCCTCGGCGTAGCGCTGCGGGCCGTTGGAGAACACGATCTTCGGTCCCGGCAGTTGGCGCAGCAGGCTGTGCAGCGCGCGGTCGAACACCATCAGTTTGTGCAGCCGGTCGAAGCGGTGGGTCTCGTCGAGGAAGTGCTGCGCATCGGTGCCGTGGTGGCGGATCAGGCCGGTCAGCGTGGCGCCGTAGCGCTTCCAGTAGTTCATCCGCAAGGCGTTGGCCTCGTCCGTGGACAGGCCGAGGTGGCGTTCCAGGTAGGCCGTCATGCTGCGGTTGATGTGCGGGAAGATGTGCGGGCTGGCGTTGTGCAGCGTGTTGTCGAGATCGAACAGCCAGACGGGGGCGTGGCGCATTACAGGGGGCTCGCTGGTTTCGGGCGCGGCTGGAAGTGCACGATCGCGCGACCGTCCTCGGTCGTCTTCGCTGCGGCCTTCCAGGCGTGCCCCTGGATGACCTCGAAGGTCGCCGGCAGGCGGCCGTCCTGGCGCAGGGCCTCGTAGCGCGCGCGCGCTTCCTGCCAGCTGCGCCGCCCGGCGAGGCCGCGCGGACGGCCGCCGGCGGCATTGGCACTGCCCGAATGGCGCAGGTCGGCGAGCAGGTCGTCGAAGCTGGGGTAGGTCAGGGTGAGCATCTCCATGTCCATCACCGGATCGG
>JAUVWV010000127.1 GCA_030603925.1 Thauera sp. | reverse complement strand
GTGGGCTGAGACGAAGGTGTCGCAGACGTGCTACAGCTCATCGACATAGGCGCGCAGTTCCTTGGCGCCGAGCGCGCAGTTGAGGCCGAAGGAGATCGGCTGCGCGTGCGCCAGCGAGTTCCAGAAGGCTTCCGCGGTCTGCCCGGAGAGCGTGCGCCCGGAGGCGTCGGTGATGGTGCCGGAGATCATCACCGGCAGGCGGCGGCCCAGGTCGTCGAACAGCTTCTCGATGGCGAACACCGCCGCCTTGGCGTTGAGGGTGTCGAAGATGGTTTCGATCAGCAGCAGGTCGGCGCCGCCTTCCATCAGGCCGCGCGCGGCGTCGTAGTAGTCGTCGACCAGGGCGTCGAAGCTGATGTTGCGGTAGCCGGGGTCGTTGACGTCCGGGCTGATTGACAGGGTGCGCGAGGTCGGCCCGACCACGCCGGCGCAGTAGCGCGGCTTGGCGGGGTTCCGCGCGGTGAATTCGTCGCAGAGTGTGCGAACCAGGCGTGCACTCGCAACATTAAGCTCATAGGCGACTTCGGCGAGGCCGTATTCGGCCTGCGAGACGCGGGTGGCGTTGAAGGAACAGGTCTCGATGATGTCCGCACCGGCCTCGAGGTAGGCGCGGTGGATCTCGCCGATCACGTCCGGGCGGGTGAGCACCAGCAGGTCGTTGTTGCCCTTGAGGTCCTTCGGGTGATCGAGGAAACGTGTGCCGCGGTAATCGCCTTCCGCCAGCTTGTACTGCTGGATCATGGTGCCCATGGCACCGTCCAGGATCAGGATGCGGCGGGCGAGGTGCTGGCGGAGTTCGGAACTGCGGTCGGCTTGCATCGGGTGGCCTCTTCGATCGGGTCATTGCCCCGGAACGCGGCGCCACAAAAGCGAACGGCGCGGCAAACCCGGGGTGGTTTGCGAGCGCCGTTGTTCGGTTGCCGAGCCTGGCCCGTGTGGCGGGTCGCAGCGCTCCTCGGCAAGGGCGTGATTTTACGGACGAATGTGGCAGGTGTCGAGGCGCTCGCGTAGCCCGGATGGCGCGCAGCGCTATCCGGGAACGGCGCTCGATCCCTGCACCGCCGCTCCCGGATTCCGGCCTGCGGCCTGCATCCAGGCTAGGTCCTACGCTTCGTCCAACGCGCCCGAACGCGCCAACAGATCGTCCAGCAACTCCAGGGTAAACACCGGCTCGTTGCCCGGCGGGGTTTCCGCAATGGCGTCGACGAACAGCGCACGCGCTTCCTTGTCCTCGTACACCATCCTGGCATCGTAGGCACGCTGCCAAGTCTCGCGGTCCGGCCATTCGGCGATCGCCACGAAACGCCCGTCCGGCGCGCGGTGCAGGCGCGAGCCCAGGCCGCCGTAGAGACGTGCGATCTGACGCGTGCCGCGCCGCCAGGCATCACGGAACTGCTCTTCCTTGCCGGCCTTGACCCGCCACCAGTAGACGACGACGTACATGCCCCCCCTTTCGCGCACCACCTCGGGCACCGCGTTCATCTCATCATAGGACAGCGCTCAGCGGCCGCCGCCGAGGAAGGCGCGCAGATCGGCGGCGAAGCGTTCGCGCTGCCACAGATGGGGGGCGTGATCCACGCCCTCGTAGATCAGCAGTTGCGCCTCGGGCAGGTGGTCGCGCACATAGCGCGCGGTGGCCGCGCCGTAGAAGTTGCTCTGGCCGCCATACACCAGCAGGGCAGGGCACCACATACGAGGCAGCACGTCGCGCAGATCGGCCGCGCTGAGACTGGCCCAGCAGGCGATCAAGGGCTGCGGCGCCAGACGCGCGAGGCGCTGGCGCATGGTCCGGATGGCGTCGCCGTTGGCCGCATAGGCGGTGCGCGCCGCCGCGTTGTGGCCGCTCGCCACGAGGCGCAGCACGCCTTCGGCAAAATCCTCCTGCAGCGCCCGAATGAAGGCGGCATTGCGCGCCGCGTCGAAGTCGCCGTAGATGCCGTGGGTCCAGCCCTCTCCGGTCAGCAGCCTGGGCGACTGGTCGAGGACGACCACGCGCGACAGGCGCTCGCAGCCGAAGTCGCGCACGTACTGCCACAGCGTGAGCGCCCCCATCGAGTGGCCGACCAGCGCCACTTGGTCGAGCTGCCAGCGTTCGATCAGGTTGGCGAGATCGCGCGCCATGCGCGCCAGGGTGGGCACGCTGGCGGTCTGCAGGGCGTGGCCGCCATGGGCGCGTGCATCCCAGCGGAACACCCGGTGGCGCTCGGCCAACTGGTCGACGAAGGGATTCCAGTCGCGGTGGGTGGAGGTCCAGCCGTGCAACAGCACGAGCGGCGGGCCGTCGCCGGAGATGGCGACATGGATGGGTTCGCCGTCGTCGGCGTGAAAGCGGTGCATCGGCAGGGCGGCGGGGTGGCAGAAACCCGCAGTCTACGCGTTCATGCCGGCCCGCGGGCCGCGGCCTACCAGCCCCACCAGGGATCGCGGTACGGACCCCAGGGATAGCGCCAGCCCAGCCCCCAGTGCGGGCCGACCCCGCGCCCGACGCCGAAGCCGAACATCCAGCGGTCGCGCGGGTACTCGTAGCTGCGGCTGGTGCGCACCACCTTGCCGTCGATGAAATGCACGTTGAAGCGCAGGGCGATCACATCGTGATAGTCGCGCGGGATGTTCCAGTCCCACACTTCCTCGTTCGACAGGGTGAAGCGCTGCACCGAGCGGTATTGGCCGAGCAGGCGGCGCACCTCGTCCTGGTTCATGCCGTTCTTCACCCGCGCGAGGTTCTCCGGCGCCAGCGCATCCCACTGGCGCAGCACCACGCCGGTGGGGTCGACTTCCACCATCAGGCAGGTGGTACCGTAGGGCTGGGTGGCGAACTCCAGCACGGTGCTGCCGTCCTCGTTGGGCCAGCGCGCAGTGGGTTCGCCGCGCGCGGCGAGCGCCTCGGCTTCGGTGGTGAAGGGGCGCGGCGGCTGGAAGGCGGCGCAGCCGCCGAGCGCCAGCGCGAGCAGCACCAGCGCGGCAAGGCGGAGCCGGTGCCAGGTATGACTCAGGGTCAGCGTATTCATCGTTTCAGGGCTTCGGTTTGCTGTAGCGTCCGGTGCCGCTCACCTGTCCCGCACTGTCGAAGGACACGGTGAAGTAGGTCGGGTCGGCAAGGGTGGAACCGCGCTCGATCAGCCAGTCCCACACGGTTTCCTGCTTGAGCGCGAAGAACTGCGTGGACGCCGGGCGGCCGAGCAGGCGGCGGACCTCGTCGCCGCTCATGCCGGGTTGGACGCGGGCGAACTGCGCTTCGTTCAACACCTGGTCGATCTGGCGCAGGATGTTGTCCGGGCCGACGGTGATCATGTAGCACTCGGCCCCTTCCGGCTGGCGCGAGTACTCCCAGGTCATCGAACCGTCGGTGTTCAGCCATTCCATGCCGGGCGCGCCGAAGCGCGCACGCACCTCGGCAGCGGTGGATACGCCGGGACGCAGCTCGCGCACATTGAGGTAGTCGCAGCCCGGCAGACCGAGCGCGGCAATCCAGGTGCATAGCAGGGCGAGCAGGCGTTTCATCGGCAGGAACCGCAGCGGACGGGACTGCTAGAATCGCACCTGCATCGCGCCGGCGCAATCGCCGCGCGGTGAGCCTTTGCAACACCCGGACCCCAGGATGCCCGCCACCTCCGCCTCGCCCTGCCCGGCTCCCCAGGTGCCGCTGCTACAGGCCCGCGAACTCGACAAGTCCTACGGCGGCATCCGCGCGCTCGACGCGGTGTCGCTGGACATCTGGCGGGGCGAGATCTTCGGCCTGATCGGGCCGAACGGGGCGGGCAAGACCACATTCTTCGACGTGCTCACCGGCTTCTGCGTGGCGGACGCCGGCGGCATCGTGTTCGACCGGGTGGTGCTGCCGCAGGGCGAACCGCAGGCGGCGGCGCGCCGGGGTATCGCCCGCAGCTTCCAGAACGCCCGCCTGTTCACCGATCTGAGCGCACGCGAGAACGTGCTGATCGGCCTGCACACACGGCTGCAAAGCGGCTTGCTCGGCGCGCTGGCGCGCGGCCTGCGCACCCGCGCCGAGGAACGCGCGGCGCACGCACGCGCCGAAGCCCTGCTCGCTTACACCGGTATTGCCCAGCATGCCGACACCGCCGCCGGCAGCCTGCCCTACGGCGACCAGCGCCGCCTGGAGATCGCCCGCGCGCTGGCGGCCGAACCGCAGTTGCTGGCGCTCGACGAACCGGCCGCGGGGATGAATGCCACCGAAACCGCGGAGCTTGCCGCGCTGGTGCGCCGCATCCGTGCCGACGGCACCACGGTGCTGCTGATCGAGCACGACATGGCGCTGGTGATGACCCTGTGCGACCGCGTGGCGGTACTCGACTCCGGCCGCCTGATCGCGCAGGGCAGCCCGGCCGAGGTGCAGCGCGACCCGGCGGTGATCGCCGCCTATCTGGGCAGCGGGCGCCATGGCGCCTGAACGCGGCGCGCTGCTGCTCGACGTCGACCGGGCGGAGGTGCGCCACGGCGCGGTGCGCGCACTGCGCGGCGTTTCGCTGAGCGTGCACGAAGGCGAGCTGGTCAGCCTGATCGGCGCCAACGGCGCGGGCAAGAGCAGCCTGCTCAACGCCATCGCCGGACTGCTGCCGCTGGCCGGCGGCGACATCCGCTACGGCGGGGTGTCGATCGGCAGACTGGCGGCGCACGAGCGGGTCGCGCGCGGCATCGCCCTGGTGCCTGAAGGACGCGCCATCTTCGCGCGCCTCAGCGTAGCGGAGAACCTGCGCCTGGGCGCCTACACGCGGCAGGACAAGGCCGCGCTGGCCGAGGACCTGGCGCGCGTGTATGAGCTGCTGCCGCGCATCCGCGAACGCCTCGCACAGCAGGCCGGCACCTTGTCCGGTGGCGAGCAGCAGATGCTGGCGATCGGTCGCGCGCTGCTCGCCCGCCCGCGCCTGCTGCTGCTCGACGAACCGTCGATGGGCCTCGCGCCGCGCCTGGTGGATGCGGTGTTCGACACCATTGAGCGCATCGCCGGCGACGGAGTGAGCATCCTGCTGGTCGAGCAGAATGCCGGGCTGGCGCTGGAGCTGGCGCAACGCGCCTACGTGCTGGCGGCCGGCGAGCGGGTGCTGGAAGGCAGCGGCGCGCAACTGCGCCAGGACCCCGCGGTGCGCCGCGCCTACCTCGGCGAGCGCGACTGAGGAGGGCGCCCGGCGGGTAGCGCGCAGCGACGCGACACAGGCATTCGCACGCGCTTATACTCCTATATTCCGATTTACCGACCGCGCCGGCCATGAAACACCTGACCCCGAGGGAAGCCTACGACTTCCTGCAGTCCCACCCGGAAGCGCTGCTGATCGACGTGCGCAGCGAGATCGAGTACCTCTTCGTCGGCCACCCGGTGGGCGCCATCCACGTCTCGTGGAACGACGGCCCGGACTGGGAGATCAATCCGCACTTCGTCGGCGAGGTGAAGAAGCTCGCCGGACACGGCAGCGAGCGCCCTCTGGTGCTGATCTGCCGCAGCGGCAACCGCTCGGAGTCGGCCGGCGAGGCGCTCATCGAAGCCGGCTTCCACAAGGTGTACAACGTACTGCACGGCTTCGAGGGCGAACTGGACGAGCACCACCACCGCAACTCGGTGAACGGCTGGCGTCACGAAGGGCTGCCCTGGGCGCAGTGCTGAGCGCCGGCGCGCGAAGCGCGGCGCACGCAGGACGGGCAGGGCGCGCCGCTCAGCGCGCGTAGACCGCCTGCCAGCGCAGGAAGGCCGCCAGGCCAAGCGCGACGAACACGCTCATGCCCAGCCCCAGGGTGAGCGGGCTGGCCCACAGCATGGGCGCCACGGAGCCGGCGGTGAGCGCATTCAGCCCGACCTGCAGGAAGCTCTGGCAACTCGCCGCCATGCCGCGCCGTTCCGGGAACAGGTCCAGCGCCAGCAGGGTGAGGCTGGGCATCGCCAGCGCCATGCCGAAGGTATACACCCCGACGGGCAGCACGGAGTACGGCACGCCGGGTGCCAGCAGGGCCGCATGCAGCACGTTGCCCAGGCCGGCCGCCAGCATGATGGCGAAGCCCACCGCAATGGTGCGCCGCTGGCTCCAGTGCCCGGCCACCCGGCCGGACAACCACGAACCGCCCATCATGCCGACCACCGCAGGAACGAACAGCCAGCCGAAGTCGAGCGGCCCCAGCCCGAGGTGCTGCATGACGAACACCGGCGCGGACAGCACGTACACGAAGAAACCGTTGAAGTTGAGCCCCACCGCCAGCACCAGCAGCACGAAGGCGATGCTGGAGAACACCGTGCGGTAGGCGCGCGCCAGGCCGAGCGGGTGCAGGCTGCGGCGCGCCGCGGGGTCGAGGGTTTCCGGCAGGTAGCGCCAGGTCATCCAGGCCAGCGCGGCGCCGAACAGCGCCAGGAAGACGAACACCGCGCGCCAGCCGGCAAGCGCCAGCAGCGCGCCGCCGACGATGGGCGCAACCGCCGGCGCCACACCGAAGATCAGCATCACGCGCGACATCAGGCGCTGTGCATGGGCGCCATCGAACAGGTCGCGGATCACCGCGCGCCCCACCACCATGCCGGCCCCGGCGCTCATGCCCTGCAGCGCGCGGCCGATCCACAGCCACTCGATGGAGGACGCGAAGGCGCACACCAGCGAGGCGGCGACGAACAGCAGCATGGAAACGATGATCACCCCGCGCCGCCCGAAGCGGTCCGACAGGGCACCATGCCACAGCGCCATGAAGGCGAAGGTGGCCATGTAGGCGGTGAGCGTCTGCTGCACCTGCAGCGGGCTGGCGCCGAGCGCCGCCGCCATGGCGGGAAAGGCGGGCAGATAGGCGTCGATGGAAAACGGACCGATCGCGGCCAGCGCCGCGAGCAGCGCCGCGAGCCAGGGGGATGATGCAGGCATGCGGAGACCTAGACAGGGGAAACACCGCCCGCGGCCGGTGCCGGGTGCGGGCGGGTGAGGCTCGGGCGGGCCGGTGCGTCAGCGTTCGGCGAAACCGCGCCGGTACTGGATCGCTTCGGCGACGTGCGCCGCGGCGATCTGCGGCGCGCCGGCCAGGTCGGCCAGGGTGCGCGCCACCCTGAGGATGCGATGATACGCCCGCCCGGACAGTCTGAGGCGCGCGATGGCCTGGCCGAGCAGCTCGGCGGCGGCCGGTTCGGTGCGGCAATGGGCTTCCACCTGCGCGGCGTCGAGCAGGCTGTTGGCCATGCCCTGGCGGGCGAGCTGGATCGCGCGCGCGGCCATCACGCGTGCGCGCACCGCAGCCGAGGACTCGCCTGCGGGCGGGGCGGTGAGCACCTCCTGCGCCAGTGCGGGCACCTCGACCAGCAGGTCGATGCGGTCGAGCAGCGGGCCGGACAGCCGTCCGCGGTAGCGCGCCACCTGGTCGGGCGTGCAGCTGCAGCGGCGCACCGGGTGGCCGTCGTAGCCGCAGGGGCAGGGATTCATCGCCGCGACCAGCTGGAAGTGGGCCGGGTAGCTCACCCGCCGGCGCGCGCGCGAGATGGTCACCAGACCGGTTTCCAGCGGCTCGCGCAGCGCTTCGAGCACGCGGCGGTCGAACTCGGGCAGTTCGTCGAGGAAGAGCACGCCGTTATGCGAGAGGGAGATTTCGCCGGGCCGCGGATTGCTGCCGCCGCCGACCAGCGCGGCCACCGAGGCGGAATGATGGGGCGCCCTGAACGGGCGCTGGGCCCAGCGGGCGGCATCGAAGCTGCCGTCCAGCGACTGCAGCGCGGCACATTGCAGGGCCTCGCCCTCGTCGAGCGGCGGCAGCAGGCCGGGCAGGCGGCGGGCGAGCATGGACTTGCCGGTGCCCGGCGGGCCGTACATCAGCATGGAATGCTGCCCGGCGGCGGCCACCTCGAGCGCGCGGCGCGCCTGTTGCTGGCCCTTCACGTCGGCCAGGTCGTGGCGCTCGGCGGGCGCTGCGGGGCACGCCGCGGCATGGTGGCGTTGCAGCGTCTGGTGGCCGTTGAGGTGCGCGCATACCGCCAGCAGGCTGTCGGCGGGCAGGATGACGGTGTCGCGCGCCAGCGCCGCCTCGGCGGCATTGGCGGCAGGCACCACCAGGGCGCGCCCCGCCTGCCCGGCCTTCAGCGCCGCACCCAGCACGCCGCGCACCGGACGCAGCTCGCCGCTCAGCGACAGTTCGCCGAGAAACTCCAGGCCGCCCAGGGCACTGCCATCGACCTGCTGCGCGGCGGCCAGCATGCCGACGGCAATCGGCAGGTCGAAACGCCCGCCTTCCTTGGGCAGATCGGCGGGCGCCAGATTGACGGTGATCTTGCGCTGCGGATATTCGAACTGCGAGGTGGCGAGGGCCGCACGCACGCGGTCGCGCGCTTCGCGCACCTCGGCGTCGGGCAGGCCGACCAGGTTGAAGGCGGGCAGCCCGTTGGCCAGATGCACTTCGACAGTGACGGCCGGCGCGCACATGCCGTCGAGGGCGCGCGCGTGGACCAGGGCAAGCGACATGCAGGGGCTCCACGGATCTCGGGAGCCCGCAGTCTAGCGCATCGGCATTATTCGTGCCGCATTGCGCGGCCGCTGCGGCGGGGCGCCGCCGGACGCTGCAGACAGCTGCGCGGGCGGCTCAGGCGCCCTTGTCACCCGCCTCCAGACGGGCTTCCAGGGCGGCGACGCGCGCTTCCAGTTCGGCCAGGCGACGGCGCGCCTGGGCCAGCACTTCGCGCTGCACGTCGAATTCCTCGCGGGTGACCAGGTCGAGGCGGCCGAAGGCGCTGCCCAGCAGGGCGCGCACGTTCTTCTCGATGTCGCGCGCCGGGCTCGCGGCAGCGAGCTCGGACAGTCGGGCGCCGATTTCTTCGAGGATGCGTGGGGGGGTGCTCATGTCCGTTTCCGCAGGCAGGTGGGGTGATGGGCGCGAGTTTAGCACGCGCCCCGCAGCCGCCGCGCCCGGTCGCCCGGCCTGCGCACCAATACGGTGCATTTGCACCCGATTGGACGCTGCAGCCGTTCGCTGCAGTGCACCAGACGCTCCCCGCAAACGGCCGAAGCCCCGCCCTTACCGGGATCCGGGTAGCTGGCACGAAATCCGCTTTGTGTCCGCCGTCATGTAACAGAACGGGAGACCCCCATGTGCATGCTGCTCGCAATCCCGCCCATGACGGGCGCAAGGAGAACCTCATGAAATTCATCACTGCGATCATCAAGCCCTTCAAGCTGGACGAAGTGCGCGAGGCGCTCTCGGCCATCGGCGTGCAGGGCATCACCGTCACCGAGGTCAAGGGCTTCGGCCGCCAGAAAGGCCAT